>JAAYQG010000100.1 GCA_012519415.1 Treponema sp. | reverse complement strand
TTAGTACGTTGGAACTTTCTGCAGTTATAAAAACTGTCGTTATAAATTAGGGAGGAACCAAAAGAGTATGGGTGTAAATAGGGAGAATAAGCAAGAGGTTAATGGAAATTTACTTGGGAAGGCAAAGTTAAAGAGCAGTATAGGAATTAAAATATATATTCAAATAATTTTAATATCATTGGTAGCTATGGCAGTTATTTGGTCCATGGTATTATCTTTACAAAAAATAAGTAATGCAAATGAAAGAATCATCAATAAGCAAGTGGCTGAGGCGGAGGCTATTTCAGAAATATCAAGAGATTATTCTTATATTAACGGACAAGTCCTAATGCATGTTCTGACAAATAGAGAAGGTGATATGGAAAAAATAGGTGAAGATATTAATGAAAGACTTGCTGAACTGGATATGAAAACAAAGGCTTTTGATTCCCTTTTGTTAAAAGATGATACCAGACGTGAGGACTTCGATAGATTTGCCGCAGATTATGCACGGTATAAAAAGACAGTGGCAAGCTTGCTGAATACAAGTAAAGTGAATAAACAGCAGGCAGAGGTGTCCGCGACTTCCAATTTATACATGTTTAATGCAAATATTGAAGGATATATAGATTCAATTATTGAATATACAAACAGAGAAATGGAAAATGAGCAGGCATCAATAGCTGATATAATTAAAACGGTTCCATACATTGCATTTGGATCGTTTGGTTTTTTTGGAATTGCTATTGCCCTAATTATTATAGTAATAAGTTTTACTGTAGTAAATCCTGTTAAAAAATCTACTAATCAAATTGATTGGATTGTGAATGGGATAAAAGAAAGAAGAGGAGACTTGACGCAGAGAATCGAAGTTAAGTCGAGAGATGAAATAGGAAGGCTCTCTTCAGGAGTTAATGATTTTTTGGGATTGGTACAAAATATTATATCGAGTATAATTGTATGCTGTAGCAAATTAGGAATACAAGGGAAAGTAGTAGAAGAAAATGTAAGAAAGGTGAATGAGAAAGCCGATAATATCTCGGCGATAATGCAGGAGTTTGCGGCCGGAATGGAAGAGGTATCAGCAACAATTACTATGCTGAATGAAGATACCCTGAACATGGAGAATTCAGTTATTCAAGCGTCGGATAAAGCTACCAGAGGAAGCGACTATGCAAAGGATGTTAAGGTAAAAGCACATGAAGTAGAACAAAGAGCGATAAACAGTAAAGCCGAAGCGGTTAGTATGATTGAGTCAATTGATGCTTCCGTGAGCCAATCGGTGAAAAATAGTAAACAAATATATAAAATTACGGAATTGACAGAAGAAATATTAGGGATTGCAAGCAAAACTAATTTGCTCGCACTTAATGCTTCTATCGAAGCGGCAAGAGCAGGTGAAGCAGGCAGAGGATTTGCGGTAGTGGCTGATGAAATAAGGATATTGGCTGATAATTCCAGAAATACAGCAAATTATATTCAGAATATCAGCGACGGAGTAGTAAAGCATGTGGAGGATTTGGCTAAAAATACACAGGAAATATTATTCTTCATACATAACAATGTATTGGAAGATTATGAAACATTAGAAAGAACCGGAAAAGAATTTTTTAAAACGGCAGAAGAAATGGATGGCATTATGGAGGACTTCAAATTTTGTATGACAGAGCTGCTTTATTTGGTGAAAAAGATAAACAAG
>JAAYQG010000099.1 GCA_012519415.1 Treponema sp. | reverse complement strand
TTTAATCTACAATTTAGGGTTATGCTGGCGAAACGCCAAGTTTTTGCGGGGCAAAAACTTGAGGATTGAGCATTCACATGGCTTTAATCTACAATTTAGGGTTATGCTGGCGAAACGCCAAGTTTTTGCGGGGCAAAAACTTGAGGATTGGGCATTCACATGGCTTTAATCTACAAGTTAGGGTTATGCTGGCGAAACGCCGATTGGGTTTTGCGCTTGGGATGGAGTTATGAACTTGGGACTAATATAGCAAAACCCGTAGTTTTCGCTTCGCTCAAACTACAAGGCAGGTTTTAGCTTTGGCATTTCGCTTTGGCTTTAATCTACAATTTGGGGAATAATTTGGCGAAACGTAAATATTACAAAAAAGGCCGGTTACGCACCGGCCATGCCCATCAGGCAATCGGACAAACAATGGGTGGGAGGGGATTTGTTTGTCCGACAAGTATAGTATCGGTAAAAATATCAAATTCTTTAACCTTTGTTTTTGCTTTCGGGAGCAATATATATCGCTAAATTTATGGAGTTTCTATTACTTGCACACCTATTGAAACTGAAACATTGTATGTTTTTCCATTAATGGCTGTTACAGTTTTTGACACTTCATAATCGCCGATAACAAACTTGACTGTATGTTCCCCTGTAGAAACAGTTATTGGACCAGCTTCCCAAGAAACCGGTGTTCCGTCTATAAAAACAGACGCATTTTCTGGCGCAGTAATGACAATAGATGGTGCTGTATCTCTAAGCTGCACTTCAAGAGATGTTGTCTTTGCTTGTTCAATAGCAAATGTTCTAACCTCTGTACGGTAATGTTCAGATGTAATTGCAAGATAATGCATTCCGGCTGGAAACAGCATAGGTTTTGTATAATTTGTAACAGGTTTCTCATCAATAAAAACTGCAATGCCTTTATGTTCCTTATCCGGATAAATAATTGATAAATCAAAAAATCCTTCATCTGAAAGCAACGGTTTTACAGAAACTTCAAAAATAAGTTCTGCAATATTTTCCGGAAGAAATTTTGTAATAGGCTGCAATCTCAAAAAAATTGTATTATTGCCTTCTACAATAGAATACGGCATTAATGTTGCATATGGAGTTTCTTCTATTGAGTGATTTTCTGCAAAAGGCACTTGAAGAACCATGCTAAGTCTCGCAGGCAAAGTATTAATGTATGTGCGTTTTCCTGAAAAATCAACAGTGTTCTCGTCCGGTTCCGGTGAAATATTTTTATAAAAAGAAAATCCAATGCAATGTTTATAAACAAGCATATCAGACGGAATCTTAAATTCAAGCTCAACGCCTTTAAGAAATTGATTTTTATCAGGCAAAGTTATTGCAAGAACATCATTAAAACCAAGATATTTTGTATGAGTTGCAACTTCTTTACTCATATCTGCTATGTGTGTTTGTCTAACACGAAATGTTTCTGCATTTAGATTCAATGCAAAAAAAACATATGCAATAACAAACAAAAATTGAATGTATCTTTTTGAGAAAAACTTTGAATTACGGCGCAAAAAAATATAATTTAAAAATACGCTCATTTTATTTTCTGTCTATTTTTTGAAAAACAAAGAATTCGGCGGTCTTTGGGCTTTTCCACCTATTCGCATTTCAAAGTGAAGATGAGGTCCCGTCGACCATCCTGTTGTTCCCACTTTGCCAATCATATTGCCTTTCTCAACACGCATTCCTTTTTTAACGTCTATTGAACTCAAGTGAGCATATAGACTTTGTGTGTTATTATCATGGGCTAGCACAATATAATTACCATAAACTTCATCCATGCCTGTTATTTCAACAATGCCTGCTCGTGCAGCAAGAACCGGTGTTCCTATAGGGGCTGCAAGATCTACGCCCTGATGAAAATGTTCCTTGCCCGTAATAGGACTTATTCTCGTGCCGTATGATGATGTAATAACTCCATGCGGCAAAGGACATGAAAGTGCCGTATCAAGATAAAAAGCTCGTTCTGTAGGTTCAAAACGGCAACCGCTCAAAAAGTAAAATTGCTCATTGTTAATATTGTAACATGGTGTTTCGTCTTCTTTAAAGACTTTCCTTGAAAGAATATGTTCAAGCGTTGTTTCGGGATTTGTTGAAATAAAAAGTCCTGGCACAGTTGGCAAAACAATAGTTATTCCGTCAAGCAATACATCGGAAGATGAAAATCTGTTTAACGTTGCGATTGTTTCTTGTGGAATATTGCATCTTGCAGATATTGTCATGATTGTATCTGCTTTTGTACATGTATATGTGTATAACGAAAGTAAAGGAGCAGAACCTTTTGCAACTAGCTTATATGTCTGTTCTACATCCTGCATATATTGCTTGAACATTGGATTTCTTGATTGCAATTCTGAAATATGAGGATAATTGGAAATTGGGCTTGCACTGATTATTGCATTGTTTAAAAAAAGTGAAAACAAAAATATAGATAAAAACAATCTACAAAATATGATTTTGTTCGTTGTTTTCTGTGTCTGTTTGTGTTTTTGTAGTTCCAAATGCAAGAATTCCATAAAGTATCACCGTTAAAATAATAGTTGCAAATGCAAAAACAAGCTGTTCTTTATAAAAAAACAATAATGAAAATATTACACCTGAAAAAAGAATGAGATATTTCAATATATGTTTTACAGTTTTATGAAAAAAAACATATTTTTGCCGTGCATTACCTGCAAGTTTTATATCATTTAATAATCGGAATAAAAACCGCATAACAAAAGCAATAACACATATGCAAATTATAAATAAACTGTATTGATCAGGAAACGAAACTGCAAATTTCCACAACGGGAAAACTATGATAAATGCACTAAATGCACAAAAGCAGAGAAGCAGAAAAGTCTTTAGAAAAATAGAAAAAAATACGGCATAACCGCGTATTATATTACGAATCATTTTGAAAAGGAGCTATCCAAAAAAGATAACTCCATTTTAAATAAACTGTTAGTCTTCTACAATTGCAGAAGTTGGGCATGATGCAACACATGCACCACAATTTGCACAAACAGCAGCATCAATTACACGTTTGTCGTTCTGTTCGCTAATTGCTCCAACAGGACATTCACCTTCGCATGCACCACAGTTTACACAATCGTCTGTTATTTTATAAGCCATTGTAAAACCTCTCTTTGAGTAGTATTATTGGAGCATATCACAAAACCAGCTTAAAGACAAGATATTCCTATAACACAAATTAGAAAATCGGAGGAAATATGAACATTAAAACAAAAAAAGAACTTGCAGCGATGATTGACCATACTCAATTAAAAGCTTCTGCTGTAGAAAACGACATTTTGAAACTTTGTAATGAAGCTGTTAAATATGGTTTTGCATCCGTATGCATTAATCCTGTTTGGGTGCCATATGCTTTTTCTAAGCTGAACGACACCAATGTAAAAGTTTGTACTGTAATAGGTTTTCCACTTGGAGCAAATTCGACTGCAATAAAAGCAGAAGAAGCTGCTCATGCTGTACTACAAGGAGCACAAGAAATTGATATGGTCATCAATATAGGATATGCCAAAGCACACGATTATGATGCTGTTCAAGCGGATATTTCTGCTGTTGTAAATGCCGTTCATAATGCAGAAAGATCACAAGGCTATAAAGTAATTGTAAAAGTTATAATTGAAACTTGCTATTTAACAGACGAAGAAAAAACAGCTGTATGCGTTGCAGCAAAAAAAGCCGGTGCAGATTTTGTAAAGACTTCAACAGGTTTTGGTACACCTATAAAAAATAATGATGAAAATGATATTCCAAATGGTGCAACTGTTCATGATGTTGAACTTATGCGTAAAGCAGTTGATTCTGCAGAACCTCTTAATGTTCATGTTTTTGTAAAAGCTTCCGGCGGCATTAAAGACACAAAAACAGCACTTGATATGATTAACGCCGGTGCAGACAGGCTCGGTGTTTCGGCAGGCATTAAAATTATTGATGGATTTACTGAATAAATAAAAATTATATCTTGAAAACAAACAAATTTTTCAAGATATTTAAAATAAAAAAACAACACCTTTTATTCGATGTTGTTTTTTTACGAAACATATGTCGCTTGAAAACTATGTAGTTATGCAGTTGCAACAAGCGGTTTTGCTTCAACTTTAGTCAAATATCCGGTTCGCACACATGTTTCAAACAGCTCTTTAGACATGAATTCATTTATGATTTCATTATAGCCGTCTTTGTCACGAACGATTCGGATGACAAAACCTTCATCTGTTTCTCTCAAAAGTGTAATAAAATCGTTCGTTCCGTTAAGTGTGCGCAATGAATAAGTTTCCACATCGGCCTCCTTTTGGGTATTTGTGCAGCCTCCCACCCCACAAACACATTAAGAATTTCGGCATATAAAGAAACAACTTAAGCTTTTTTACTTATTTTGCGCACTGACTGAAAAATAAAATTAATTCATGCGAAGATTCAATACATTACAACTGCTTGTTTGTTTCTTTTATTTTTATTTTAAAATATATAAAGAAACTCACCCAAAAAATTACATAAATAACAATACAAATACCAAACCAAATTAATGTGCTTAAAATGGTCATCCGAACCCATTTACATGCTGCAAATGCAACATATAACACACTA
>JAAYQG010000098.1 GCA_012519415.1 Treponema sp. | reverse complement strand
AGTTTTTGCTCCGCAAAAACTTGGCGTTTTGCCAGTTTAATCCCAAACTGTAGCTCTAATCCCAAACGCAAAACGCAAACTACGGGTTTTGCTAGATTAATCCCAAATTCGTAACTCAAACCCAAAGCAAAACCCTCCTTAAAGTTTTTACTTGCAAAAACTTGAAAGCTGGGGCAATATCATAGTTATGTGCGGCAAGTATTTGGAGGAATTATGAAAAGAATCGTATTTACATTGTTTTTTGTGATATTTTCTGTTTTGATTTTTGCAGAAAATTTGGACAACAAACTGGAGGTTTGTATTCTTCAAAGCAGTGGAAAGAACTTAACTTATAAACCAAAAATAAAATCTGATTTTGGTTTTGTTTCTTTCTTTTATGAAAGTATTTGTCTTCCGTTTGGTTTATTAGATATGACTAAACAAGATGATTTACGGTCTTGTTGCCTCGATATGAATAAAAGTTTAAAAGAAGAAAAGAGAGCAACGTTTGTTGTTAAAAATTACAAAGGCGGCAAAGATTTAAAATTTACTTTTGGTCAATGGCCAAATAAACCGAGTATTTTGATAATATCGAATTATGATGTTGCAGAGCAAAGGATGCTAAATGACGGAGAAGATTTAAGCAATGTTTTTGCATTGTCATATTATTTTGTTGATGGATATATAATTAAAGATTCAAACATCGATGAAGCTGTGTTTGATAATGACAACTTAGATTATGCAAAAAATATGCTGTATGATGGGAACATAAAAAACAACAAAAAAATAAAAACCATTCTTGAGAACGAAATAAATAAAAATCCCACACCAGTTGCATACATATATTTGGCTCAATATTATTTTAATGAAAGACAAGTCAAAAAAGGTCTGGATATTTTAAGTGAAAACAAAGAACTAATAGAATCAACCGGTGAAAAACATATTTTAAATTTATATAAATGTGCATATGAAGAAGGCAAAGTTCTAGAAACAATTTACAAGAATTAGATAAAGAGCTGAAAATCAATTCTTGACATGAGGCAAGTAAATGCAGAAAAATACACAACAAAGAAGGAAAATCTCCACCCAACCCCACAAGTTTTAGGGTTATTAGAAGCAAATTCTTTGCCTAAAAACCATGAACAATTTAATTTAAATAGATGTAGTATGAACTTTAGTATAAATAATGCTGGAAATGACATTATAAAAGATATTTTAGAGCCAGCAACAGGTGAAGGATGTTCAAAATGAAAAAAATGACTTTGGTTTTATTTTCTTTGTTTTTACTTTGTTTGTGTGTTGCAATCGCTTTCAGCAAGCCACAAAAAGAAATTATACAACCAACGGAACTCAAAAAAGTTATAGAGCAACATCCATTAGTTGAAAAAGCAAGTATGGACGAGATTTGGTTTGATTGGACATTGAAAACATTGTTTTATAAATCAATAGAGAAAGAAAAATATTTACCTTATACTTTTGATTTATATTTAACATTGACAAATGGACATACCGTAGGTTTCTTAACCGTTCCAAATGAACTAATATTTCACAAAGAAGGTCGATTAAATTATATTGAAAATATTAACTTTTTAAGTGAAAGACATAAAAGCAATGGAAAAGTTGATGATTATTGGACAGGTATTTATTTAAAAGATTTGTGCAAGGCAACAGATACGAATTATTATGATTTGTATACAATACTGGATAATTATAACGACTTTTGCAAACTGTTAAATTCAATACCATGTATAGATGATGAAGATGCAGAAAAGGTATGTGCAAAATACTCTGAGAAACATTGTGTTTATCTGTACAGATGGAGCGTTGCTTCAGATGAAGAAAACAAATTTATAGAAATCCCTGAAGAGTGAGTTATTCAATAAATCCAATACAAGTCTTTTCTTGTATTGGATTGTCCTAAAGGCATAATCTATGACAAGACAATCTGTAAATTGGCGTTTTGCTAGATTAAACCCAAAATTTTAGATAATTCTCCTGCGAAATATTGCATTCCAAATTAATAATTGCTATAATGTATCAAATTAATCTGATGGGAAAGATTTTCTAACCCAAGAGAGGAAACTTATGACAAACTATAATCCAGCTTCTATGAAAGCGGAAGAATTCATCAGCCATGATGAAATTCTTGAAACAATTCGTTATGCAGAAAAAAACAAGCATAATATCGAATTAATTGACAAAATCTTATCAAAAGCAAAACCACAAAAAACAAAAGACGGTTATCACTGTGAGGGACTTACTCATCGAGAAGCTTCAGTTCTTCTTGCGTGCGATATTCCCGAAAAAATTGAAGAAATGTACAAGCTTGCAGAAGAAATAAAGCTATCTTTTTATGGCAACAGGATTGTACTTTTTGCCCCGCTTTACCTTTCAAATTATTGTGTGAATGGCTGTCTTTATTGCCCATATCATGCAAAAAACAAGCGTATTCCGCGTAAAAAACTTACACAAGACGAAATTAAAGCAGAAGTTATAGCACTTCAAGATATGGGGCATAAAAGACTTGCAATAGAAGCAGGCGAAGACCCTGTAAATAATCCAATAGAATATATCCTTGATTCTATAAAAACAATTTACAGCATTAAGCATAAAAACGGTGCAATAAGACGAGTAAACGTAAATATTGCGGCAACAACTGTTGAAAATTACAGAAAACTAAAAGAAGCAGGCATAGGCACATACATTCTGTTCCAAGAAACATATAACAAAGAAAGTTATGAACATTTACATCCAACAGGCCCAAAACACGATTACGCATACCACACAGAAGCTATGGACAGAGCTATAGAAGGCGGAATTGATGATGTTGGTCTTGGTGTTCTTTTTGGACTTGAACTTTACAAGTATGAATTTGCAGGACTTTTGATGCATGCGGAACATCTTGAAGTTGTTCATGGTATTGGACCGCATACGATAAGTGTACCGCGTGTAAAAAAAGCAGACGATATTGATCCAAATGCCTTTGATAACGGAATTTCAGACGAAATTTTTACAAAAATTATCGCTTGTTTGAGAATTGCAGTTCCATATACGGGAATGATTATTTCAACCAGAGAAAGCGAAAAAGTGCGAGAAAAAGCGTTAAAAGTTGGAATCTCGCAAATTTCGGGCGGCTCAAGGACTTCTGTAGGTGGTTACACAACAGAAGAGCGACCTCACGACACAGAACAATTTGATGTTTCAGATCAACGCACACTAGATGAAGTTGTGCAGTGGCTTATAGACATGAATTTTATTCCGTCTTTTTGTACAGCATGTTATCGCGAAGGCAGAACAGGCGACCGCTTTATGAGTCTTTGTAAAACAGGCCAGATACAAAACTGTTGCCACCCGAATGCTTTAATGACACTTACTGAATTTTTGACTGATTATGCTTCAAACAAGACAAAGCAAAAAGGATTTAAGTTAATCGAAAAAGAACTCAAAAATATTCCACGAGAAAAAACACGAGAAATTGCGGAAGCTAATATTGAAGAAATCAAAAAATTCGGCAAGCGCGACTTTAGATTTTGAAATACTAAATACAAGGAAACAATCATGACAGTTAGAGCTGACCGTATACATATTGCTTTTTTCGGCACACGTAATTCAGGAAAATCAAGCCTTTTGAATGCTGTTGCTGCGCAAGATATTGCAGTCGTTTCAGATACAAAAGGAACGACAACAGACCCTGTTTATAAATCAATGGAAATATTGCCTTTAGGCGCAGTTGTGCTTATAGATACGCCCGGTTTTGATGATGAAGGAGAGTTAGGTGAAAAAAGAATTCAAAAAACAAAAGAAGTTCTACGCAAAACCGACATCGCGCTTCTTATAATTGATTCTACAAATCCGGAAATTAATTCCAACAAACAGTTTGCGAAGATTTTAGAAGAAGCAAAAATTCCCTTTATTGTTGTTCTCAATAAAGAAGATATTATTTCAGAAACTGAAAAACAAAAATTGTTCGAAAAATTCAATTCATTTAAGGAACTGGTTTTTGTAAGTAGCAAAGATAAACAAAACATTGACAACTTAAAAGAAATTATTGCAAATTTTTTCCCACAAGAGCGGAAATCGAACAATATTCTAAATGATATTTGCAACAAAAATGATTTTGTGGTGCTTGTTACACCGATTGATGAATCTGCACCAAAAGGGCGACTTATTTTGCCGCAAGTTCAGACTATAAGAAATGCACTTGATGCTCATGCGGTGTGCGTTGTTTGTCAAGTTGCTGAACTTTCGGAAACACTTGCAAATCTTACAAAACCGCCCAAAATTGTAATTACAGACAGCCAAGCTTTTTCAGAAGTTCAAAAAATTGTACCTAAAACAGTGCAATTAACTTCTTTTTCAATTTTATTGAGCAATCAAAAAGGTTTTCTAACTCCTTCGCTTGAAGCAATGAAACATATAAAAGACTTAAAAGACAACGACATAATTTTAATTGCAGAAGGCTGCACTCACCACAGACAATGCGGCGACATTGGAACAGTAAAACTCCCCAAAATGATGAAAGAGCTAACGGGAAAAAATTTGCAATTTCAGTTTTGTTCCGGTAATGATTTTCCAATAGATTTAAGAAAGTTTGCGTTTGTTTTGCATTGCGGCGGCTGTATGATTAATCAAAAAGAAATTGAATACAGGATAAAATCCGCCGAAAATCAAAATGTACCTTTTGCAAATTACGGAACATTCATCGCTTTCTACACTGGCATTTTAGAGAGAACCACAAATTTCCTAAAATGAGATTAAAAATTAAGTGAACATATTATGAACAAAATAACAGAAAATATTTTTTATATTCCCGCAAGCACAAATCCATTGTCTTCTGATGTTGTCTTTATAAAAACAGAAAATTCAACATGGATTTTTGATGTCGGAACGAGCGTAGAATCTATGAACGAAATAAATGAAATCAAAGGAACAAAAAACATTGTTCTTTCTCATTTCCATTTAGACCACATTGCAAACATTCATAAAGTAAACTTCGACAATCTATTCGTGAGCGCAAACACAAAACGGTATACATCTAAGGGAACAATTGTAAAATCCAAAATTGTTTTTGAAAATGAACAGATTGAAATTTTAGAAGTTCCATCAAGCCACGCAAAAGGCTGTTTGTGTCTTGTTTTCGCTGATTATGCTTTTATGGGCGACAGCACGTATTGCAAAGAAGTAATAGGAAATCATACATATAATGTGCAACTTCTAAAAGCAGAAATAGATTTTCTTGAATCTCTGAACTGCAAATACGTTTGCCTTTCCCATGATATTCATTTCGTGCAATCACGCGAAAAACTTATAGAATTGCACAAAAGTATTTATGAACGTAGAAAAGCAACAGAACCAACAATCAGCGTAGAAGACTTTTTTAACCCCGACGGTTCTGTAAAAATTATAGCATAACCCCACCCAACAAGTTTCGCCAGATTACTCCCAAAATTTGTAGATAAAACCCACTAGACACACAATCCTGTACAAAACCGCACTGCACGGACGCAGTGCACGAGCAGCGAGTTTTGTGAAGCAAAACTCGGCACTTAAATCAGACAAGGAAGTCTGATTTAAGTGCAAACTCGGCGTTTCGCTAGCTTAATCCCCAAATTTGTAACTCAATCCCAAATGCAAATGCCCAAGCCTTCAAGTTTGTGCTCCGCACAAACTTGGCGTTTCGCTAGATTAATCCCCAAACTGTAGCTCCGACCCAAATGCGAAACGCCAACGCACATATTGTATTTTTTATCGTTTCTAAATATACTTGTCCCATGTTCCGTCTTTATATTGAAAGAAAACCAGATTTTTCTAATGAAGCAAAACGTATCCATTCTGAGATTACAGGGTTTCTCGGAATTAAAGCTGTAAAAGTTGTACGTTATTTGAATAGGTATGATATTGAGAATGTTTCAGAAGATGTTTGCCGTGATGCTGCAACCCGCATTTTTTCAGAACCACAGAGTGATATTTGTTATTTTACGGATTATCCACTCGGCAAGAATGAAACATCTATTATTTGGGAATATCTGCCCGGTCAGTATGACCAACGTGCAGATAGTGCAGAACAATGTTTATCCCTTTTGATTCCAAACGCAGATAAAAATGCTGCACCTAAAGTGCGCTGTGCAAAGCTTGTGCTTTTAGAAGGAAATATAAGTGAAGATGAACGTAAAAAAATTGAAAATTATTTGATTAACCCTGTTGATTCTCGTGTTGCATCTTCAGAAATTCCTTTAACTTTAACAATGAATGAAATGCAGCCTGACGATATTCCTGTTATTGATAAATTTACAGATATGTCGTCTGCTGAACTTTCCGACTTGCGTGAAAAAATGAGTCTTGCAATGGATAATGCAGATATAGCTTTCATGCAATCATATTTCAAAAAAGAGGGTAGAAATCCGACAGAAACGGAAATTCGTGTTTTAGACACTTACTGGTCAGACCATTGCCGGCACACAACTTTCAACACTATGCTTGATGATATAAAAATTGAAGAGGGCGATATTTCAGCACCGGTTGTAGCTTCACTTGCTGAATATCGAGCAATTCGAGATGAGCTTTATGGCAAAAGAACCCAAAAAGGTGGAGCAAACGAAAAACCGCTTACTCTCATGGATATGGCTTGTATCGGTGCAAAATATCTTAGAAAGCATGGAAAGCTCGATGATATTGAACTTTCTGAAGAAATTAACGCCTGTTCTATCTATATAGATGTTGATACATCTGATTATTCAGTTGGCATTGAACCTGAGCAAAAAACAGAACGCTGGCTTCTTCAGTTCAAAAATGAAACACACAATCATCCAACTGAAATTGAACCTTTTGGTGGTGCTGCAACTTGTATTGGCGGTGCAATCCGAGATCCGCTTTCAGGACGTGCGTGGGTTTATCAGAGTTTGCGCGTAACCGGTGCTGCAGATCCTACTGTACCGATTAGTCAAACAAGAGAAGGTAAATTGCCGCAGATGAAGCTTACGCGAGAAGCGGCTCAAGGTTTCAGTTCTTACGGCAACCAAATCGGTCTTACAACAGGGCAAGTTGCTGAATTTTATCATCCGGGCTTTGAAGCAAAACGGATGGAGCTTGGTGCTGTTATTGCAGCAGTTCCATCAGATGTAGTTAAGAGAGAAATACCCGACCCGGGCGATTGTATTATTTTAGTTGGCGGTGGTACCGGTCGAGATGGTATTGGAGGTGCGACTGGTTCTTCAAAAGCTCATAATGTAGACTCTGTAACGACAGCTGCGGCAGAAGTTCAGAAAGGTAATGCTGTAGAAGAGCGTAAAATTCAACGCCTTTTTAGAATCAGAGATGTTAGTCGAATGATTCGTCGCTGCAATGATTTTGGCGCAGGCGGTGTTTCTGTTGCTGTTGGTGAGCTTGCTCCGGGGCTTGAAATTAATCTTGATTCTGTGCCAAAAAAATATGAAGGTCTTAACGGTACGGAACTTGCAATTTCCGAAAGCCAGGAACGCATGGCTGTTGTTGTTCGCAAAAAAGACGTAGAAGCATTTATTAATGCAGCAAAAACTGAAAATCTTAATGCTGTTCAAATTGCTTCCGTTACAAATACAAATCGCCTTGTTATGAAATGGCATGGAAAAACAATCGTTGATATTGATCGCACTTTTTTAGATACATCAGGTGCAAGTCGAAGTGCAAAAGCTGTTGTTGCTGCTGTTAAAAAAGACGATTCTCCTTTGTGTAAGCCGCTAAAAAATGTAGAAGATTTTATAAAAGAAAATCCTTCTTCTCTTGTTGATGCATGGCTATTAAATATGAAAGATTTTGCAGTCTGTTCTCAACGCGGTTTAACCGAACGCTTTGACGGTTCAATCGGTTCAAGCACTGTTATATTTCCAATGGGCGGAGTTTATCAATCAACGCCGGAAAATGGTTGTGTTGCAAAAATACCTGTTCTTCCGCCTTTTGAAACAAACACATCAAGTCTTATGACTTTTGGCTACGATCCGTATGTTGCAAGCTGGTCGCCGTATCACGGTGCACAGATTGCGGTTTTGCATTCGCTTGCAAGAATTGCTGCACTGGGCGGCTTGCCGGAAAGTTGTAGACTTACATTTCAAGAATATTTTGAGAGAACTTCTTCCGAACAAGCTTGGGGAAAACCTGTGGCAGCACTTTTGGGTGCTTTATCTGCTCAAATCGCAATGCAAACTGCTTCAATAGGTGGAAAAGACAGCATGAGCGGTTCTTTTGCAGAATTAACAGTTCCGCCTACGCTTGTTTCTTTTGCTGTTACAACAGAGGATGCACGAAACATTACAAGCGGTGCTTTTAAAAAGGCAGACAGTATAATTTATTTTGTTCCGTGTAAATACACAAATGATTTAACGCCTGATTTTGCTTCGTTTAAGAATTCAACAAAATCACTTCATTCTTTGACAAGCAAAAAACTTGTAAATGCGCTGTATCCTGTTTGTGCCGGTGGAATTGCAGAAGCTGTAACAAAAATGGCTTTTGGCAACAAAATTGGTCTTGCATTTAATTCGGATTTTCTTTCAAAACTCCAAGACACTTTTCCTGTTCAGTCAAGTGCACTTTTCGATAAAAATAAAAACAGCTTATTATTTTTGCCTTTTTATGGCTCAATTATTGCAGAAGTTCCTTCTGAAAACAGTTCAGCTTTTGAAAAAGCGTTACCTGAATCATTTGTTCTTGGCAAAACTACAACCGAACAAAAGATTTTAGTTGAAGACACAGAAATTTCAATTGTAGAAAGTTATAAAGCTTGGGAACAACCGCTTGCAAAAGTTTTTCCTCCTATTACGGAAGAAAGTGATGACGAAAAAAAAGCTGAAATTTTGCCAGATTTCGCGCTTAAAACACATGAAAGTTTGCAAGAAGCACGTGATAAAGCGCATTTTTTAATTGGTAGCAAAGCAAAGCCTAAGGTTTTGCTTCCTGTTTTTCCGGGAACAAACTGCGAATTCGATATGGCTCGAGCATTTTCACTTGAAGGTGCAGAAACAAAGATTTTAGTTTTCCTAAATAAAGATGGAAAAATGCTGGAATCTTCATTGAATGAACTTCAAAAAGAGCTTGGAACAGCACAGATTCTCGCATTGTCCGGCGGTTTTTCTGCTGGCGATGAGCCTGACGGTTCTGGAAAATTTATTGCAAATGTTTTGCGCGAAAACCGCATAGCACAAGCTGTTATTTCGTTGCTTGAAGAGCGAAACGGACTTGTTCTTGGAATTTGTAACGGTTTTCAAGCTTTAATAAAAACCGGACTTGTTCCATACGGAAAAATTCTTGCTCCTTCAGAAGATATGCCGACATTAACTTTTAACAGAATCGGTCGTCATATTTCGCGTGTTGTAAATACGCGCATGGTTAGTGCTATAAGTCCATGGGCACAACATCAGTCTGTTGTGCAAAGCCAGACGCATCTTGTTCCGATTTCACATGGAGAAGGTCGCATAATTATTGACAAAGATTTTGCGAAAAAGCTTTTTGAAAATGGGCAGATTTTCACACAGTATGTTGATGAAAACGGAAATCCTGTAATGACTGAACCTACAAATCCTAACGGTTCTATGTTTGCAATTGAAGGCATGACAAGTCCGGACGGGCGTGTTTTGGGAAAAATGGGTCATAATGAACGAACTATTGGAACTGAACATCTTGGTGCATCTAATGAGCTTATTAAAAACATACAAGGAAACAAATGTCAGAATATTTTTGCCGCCGGTGTTAGATATTTTGATTAAAGGTTTATAACAAGGAGTTGTTTGTGGAAGAAAACGAATTAAAAGAGAATGAATCATCTAGCGTTGAAACAAATCAGTTAACAGAAGATTCATCAAATGCGAGTGAAGAAACAAAAGCCAAATGCAAATGCAAAAAAACGCTGATTCTGGGAATAATTGCAGCTGTTGTTCTTGTAGCAGGTGGTGCAGTTGGAGCTTTTTTTGGCTTGGGCATGAATGTTGCTCGTGCAACTGAATGGGTTAAAGATTATGAAGCTGTTCAAGAAACAGCGAAAAATCGCAACAAAAACATTCTTTTGGTTTTTACCGGAGTTGAATGGGATAATATTTCAGGCGATTTTGAAAAAAACATCATGCAAGATAAAGAATTTATTAAAAAAATGGGTAAAAAATTTGAGCTTGCACATATTGATATTCCAGCAAGTGAATCTTCTATTCCCGAAGAAGAAATGCAGCAGATTTTTACCTATGCGATGATGTATGGCTTGGAAACAACACCGAGTTTTATTTTGCTGAACTCAGAATGCAAAAGTTACGGAACTGTAGCTTTTACAGAAGATATGGGGCTTGAAGCTGTAATTGAAGCTATTGTAGCTGCAGAAACTTCATACAAAGATTTGATAAAACTAAAAGCAAGTATAGGAAAAGCTAAAGGCATTAAAAAAGTCGAATTAATCGATACTCTCTATGAAAACTCTTCGGATGAAGAAAAAGCTGAATTAATGGATTATATTCTTGAAATTCCGACTCTTGACCCTGAAAATGAAAGCGGACTGCTTGGTAAATATAAACTTTTAGCAGCATATAACGAAGCAGGTCTTTATATGCAGCGTGGTGATGTCCTAAGCGCAAGAGATTTGCTCGTTCGTGTTGCAGAAGATCCTGTTGTAGACTCGAAGTATTCGCAAGAAGCTTTTTATACAGCCGCATATGTTTCTGCATTAGGAGGACTGACAGTAACACAAGAAGAAATCGATTACGTTTGTACTCTTATAGAAAAAGCTATAAATGCTTATCCGGAAAGTGAACATATACAAGACTTAAATCATTTTTTGGAGCTTGTAAAAAGCCAAACTCCTGCTCCTGCTGAAGTTGATGAAGTTCCTGCAAAATAAAACAAAATGCATTGCATAATTTATTTTATTACATTGCAACTAAATATATTATGCAATGCAAACTAAGTTTTGCTCTTTAGGAGGTTTTGTTTCTGGATAGTCATCTATTAATTAGTTTAATTGTTCTTGTTATATTGATTTTATTTTCTATGATTTTTTCTGCAACAGAAAATGCTTTTCTTTCTATAAATAAGCTTAGACTTAGAGTGTTGCGAAGTAAAAAAAATAAAAAAGCGCAACGGACAGGAAAACTACTTGATTCAAAAACAAAACTTCTAAACACAGTTCTAATTGGCAACAACCTTGTAAATGTTGGAGTAACTTCTATATTGACAGCTATTGCGCTTGATATGTTTGGAGCGAACGGTGTAGAAATAGCAACAATTGTTTCTACGGTGTTGCTGCTTATTTTTGGAGAAATTACTCCAAAAGTTGTTGCCTCAATATATCCTGAAAAAATAGCATTTGCAGTTTCACCTCTTATAAGTTTTTTGACAAAAGTATTTACTCCCCTTGTGTGGATTTTTTCCCGTATTACAGAACCTATTGCGAAACTTTTTGGTGTAAATCTTTTGCCTAAAACAGTTTCTTTTACAGAAGAGGATATAAAAACTTTTATTGATGCCGGCGAAGAAGAGGGAGTTATTGAACAAAATGAAAAAACGATGCTAAGGCAAGTTTTTAAATTTACAGATTTGACTGCAAAAGAAATAATGATTCCACGTAAAGAAATTATTTCAATTTCTTTAGATTCATCATATCAAGAAATTCTTGACTTAGCGCAAACAACTTCATTTTCAAAATTTCCTGTTTATAAAAATGGAATAGATGATATATGCGGTTTTGTTTATCTAAAAGATATGTTTTTTTTTGATGATGAAACGGAAATATTTTCAGTAAAAAAAATTATGCGCCCGCCTCTGTTCATTTTAGAAAGCAGGCGAATTTCGTCGATAAGAAAAATTTTTAGAGAAAATAGACAAAGCATTGCAATCGTAGTAGATGAATATTCAGGGACTTCTGGACTTGTTACAATTGAAGACCTTACGCATGAAATCTTTGGCAATGTAAGTGATGAAGATTCTGTCGAAAATAAAGAATATAATTGCATTTCTGACAGTTCTTTTATGGTAAGCGGTTCTATGCGTCTTGTTGAATTGTCCGAAAAACTTGGAGTTGAACTAAAATCTGAATTTTATGATACGGTAGGCGGATTTATAACAGAAAAGCTTGGCGATTTTCCGCAAGAAAATGTTGAGTTAAAACTTGATATGTGTACTTTAATTGTAAAAAAAATTGACGGACACAGAGTTGAAACCGTGCTTGTTAAAAGAAATGCAGAAACAGAGGATATCAAATGATAGTTTCTGTAATTTTTTTGTGCGTCTGTATTATTCTTTCCGCAACTTTTTCTTCTGCTGAAACTTCGTTTATGTCACTTTCGCCTATAAAAATCAGACAGCTCATAAAAAATCGTGCAAAAAATGCAAAACTCATTCAAAAGCTTAAATCTAAACAAGATAAACTTATAACGACAATTCTTGTCGGAAATAATCTTGTTAATAATTTTGCTTCCGCACTTGGAACATCTATTGCAATTACATTTTTGGGAGATGCAGGAGTGGGAATTGCTGCTGCCGTGATGACATTTGTGATTTTGATTTTCGGCGAAATTGTACCCAAAACAGTAGCTGCAAGTCATCCATCTGTTTTTGCCGGAAATCTTGCAAAAATTGTGCGGTTTTTTGAAATTTTACTTTCGCCTGTTGTGTTTATTTTTTCAATTATAATTAAGTCTGTTACAGCTTTTATTAAATATTTTTTCCCCGAACAAATGCCACTTGTAACAGAAGAAGAATTAAAAATGCTCATTGATGTCGGAAATCAAGAAGGAACGCTTGAAACGAGCGAAAAAGAAATGATGAACAAAATTTTTGAGTTTACAGACCTTACTGTGCGTTCAATAATGGTGAATAGGCTTCTTGTAAAATCTTTGAGCATCAATACTTCTTATCGCGATACAGTTGCGATCCTAAAAGAATCAGGATTTTCGAGATTGCCTGTTTTTGACGATAGATTTGATTCTATTTGCGGTTATATTCATTATAAAGATGTGCTTTATGCAAAAAATAAAAATGAAAACTTTAAAATAAAAGAAATTATGCACCCTGTTTTTTTTGTGCCGGAAACAAAAAGCGCAACAGAAATGCTCCGTTTTTTTATAAGGGAAAAGCAAAATTTTGCTGTGGCTGTTGATGAAAATGGTTGTAATTCAGGCATTATTACAATGGACGATTTGTTTGCTGCTGTTTTTGGACGTTTGGCAGACGAATATGATAAAAAAGCTATTCCAATCGAAGATCGAGTTGAATTTATAAGTTCAAATGAACTTAGGGTGCCCGGCGATATGCAACTTAAAGATTTTAATGATTTTTTTAAGACGAACCTTGAAAGTGAATATTATCAAACTTTAGGCGGCTGGATGCTTGAGCAATTTGACGTTTTGCCTTCTGTTGGCGATCTTTTACGCACAGATATATGCACATTTATTGTAGAACAGTTAGATCAACGCCGCATAAAGATAGTGCGCGTAAAATTCAGTCGATAGTAAGTTTATATGAAATTCCAAATGTGAAATTTGTGTTTGCTGTTCCACCTTTACCGTTTGGCAATGGTGGTAAGTTGGAATCAATTCCCCGTTGCGTACTTTTGCCTTTTACGCCTTGTATTGTTTGACTGTTGGCAAAAATCGAAATTGTGTGATAACGCAAAAAAGATACATCAATTTTTAAATCTCCAAACAAGCCGTATCCTTTTCTCATTGTATCGATAAATTCAACATTTCTAAGCCAGTGTTGGTCAACGGAATTTGCAAAAATATATGGCGAAGCGGAAAATCCTGCTTGAATTGATATGAAGTTAAAAATATTTGTTTTTATTTGAAACCCTGCGGCTGGATACCACATTGTATTTGAATAACTGATAAGTTTTCCTGTTAATTCTTGTTTGGGAATATCTTTGTTCCAGTAATTTGAACCTGTCGCATATTGTGTGTAGCCGTTATAAGCATCAAATTTCATGCGGCTGTAATTAATTGAAGCAAAAGGAGCTACCGAAAAATTGTCGCTAAATTCAAATCTAAAAGCAATGTTGCCGGAGGCTTCAAGGCTGTTTGAAAGTTCCGCTGTATGTTCCGAAAATTTTGTCGGTTTTCCGTCAAAGTTTTCATAATCCCAGTCATAAAGTTTTCCGTTTGTTGTACGATTTAGCCCAAGCACTGTTGTAGAAAGTTCAATTGCACCAAAATCAGAACAGATTGTACCGCCCATAAGATATGCAGGATTTATATTCCATTCAAGTTGACTTAATTTATAATCAGCTCCGTTTGGCAAAACTGAATATACATATTCGTATAAAGTGCCGTTTCGTATTCCGAAAAAAGGTTCTATTGAGAATTTATAGTCTACACAAAAAAGACTGAAATAAAAGAAAATTAAAGATACTGAAACTGCAATTATTCTTTTCATGCGAGAGGATCCGTGCCAAATAATTTTGCAAGCTGTTTTCTTGTTGAATCTAAATCTTTTGGATATGGTGCTGTAAAAGTCATTTGTTTCTCTGTAACAGGATGTAAAAGACTAATTTTCCATGCATGAAGTGCGAGGCGAGCAAGAAGAGGGCGTTCCTCATAAATATTGCCACGCCATGAACGCTTTATATCGGAAAGTCTTACCGGTTTTTGGTTTCCGCTATAAAGCGGATCGCAGACAATGCAAAAACCAAGCTGCGAAAGATGAGCGCGAATCTGATGAGTGCGCCCTGTTTTTGGCATTGCTTCAATCCATGAATATGGGCCGCAAGAACCAATAAATCTAAAATAAGTTTCGGCGTCTTTTCCCATTTTATTTACAACTGTTCTGTGTCGAAAATCGCCATTCACTAAAAGCTTCATTTTTGAAACTGTTTCGCTCCATAGCGGTTGTCCATAAACAAGCGCATGGTATGTTTTTTCGACTGTTCGTTTTTGAAACGATATTGATATATTGCGATGAGCTTCCGGTGTTCTTGCGTAAATAACTGCGCCGGAAGTTTCTTTGTCTATTCTGTGAACTGCAAATAATTTCCCATATATTTCCGAAGCTGCTGTGTCTAATCTCGGTGCGTCTTTGTCGTAACGGTCTGCTGCTGTTAAAATGCCGGAAGCTTTGTTAAGTACAACCATTGATTCATCACAATAAATTTCTGTAAAAGCTTGAATTGTTTTCATATACAGAATATATCATGTTTTGGGGAGGGTGTGGGGGTTTTGCATTTAGTTTTTTATAAAATTTGGGTTTTTGGTTGCAAAACCCGTAGTTTTCGTGAGTGAAAACTACAGGATTTATTGT
>JAAYQG010000097.1 GCA_012519415.1 Treponema sp. | reverse complement strand
TATTAATATCATCTTTAGATAAATTTTCTCCGGCTTTAGAAGCAGACGCACGTCCTTTATAACCTAACTTTGCATTTGAATAAATATTTTCTTCTTGATTTTTTTCTATTTCCTTTTTATTTTCCAATTTTACAAAAGTTTCAAAAACGTCCCAAAATTCATACTTGTTATTATTCACAGTAATTAAAGCTGTTATAAAATAAAAAGTTGATTTATTTTCATTCGGAACAGGTGTAATTCTAACAACATAAGTTTGCCCGTTTTCGGCTTTTATTTCTGCAAGTGCTTTTTTTAAGCCCCAGTCAACTTCTTTTGTTATTCTTTTGGTTTTTTTTGTTGAAATACCAATTTCGTTATTCCAGTTATAAAGAGTATTTCTATATTCTTCCATATCTTCTTTTGAAATGTTTGAACCTACATAATTTATTTCTGTAATAACATTGTAGCCTTTTTCGTCATCTATATATGTTTTACGCTCAGCAAACGCAAAATTCACCAAAATGAACAACAAAATAAATATATAAAATTTTTTCATAAAATCTCCTGAATTTCGCGCCAACATAAAATATTCAGCATGAATTAAACTTCCTGCACGAATAAATTGATTTTACTTCGTCTGAGTAAACGCCTCTCTTGCTATAAATAATTAAAGGAATATCAACTTTGAGATTCGGTTTGATATTTTTTCTAGCTTCAACTAAGACCATAGTTGGAACTTTATCTACGAAAGGCTGAACAAATCGAATCTCGGAAGCTTCTAATTTGTATTTATTTAACAGAACAAAAATTTCACTAAGTCGCTCCGGTCGATGAATCATAAAAAAATGTCCATTCGGTTTTAATAAATATTCAACGGATTTTATTATATCTTCAAGTTCACAAAAAATTTCACGACGAGCAATAGTTTTTGCATTTATAGAATTTTCTTTCCCATGAGATGATTTTATATAAGGAGGATTGCAAATTACCGTATCAAAACTGTACTTTTCAAATAAAAGCGAAACTTTTTTCAAATCATCATTTATGATATTTATTTTTTCATCAAGCATATTTATTTTTACGGATTCTTTTGCAAGTAAAGCATCTTCTTTTTGAATTTCCATAGCAGTAATTTTTCGCGCTTTTGTTATTCCACAAACAAGCAGAGCAATTATGCCGTTTCCGGAGCATAAATCAATTACATTTGAATTAGCACGAACTTTTTTAGCCGAAAAATCAGCAAGAAGTACCGCATCTATTCCAAAACAAAATCTTTTTTCGTTTTGAAGAATTTTATAGCCAACTTGTGTAAGCAAATCAATTTTTACATTTTGCATATTCAATATAGGAAATAATGGAAAAATAAATAACTCGAATTTTTATTGTTTATGAACTAGGCATAACTATTGCAGCAATAATATATGAAAGAATTCCTACTCCGAAACAGAATGTTAAAATAAGCCATACAATTCTTACGAATGTCGGATCAACATCAATATATTCTGCAATTCCTGCACAGACTCCAAAGATTTTTTTATCTCTCGATTTTCTAAGTGTTTTTTTACTCATAAAATATTCCTGCTTATTTGAATATCGTTAATATATAAATATTAATATTGATATTTTAATACTATGGATAAAAATATTGCAATAACGGTTGATAAAAATCTCACCATTATTGCATTGTTTTTTGTCTTTTATGTTTTTATTTGTACTATTTTATTTCATTACAGATTAATTCAGACATTTTTTTGCAACCGACAGGTTTTGTATCGTTATCTAAAATATCTGTAGTTCTGTGCCCTTTTTTCAACACTGTATCAACAGCTTTTTCAATAGATTCTGCCTCTTTAATTAAACCAAATGAATCTCTGAGCATCATAGCTAAAGATAATATAGTAGCAATTGGATTTGCAACATCTTTGCCGGCTATATCAGGTGCAGAACCGTGTATGGGTTCATACATTCCTCTGCCACTTTCTCCAAGTGAAGACGATGGCATTAATCCGATGGAGCCAACTATTTGAGCAGCTTCATCAGATATAATATCGCCAAACATATTATTAGCTACTATTACATCAAATTGTTTCGGATTTTTTATAAGTTGCATAGCCATGTTGTCTACCAGCACATCAACAACTGTAACTTCAGGATATTCTTTTGCTACTCTATGAATAACCTCTCGCCAAAGTCTAGAACTTTCAAGTACATTAGCTTTGTCTACATTAGCTACTTTTTTGCTTCGCTTCATAGCCATTTTAAATGCTACATGTGCAATTCTTTCTACTTCCATAACACTGTACATTTCTGTATCGTATGCTTCTTGACCATTAGCACCGCCATCTCTTCTGCCTCTTTCGCCAAAGTATATGCCGCCCGTTAATTCACGTACAATAACCATATCAATGCCTTTGTCGATTATTTCTTTTTTAAGCGGACTTGCATTTTTGAATTCAGTGTATAACTTTGCAGGTCTTATGTTTGCAAATAATCCCAGTTCCTTTCTAAGTGATAAAAGTGCTCTTTCAGGTCTAATATTTCCAGGTAGATTATCCCATTTAGGTCCTCCAACCGCTCCAAGCAAGACACTATCCGAGTCTAAACAAGTTTTTAACGCTTCATCTGTTAAAGGAATTCCGTGTTTATCTATGCTAACACCACCTGCTTCTACAAAACTATAATTGAATGTATGAGAATAAATTTCTGCAACCTTATCTAAAACCTTTAACGAGCCTTCAACTATTTCAGGACCTATGCCGTCGCCTTTTATAACTGCTAAATTAATTTTCATTGTTATTCCTTTTCTATAATTATGCTTTTAATTATTTACTCATTGATGGAAGCAACCCACCCTTTTCAATGATGTTTTTTAGAAATTCCGGAAATGGAGGAAAAGTTCCTTCTATTCCAGTGGTTAAATTTTTAATTACACCAGAATCAAAGTTAACTTCGACAGTATCGCCTTCATTAATATCCCCATCATATTCTACAATTGCAAGCCCTGTGTTAATTGAGTTTCTGTAAAATATGCGCGCAAAACTTTTAGCTATTACACAAGCAATACCGCTTTCTTTAATAGCTATTGGAGCATGTTCTCTAGATGAACCACAACCGAAGTTGTAACCGCCAACCATAACATCACCCTTTTGAACTCTTTTAACAAATGTTTTATCCAAGTCTTCCATACAATGGCTTGCAAGCTCTTTCGGATCAGATGTATTTAGATATCTGGCCGGTATTATTACATCAGTATCAACATTATCACCATATTTAATCACTTTCCCTGTAATCTTCATATTACCTCCTCTATAAAAACTCGATGAGGAAATTTCAATTTCCGAATTGAGTTTTTACCGCACTTTCGCAATGAAATGAGAAAGTGCAATTAATAATAAAGTTTGCGACGCAAACTTGAGAACGAAAACTTTGACGCCATTTCCGGCAAAGTTTTCGTTCGGAACTCCT
>JAAYQG010000096.1 GCA_012519415.1 Treponema sp. | reverse complement strand
GTAAAAACTCAATTCGGAAGTTGATACTTCCTCATCGAGTTTTTATGGGAGGGGATTGTATGAACGACGATGAGAGGAAAAGGCTTGAAGAGCAAGGTGTTGTTTTTTATTACAGTAGAGAAGAGCGATTAAAGCGAATGCCTGAAAATGCAAAATTATATAATGGTGAGCTTTTAAGAAAAAGAGGTTTTTTACGCGTACTTTTAGATTCACCTGGCGGGAAATATATGATTTTTGTTATAATTCTACTTATAGGTATTATTGTTTCTCTGTCGGTGTTTTATAAATCGAATGAAAATACAGTAGGCGGCATTGCAGCTTCTGTTAAAGCTTTTGCTTTTGAAGATAAAATATATGTAAATTTGAAATTAGATAAAAATATTGATTCTGAAAAAGCTGCTGTTACGGCTGAAATTAAAGCTGTTAATAACGATGATATTGTTGTTGAAACAAAAACTCTTAAAGAATCATATACAGGTGAAGAGCTTGTTTTGCGTACAACATTTTCTGATTTTGAAATAAAAAAAATAGAAGCATCAATTATCATAAATGGAGATGAAAAAACTATTTCTACTGTGATTGAACGGTAGTTTGGTGGCGCGTTTGGGTTGATTCTACAGTTTTGGATTGGGCTAGTACTCCCCAAGTTTTGGCTGTAAAATTTGATAGCCGATTTAGCATTTGGGTTGATTCTACAAAACGGGACCGAGTTAGAGAAACTTGTATGTTATGTTTTTTACTCAATTTTTTAGATTTGGTATGATTTTTTTTGCAGCTTCTTCGACAGAAATATTTTCAAAAGTTTCTCTGGTTTTTAGGTTTTTAAGAGTTAAAACATTTTTGTCTGCATCTTCTTGTTTTATAAGGATGCCGAATTGAATATCTTTTTTTTCTGCAAAAGTGTATTGTTGTCCTATTTTTTTTGCATCAGGGAAAACTTCGCATGAAATACCGTAAGTTCGTAATTTTTGTGCTGTTTGCATATAATGTGAAGTTAATTTTTCATCTAAGCAAAAAATTTCTGCATCGATAAAACTGCTTTGTTTATCAAGACCAATCTGTTCAAGCCCTGCAATCAGGCGGTCAAGCCCAATTGATGAACCAACGCCTGAAATGCGATCCTTCATATAAAGTCCTGCAAGATTATCATAACGTCCGCCTGAACAAACTGAACCAATAGAAGGAAGTTTGTTTAGAAATGTTTCATAAACTACACCAGTGTAATAATCTAGTCCTCTAGTAATAGAAGGATCTAGTTTGTAGCTTTTTTCAATGCCAAGACTGCGCATAAGTTCATAAATATCACGTATTCGTTTTGTGTCTTCTGCTTCTCCGCCAGCCATTTCTTCCATTAAAGCTAATGTAGATTCAAATGTATCTGAACCTTGTATATAGCGTAAAATTTCTTTTGCAACAGATTCGTTTAATGTAATTTCTGTTAAAATACGTGTTGTTTCGTCTTTTCCAATTTTTGCAAGTTTATCAACTGCACGAAGAATATCTTCGCTTTTGTCTTTTAATCCAAGCTTTGTCAAAAATCTGTTAAAAATACCACGATGACTTAATTTTATAGTTATATCTTCAACACCGATATCATTTAATGCTGTTTTCATCATCAACAAAATTTCAAAGTCAACAGCTACAGAATCCGAACCAACAGCGTCAAAGTCGCATTGCACAAATTCTCTGTATCGTCCAGCTTGTGGTTTTTCACCTCGCCAAACTTTCGCAATATGATATCGCTTGAATGGAAAATAAAGTTCATTTTTGTGTTCTGCTACAAAACGTGCAAAAGGCACAGTCAAATCGAACCTCATAGCAACATCTCGTCCGCCGTTGTCTTCAAAGCGAAATACTTGCTTTTCTGTTTCACCGTTACTTTTGCGAAGTAAAATTTCTGAATATTCAAGGACCGGCGTATCTATTGGCACAAAACCGAATGAGCGAAAAACAGTCGTAAGTTTTTCAATTAAAATTGAACGTTTAATTTCGGCATCCGGCAAAAAATCGCGGAAACCTTTGAGAATTTTCGGTTGAATAAGATTTTCCATGTCGCTATACTATTGAAAATTTCTTAAAAGTTCAAGCTTAATTTTTTCTGCAAAATGTTCATCAAGACAATGCATCTAAATTAAGTGAATTAAACTTAACTGTAAAGTGTAGAAACGATTTTTGAAATATTTGGAGGATAAATGCTTTTAGCAATCGATATTGGCAATACAAATGTTGTTATTGCTTTGTTCCATAAAGAAGAGCTTGTATATGATTGGCGTATAAACAGCGATCCGAAACGAACTGCTGATGAATATATTTCAATTCTTTTATCTTTGTTCCGTGATGCAGGGCTTTCACTTTCAGCAATTAATTCATCTGTTTTGAGTACTGTTGTTCCTCAGCTTTTAGGTCCTTTTATTCGAGTAGTTGGTCGCCTTACAGGAAAAAAACCACTTGTTGTAAATACTTCAATTTACGATAAACTGCCTGTTAAAGTTCCTGAAACAGCGATACACGAAATTGGAACAGATTTAGTTTGCAATGCTGTTGAAGCTTATTATTTTTTTAAGGAATCTTGCATTATTGTAGATTTTGGAACTGCACTTACTTTTACAGCATTAGCAGCTGACGGTTCTATTGAAGGTGTTGCAATTACACCGGGACTTGGCACCGCTGTTACGGCATTGTTTTCAAATACGGCGCAGCTTCCGTCTGTTCCGCTGGAAGCACCGCCTTCTAGTCTTGGAACAAATACAACTCATTCAATACAAGCTGGAATTGTTTTAGGCTACAAAGGTCTTGTAGAATCTTTAATAAATGATATGAAACATGATCTGAATAAAAAAAATGGAACGCCTGTATCTGAAATTCACGTTATAGCAACTGGCGGACTTAATAGTGTCTTAAAACCTATTACAGATGTATTGCATCATGTTGATAAACAACTTACACTAAAAGGGTTGCGTAGAATTGCTGAAATATGTGGAGAAACTTGGTAATACTTATAAAATAGCATCATAAATATAATACGTTTTCAATAATGCGTTTACGTGCTATTGACTTAAAAATCCATATTTGTAATAATAGTTGCAAGTTTTCAAAAAGGAGTGCCGTTGTGCCCTGCGGAAGAAAAAGAAAAAAGCGAAAGATTGCTACTCATAAGCGTAAGAAGAAGCTTAGACGGAACCGGCATAAGAAAAAGTAAGGTCTGTCTTATGTTTTCGGGCTGACGACCTTTATGATTGTGCCAATCTTGACCGCGGCTTTGGTTTTATGACCGACTGCGGTCTTTTTTTTAGAGGAATCCAAGACGTTACTTTCTGATATAAAATCACCGGACGACATAAAGAAACTTTCTATTGCTGAATTAAAACAGCTTGCAAGCGAAATGCGCAGTGTCATTATTTCTGTAGTTGGCAAAAATGGAGGACATTTAGCTAGTAATCTTGGCGTTGTTGAATTGACCATTGCAATGCATTGTATTTTTTACAGCCCCAAAGATACTTTTGTTTGGGATGTTGGACATCAATGTTATCCCCATAAACTTTTAACCGGAAGATATAAACAATTTGATACTCTGCGAAAATTAGGCGGAATTTCCGGATTTACAAAAAAAACAGAAAGTGAACATGATTTTTTTGATTCAGGGCATTCATCTACATCTATTTCTTCATCATTAGGTCTTTTGGTCGGGCGTGATTTACAACATATAGACGGAAAAGTTGTAGCTGTTATTGGTGATGGTGCTTTAACGGGTGGCATGGCTTTTGAAGCTCTTTCTCATGCTGGACAACTTGCTAAAAATTTAATTGTTATTTTAAACGACAATCAAATGTCAATAAGTGAAAATACCGGTTCACTTTCAAAGTATTTATCTCACCTTACAATGACTTCTCAATATCAAACATTCCGTCGTCGTTTTGATCGTATGGTTGACCGTATTCCTTTTATAAATAAAGCTTTAACGGATTTTATATTCCGTTTAAAAAGAGGCTTGAAAGGAATTATTTTTAGAAATAATCTTTTTGTTGATTTCGGTTTTGAATATGTAGGTCCATTGAACGGGCATAATATTGTTGAACTTAAAACAGTTCTCAAAAGAGTTTCAAAAATTAACAGACCTGTTGTAGTTCATGTAGTTACACAAAAAGGGCGAGGGTATAGTCCTGCTGAAAACGATCCAGCTACTTTCCATGGCGTTGGACCGTTTTGTATTTCAGATGGAACTGTTGAAAAATTTGATACTTTAAGCTTTACAGAGGCTTTTTCTAATGCAATAGTTGAACTTGGCGAACAATATAAAAATCTTGTAACTGTAACTGCTGCAATGATGAAAGGTACCGGATTAACAACATTTGCGCATCGTTTTCCAGAGCGTTTTTTTGATGTAGGAATTGCAGAGCAACATGCGGTAACTTTTGCTGGAGGTCTTGCTCGTGCCGGAATTCGACCTGTTGTAGCAATTTATTCTACATTTATGCAAAGGGCTATTGACCAAGTTGTTCATGATATTGCTTTGCAAAAAGCTCCTGTTATTCTTGCTTTAGATCGCGCGGGTGCTGTTCCTGATGATGGCGAAACTCATCAAGGAATTTTTGATATTTCACTTTTTAGACCGATTCCAAATATGATTTTACTTGCACCTGCTTCTGCAATGGAACTTAATTTATCTTTGAAATGGGCACTGCAGCAACAGTTGCCTGTTGTGATAAGGTACCCAAAATCTTCTTGCCCTACAGAACATGAAGCTTTTTCTCTTCCGATAGTTGAAGGTTGTGGTGTTATGATTTCCGATGCTGAAGATTCGCGTTTGCTGTTTGTTTGTACCGGAGGAGTTTTTCCCGAAGTGCTTGAAGCTTCTCGGTTGCTTATGCTAAAAGGCATTCAAAATGATATTTATAATCTGCGTTTTCTAAAACCACTCAATAAGGAATATTTTTTAAATATTGTTGCTGAATATGATGCTGTTATTTTTGTTGAAGACGGTGTTCGTATTGGTGGGATTGGAACATTTTTAGAATCGTTAATTCATGTGCAATTTCCAAAAATTCACTCTAAAGTATGTGGTTTTCCTGACAATTTTTTTCCGCAAGGCAAACGTGCACAAATACTTGAAAAAGCAGGACTTGCTCCATTCCAAATTGCAACAGAAGCGGAATTATTGCTTTCAAAAACTTCAGTAGCTTCAAAAAAGGTGAAAGTTTCTCTATAAGCAAGATGAAATAGTAAGATGAAATGTACTAATGCAATAAAAGCAAAATTTTGATAGAAAAGCATATATTCTAAACGATATTTCTACTTTGAAGATTATTCGGACTTAGCAAGATTCCGATAATTCCGATAATATTAATGTACAAAAGAGACAAACCTGCTGTTATGATGCAAAAAATATGCTACAATCAGCATAAATGCTTAAAACGCTAAAAGGAATAGAGATGTGACATCTTTTGATCAATGGATTCAGTTTTATCTAATTTATATAAGACCTGTTATTGATATTTTTATTCTAACTTTTATTCTTTATAAAGTTTATGGAATAATTGAAAAAACTCATGCTGTTCAGTTATTAAAAGGTGCTCTTTTTATTCTTTCGATATATGCATTTGCAAATGCATTGCAGCTTTCTATGCTTTTATGGCTTTTAAATATGTTGGCACCGGGGCTTTTAATAGGTGCTGCAATTATTTTTCAGCCTGAACTTAGAAAAATATTTCTTAAACTTGGGCAAGCAAGACCATTTATATATACGCAAAAAAATAAACATTCACATATAGAACCTGTTCTTATAGCAGCAGAACTTCTCTCCAGTCGGCGCAGAGGAATGCTTGTTGTTTTTATAAGAAATACTGAAGTAAATGATATTGTAGAAACTGGCACAAGAATAAATGCAGAATTATCGTCAAACCTTTTAGTTACAATTTTTGGACACGATACTCCAATGCATGATGGTGCTGTACTTGTTCAAGATGGAAGAGTTATTGCTGCCGGCTGTTTTTTGCCATTATCGGAACAGCAAAATATAAAAAAGACATTTGGAACAAGACATCGTGCCGCACTTGGAATGAGCGAAGAAACCGACGCTGTTGTGCTTATAGTTTCAGAAGAAAGCGGTGCTATAAGTCTTGCATATGATTCAAAGCTTTATTACGATTTGTCTATGGATGTGATTTATTCTACACTTGAAGCTGAATTAGACTTAAAATCAGAAGTAGCCGCATCAAAGGACGAGCGTTATGACAAAAATTCTATTGATTGAAAAAATAACGCATAACTGGCAAATTAAGATTGTTTGTCTTGTTATTTCTGTTTTGCTTTATTTTGCATATCATGGCAATCTAATGGAAACTCGGCATATTGTTGTGCCTCTTACTGTTGTGTCTAACAGAAATCTTGTACCTGCACAAAAAACACCAAAAAACATTCGTCTTACTGTCAAAGCTTCTAAAGAAATTGTTGATACTCTCCAAGAAGGTGATTTTTCAGCATATCTTGATATAGACCAATATCTTGAAGCCGGAAGTTTTTCAATTCCCGTGCAAATTAATTTATCAAAACGAGCACAACATTTTGAGCCGCTTCAAGTAGATCCAAAACCTAAAATTGTTCCTCTGTTACTTGAAGAACGTGTTTCAAAAGAAATTCTTATTAAACCGATTTTTACAGGCGATGTTGAAGATGGATATGAAGTTACCGGATATACATGTCAGCCATCAGAGATAAATATTTCAGGGCCAAAGTCTGTTGTTGATAATACATCATCATATATTTCTATAGCGTTATCTCTTAAAGATAAAAACAAACCTTTTACACAAACAACACAAATTGGACCTCTTATTCTAAATGAACTTTTGTCAATTAACGGTTTATCATCTGTTTCTATGAATGTTAATATTTTGCCCAAACAAATGACAAAAACTTTTTCTGCTGTAGATGTTTATTTTGCATCTTTGAATCCATATTTTCAAGTAAAACAGCTTACTCCATTATCAATAATTGTTTCTGGTGCGGAAAATATACTGAAAAATTACAAACCGTCTCAATATACTGTGCAGACTGATTGTTCTTCTATTGATACGGAAGGCGATTTTACACTTCCCATTACAGTTCATTTGCCGGATGGACTTACGCTAGTTTCTCTTTCATCCGATTATATCACAGTATCGGTTGAGCCTGCGCCTGTAATTTTTCCAAGCGGAAACAGTCTTAAAAAATTTAATACTGATTAATTTTAATACTGATTAATTCAAAGAAGAAACTGTGGTATAATCGGTTGCAACCTAATTATAAAGAGAGGTTAGAAATGTATAAAAAACATGTTGTTGAATCTAAAACATTGCAATTAACTTATTTTTCTAAACAGAAAATATCATGTCCAGCATGCGGAACAAATTTTTTACGGGAAGAACTGCTTTCTGGCAGTGGACGCTTGCTTGCCGGTGAATTAACCGATGAATTGCGTAGAACTTATATACCTTCTCAAAAATATGGAGCTGTGTATCCTTTGATTTATTCAATCGGAGTTTGTCCGCAATGTTTTTTAGCTTTATTTTGGAATGATTTTTCAATAATTGATAAAACATTGGCAGAGCAACTTTGCGAAACTTCCCAAGAAAGACATGATATAGTTCACGAAATTTTTCCTTATTTTGATTTTACACACAATAGAACATTAATAGACGGAGCTGCTGCTAATTATCTAGCACTTTTATGTTATGAAAAACTTCCTAATACAAAATATTCAACAACAATGCGTCGTGCAATGTTAACATTAAGGCTTGCGTGGATTTCAAGTGATTTACATGCGTTGTGCCCTGAAAGAAATTTTGATTACGTTTCTTCGGTTTTTTACCAAAAAGCAATGTTTTTTTATAATGAAGCTGTAAGAAAAGAATCAAATGGCGAAGAGCGAATCGGAAATATTGGTTCTTATGGTCCTGACCTTGATAAAAATTATGGTTTTGACGGCTGTGTTTATTTAACAGCATTGCTTTATTACAAATATGGTCAAAACGAAAATATAGAACAAAGAATAAAATTGCTTGATGAACATAAACGTGCACTCGCTCGTATGTTTGGTTTGGGAAAATCTTCAAAAGAAAAACCCGGTCCGCTTCTTGAACATTCACGAGATCTTTATGATAAATTAACTGCGGAGCTTAAAGCTGCAAATGCACTCATAGAAGATGACGAATAATGAGGAACATCTTCCTTATTGTATCTTATGATGGTACAAACTTTTGTGGCTGGCAAAAACAGGACAATCAACGAACTGTTCAAGGTGAAATTGAAAAAGTGCTCGAAATTGTTCACAAAACAAAAATTGAACTTTATGGTTCAGGGCGCACAGATTCAGGTGTTCATGCTATTGCACAAGCTGCAAATTTCTTTTCTAACATAGATTCAATTCCTGTAAAAAATTATCCTCTTGCGCTAAATTCTCATTTACCGAAAGATATTAGAATTATGGATGCATATATTGTTGATAATTCTTTTCATGCGCGGTTTTCTGCTACAAGACGAACTTACAGATATTTTTTGCATTGTGGTAGCACTCCATTTGCACATCAAATGAAATATGTATGGAGTATTCATCGAAATCCGGATATTTTAAGATTAAATCGTATGTCATCTGTATTACATGGCGAAATTGACTGTGCAATATTTGCAGCAAGCGGAGATGAAAGCAAATCAACATTTAGATTTATTGAACATGCTATTTTTTTTATTGAAAATGATAAGTTGGTTTTTGAAATATGTGCAAATGCATTTTTGTGGAAAATGGTTCGTTCCATAGTTGGCAGTTTGATTTATTACGAAAAACAAGGAATGGACAAAGACGATTTTGCAAAAATTGTTGCTTCAAAAAATAGAAGCTTTGCAGGACCAACGGCTCCACCTAACGGACTTTTTTTATGGAGCGTCGGTTTTGACGGCACAAGGCGAGACCTCGAAACTCAAAAAAATTACAGAAGCGAAACAGGATCAACATCGACTTCAATGTAGACACCTTGTGGAGTTTTATAAGAATTAAGAAAATCAGTACAAATTTTTTGAATTGGCGATAAAAACTTGTTTCTTAATAAAATTTGGTATCTGTAATTTGAAGATATAAGTGAAAGCGCACATTCCGATGGTCCTAAAATTTCAACATTCGATGCGATTCCTTGCAAGATTTTTGCGCCGTCCATTGCAGAATTTTCAGCATATTTTTGGTTTTTAGATCTAAAAGTTAGCCTTATTAATCTTGAATACGGCGGAAACATAGCATTTTTTCTTACTTTAAGTTCTTCATTATAAAAATTTTCAAAGTCGCCAGAGCAAGCTTTTGAAATAGAATTGCTGGTAGGATTCCATGTTTGAACAATAACTTTTCCGTCCGGAAAATATCTTCCTGCGCGCCCTGCAACTTGTACAATCAAAGAAAATGTGCGCTCTTCTGCGCGAAAATCCGGCATATGAAGTGCAGTATCTGCATTAATTATTCCTACAAGTTTTACTCCGGGAAAATTCAAGCCTTTAGCAATCATTTGAGTTCCCAAAAGAATATCTGCACCGCCGTTTTTAAAAATTTCTATCTTTTCTTGGAGTTCACCTCTTTTTGTAAGGGAATCTGTATCTATTCTGATTGTTCTCAAATGTGGAAACTTTGTAGCAAGTTCATTTTCGATGAATTCCGTTCCAAAACCGGAATATCCAACATCAATAGAATTGCATTTCGGGCAGACTGTCGGTTGTTGTTCAGTCCAACCGCAATAATGACATCGCAAGCGACCTTCGTTTTTATGGAAAGTCATAGGTACTGAGCAATTTTTGCAAAAAAGTTCAAATCCGCACGTTTTGCACTTAAAAAAATGCGTAAATCCGCGTCTGTTCAAAAATAAAATTGATTGCCGTTTTTCTTTGTATGATTCATTTATTTCTTTTTCAAGCTGAAAAGAAATGCAGCCATTTAATGTTTCTTTTAATAAATCAACTACTACAATTTCAGGCATTTTTCCGCCGGCAAGACGTTTTGTTAAAATATGTTTTATAATTCTGCCATCATTCATAAGTGCCCAAGATTCAGCAGACGGCGTTGCGCTGCCCATAACTAGCGGAATTTTTTCAGAAGCACATCTTTTCATTGCAACCTGTCGTGCATGATAGCGCGGTGTTGTACCTGATTTATATGAGCCGTCATGTTCTTCGTCAATTATTATCATGCCTAAATCCGGCACTGGCGCGAAAACAGCACTGCGCGCTCCAACTACAACATATGCTTCTTTTGAAATTATGCGCCGCCATTCACTTAATTTTTGGCTTGGTGTTAAACCAGAATGCAATACAGCGGCAGTTTTGCCAAAACGGCTTGTTACAGCTTCTACAACTTGTGTTGTTAGTGCAATTTCCGGAACAAGGTATATAACACCTTTATTTTGTGCAATCATAAAATCAGCACATTGCAAAAAAACTTCTGTTTTGCCCGAACCTGTCGAACCGTAAAGATAATGCATATAATATTTGTTGTTATTTTCAGTAATTCCAGAAACAGCATTTATTTGTTCTTGTGAAAGAGTTAACTTATTGTTCACTATAAAATCATCAACAAACGCATCGCTTGCAGTTTTTGATTCTCGTCTTCCAGAAGGAAGCATAGCACTTAATGCTTCACCATGACTGCAAAGATAAAACTGACTAATCCAAAGAGCAAGCTCAATAAAAGATTCATCAAATATAGGTTCTTTATCAATTATACGATTGACTTCTTTTAATTTTGATATATCAAAATTAAAACTTTCAGGAAGTTTTTCGAAAACTTTAATAACATATGATGTTACTTTTTGTCGTCTGCCGAAAGGAACTTCAACACGCATACCAACAGAACAAGTTTGTCCTTGTTTTAGTTTGTATGTAAAAGACATATGTAACGGAATGTTAAATAAAACTTCAACCCAGCAGCTCATTAAGTAGAACCGCCATTAAGATAACTTGATTGATAATTCGGCACAATTTCTAAAAGTCGACTTCTAAAAATTTTTAAATCTTCCCAAGAAGGTCGCTTTAGAGATTCATCTCTAAGCAACGCACTCGGATGAAATGTTGCAAGAAGTGGAATATTTTGATAGTTAAAAAATTTGCCATGAAGTTTTTTTATGCCTGCATTTGTATTTAAAAGATTATGTAAAGCCGTATTACCAAGTGCGAGAATCATTTTGGGTTTAAGAACATCAATTTGTGCTTTTAGAAAATGTGCACACGCTTGTACTTCTTCCGGAAGCGGAGTTCTGTTTGCCGGAGGACGACATTTGACTATATTGGTTATAAAACAGTTGTCTTTTCTTGAAAGCTGAATAGCAGCAAGCATTTTATCTAAAAGTTGACCTGCTTTTCCTACAAACGGTTCGCCTGTCTTATCTTCATCAGCTCCGGGACCTTCTCCGATTACAAGAACTAGGGGGGAAGCTACGCCTATGCCGGGTACTGTATTAATTCTTGTTTTACAAAGTACACAACTTGTACATTGTGCAATAGAAAGTGCAATGTTTTTTATTAGTGCAGCTTGTTCAATATCTTGACTCTGTTTAAAGTAGGGTTTTGAATTTGTGGCTGGATTGTTTGTTCCATTTTCTGTATTTGCTTGAGATTTTATTTGTTCAGCATTAGAAAATTCCACATCGTCTTTAAAATCAATTTGTTCAAAATCAGACAAAATTTTTCCGCTAAAAAGACAATCTGATTTATTTAATAGATTATATATAAGTGATTTTTCTTGTGCTGTCAATTTTTCCTCTTGTTAGATATTTTGTGAGATGATTATGCTTTTAAGTTTTTGTTTTTGATATTGAACACAAATTTTGATTTTTTTGTATTTTCAATAGCTTTAGCATAATAATCTATTAATTTTGGTGTTAATGATTCAATAGACCATTTTTTTGCCCATTCTATTGCTTCTGCCGTT
>JAAYQG010000095.1 GCA_012519415.1 Treponema sp. | reverse complement strand
TTAAAGCCTTAAATTGCATCTTCATTCAACGATTTGGATTTATCAGGCACAATCAATTCTTCACTGAATTCCAACTTTTCACCTAAGCCTGTACATTCGGAACAAGCACCAAACGGGTTATTAAATGAAAAAAGACGAGGCTGAAGCTCCGGCAATGATATGCCGCAATCCGTGCAGCTATTTTTTTGTGAGAAAAAAATTTCCTTTTCTGCGTATTTTGTTGCTGTATCTGCATTTGCAGAATTATCACTTAACGGAATTTGCTGTATGGCAAGAAGAATGCCATTTGAAGCGGCAAGAGCAGCTTCAACAGAATCTGCAAGACGTTTCCGTATATTTGCTTTTATTATTATGCGGTCAACAACAAGTTCAATCGTATGTTTTTTTTGTTTATCAAGTTTAATTGTATCTTCTAATTCAACAGTCAAGCCGTCAATGCGAGCGCGCGCATAACCGACTTTTCTTGCATCATCTAATATTTTAGAATGTTCGCCTTTTTTGCCACGTACAACAGGGGAGAGAATCTGCACACGCTGTCCTTCTCCAAAATTCATAATTGAATCAATAATTTGGTCTGTAGTTTGTTCGTTAATTTCTTTGCCACAAACAGGACAATGTGGCTTGCCTATTCTGGCAAAAAGCAAGCGGTAATAATCATAGATTTCTGTTACAGTTCCAACTGTAGAGCGTGGATTTTTATGTGTTGTTTTTTGTTCAATTGAAATGGCAGGCGAAAGACCTTCAATATAATCAACATCAGGCTTATCCATTCTGCCCAAAAATTGTCGTGCATATGCAGAAAGACTTTCGACATAACGCCTCTGTCCTTCTGCAAATATTGTATCAAAAGCAAGCGAACTCTTGCCTGAACCGGATAATCCCGATATAACAACCAGCTTATTTCTTGGAATTTCAACATCTATATTTTTTAAGTTGTGTTCACGAGCACCCTTTATAATGAGTTTTTCCATGAAATTAGTCTATTAACATAAAGAAAACTTTTCAAGCATATTGTTAAAATTAAAAATACAATAAATAATTCAACAAAGTGCTCAATCGGGGGCTAGTTAAATCCCAATTTATAGGACTATCCAAATGCGGCCCCCAAACACACTTAGCTCCCAAATTTTCTCTTGCGGCTTGAAAGAATTATGCTTTGCAAAAGAATAAAGAAACATAGCATTAGACCTGTTGTAATACTCTGCCAATAAGGTTCTCTTAATCCTGATGCAATTACAATGTTATTTATTGTTTTAAGGGACATTACACCGAATAAAGTTCCAATTACACTGCCTACCCCGCCGGAAAGAAGCGTTCCGCCTATAATTGAAGATGCAATAGCTTGAATTTCCGCTTGTGTTGCATTTGAAGCATTGCCGGCACCTGTATGCAAAAGATATATAAAGCCGCCGATTCCTGCAAGAAATCCACAAAGAACATATGCAAAAAACTGAGTTCGCTGAACATTTATACCAAGCATCAATGCACTTTCGCTGTTGCCGCCAATAGCATAAAGATTTCTTCCGAATCTGGTCCACTTTAACATTGCCCATAAAACAACAACAACAACAACAGCTATTATTACTCCTATTTCAATATAAGCTGGAATAAAATTGCCATTTCTAGCTCGATGTCCAATAAATGGAATATTCAAATAAAAGTCTTTTACTTTTAAGAATATTTCATTTGAAGCGGTTCTTGGAACTTTGCTTACAATTGTTGTCATTCCCCTTGTAAAAAACATTCCTGCAAGAGTAATAATAAACGGCTGAATTTTTAAATATGATACTAATGTACCTTGAATAATGCCGATTGCAAGTCCTATGCCTAAAGCAATAAAAAGTGAACTTAAAATTCCGCCGCCATAATCTTCCATACAGACAACAGAAGTCATTGTAATAAGAGCAACTGTTCCGCCTACCGAAATATCAATCCCGCCTGTAATCATTACAATTGTAAGACCGCAAGCAACAACAATCAAATAAGAATTATTGTTAAAAATATCCAAAAACTGTTGAGGATTTAAAAATCCGCCACCCCAGACAATCATAGCAATCAAATACATTGCAACAAATGTACAAATTGTAATAGTCAAAAGCAATGTAGTATTAGATAGCGGCTGTTTCGATTTTTCTTTATTCGATAATTTATTGAAATTCATAACTATTTAACCTCCACAGCAGAAGCTTTGAAAATTTTATTTTTGACTTGAGCAAGCCATGCTTTTACAACTGGAGAACCTAAAATAACTATTAAAAGAATAACAACAGCTTTGTATGCTCTTACTGCTGTAGATGAAACTTTCATTGAATATAATGTTATGGTTAATGCTTGAATTATATATGCACCAATTACAGAACCTGAAAGTTTAAATTTTCCACCGCTTAAACTGTTACCGCCAATAGCTACTGCAAGAATTGCGTCCATTTCAATATCAATAAGAATTGTTTCATGGTTAATAAGCCCAATGCGACAAACATTCATCGAACCTGCTAATGCAACACATACGCCCATAATTACAAAAACAGAAAGTTTCATTATTACAGGATTTATACCGTTTAATCTTGCAGCTTTTTCATTTATTCCCACAGTTTGAATGTAAAGTCTTAAGTTTGTAAATTTCAGCAATAATTGAATAAGCACAATAAAGACAATTACAATCAATATTGGACTTGGAATTGGAATTCCGGGAATAAAACCGCCCAATGCTCCAAGTAATGTACTTTCAACATTTGGTGTTGCACCGCCATTAATCCAATATGCAATCGGACGTCCTGCTGTGTACAAAATAAGTGAAGCAATCATCGGCTGAATATTGAATTTTGCAATAAGCATACCGTTGAACAAGCAAAACAAAATTGCAACCAAACATGCAAATATTACGCCCCAAAGAATAACGGGAACAGTTATTATATTTGCTCTAAGTATTTTAACAAAAACACTGCCTGCAATTGCAGCGGCGGCGCCAATAGAAATATCTTGACCTCTTGTTGCAGATGTAACTAAAGTCATGCCAATTGCAAGAATTACTAATTCTGAAGCACCGTTTAAAATACTTATTAAGTTTCCTGCAAAAACATAATTTCCAAGATTATTTTTCTTTATTACAATCGAAAAAAAGCTCGGATCTCGAATGAGATTAAAAATCGTTAAAAGTAAAAGTGCAAAAATCGGAATTATAAGCTGTGATTGTGTAAATCTTTTAAGATGATTTTCTAATGCAGTTTTTTCTTTCATTTAGCTGTTTCCTCCGGCGATTGTGTGCATGATATTATCTTGGCTTAATTCCTTATCTTTTAACTCGCCTACAATTTTGCGATCGCGCATTACAATAAGACGAGAACAAACGTTCAGCATTTCTTGAATTTCAGAAGAAATAAATGTTATTCCCACACCTTGTTTTGAAAGTTTTAGAATTTGCTTTTGAATTTCAACTTTTGTTCCAACGTCAATTCCTCTAGTAGGTTCATCAAGAATAAGATATTGCGGATTTGTTAAAAGCCATCGCGCAAGAATTACTTTCTGTTGATTTCCACCGGAAAGCGATTTTATCGGTGTGTCTTTTGATGCTGTTTTAATATCCAGCAATTTTATATATTCATCTGCAATTTTTTCGGCTTCTGTTTTGGTAAAAGGTTTTAAAAAGCCTTTGAGAACTTGCAATGCAAGAATAATATTATCTCTAACAGAAAGATCTTTTATTATTCCGTCTATTTTTCTATCTTCGGGCAAATATCCGATTCCGTTTTTCATTGCATCAAGAGGGGCCGAAATTTTTGTATCTTTGCCGTTAACTTTAACAGAACCGCCGGTAACTCTGTCCGCTGCAAATATTGCACGAACGCTTTCACTTCTGCCAGAACCTAAAAGTCCTGTAAAGCCGTTTACTTCACCTTGATTTATTGAAAAATCAAAAGGACGCACGCATTCTGAACTGGAAAGACCGGTAACTTGATACACAACATTACTAGATATTGTACTTTCTGCTTTTGCATCTTTTAGTTTAGAAATATCTTCAATATCTTTGCCAAGCATAGCCGAAATTAATTCAACTTTTGGCAAATCTTTTATTTCATATTCTCCAACTAATTCGCCATTTCTAAGAACTGTAATTTTATCGCAAACTTCGTAAACTTGCTCAAGAAAGTGTGTAATAAAAACAATGCCAACTCCACGAGCTTTCAGTTCAAGCATAAGTTTAAATAAAAATTCAACCTCTCTCTCGTCAAGAGAAGATGTAGGCTCGTCTAAAATAAGAACTTTACAATCCATATCTACAGCACGAGCAATAGCAACCATTTGCTGAACAGCAAGAGAACAAGTGCCAAGCTGTTGCGCTGCTTTTACAGGAATGTTAAGTTTTGCTAATACCTCATCAGCTTTTTTTTCTTGCTCTCGCCTATTGATAAAATAATATTTTCCACGTCCAATATACATATTTTCCGCTACTGAAAGATTTGGACAAAGTGTAATTTCTTGATAAACAGTGCTAATTCCCAAATTTTGTGCATCTTGTGGAGATTTTATTGAAATAGATTCTCTACAATTATCTATTTTAATTTCGCCGGAATCTTTTGAATAAACACCTGTTAAAACTTTTATAAGAGTAGATTTTCCAGCTCCGTTTTCTCCCATTAACGCATGAATTTCGCCTTTTCTAAGAGTAAAATCTACATTATGTAACGCTCTTACTCCTGGAAACTGCTTCGATATTCCGCGCATGGTTAAAACAACATCATTATTCATTGAAAAAACCGCCTTTACATTTTGGGCTCTAAAAACGCACGGCGTAAAATATGAAACTCACACTCTACGCCGCAAATCCAAAAATTGAAAAATTATAACAAAAATTATATTGAAAAAAGCATAAATTACCATTTTCAACAATAAATAAAAGGCTGCCAAAGCAACTGCATAATCGGCAGCCTTTATTTACAGAATTGATTTAGTCGCCAAGACCATATTTATCAATATCTGCCTGTGTAATAGTTCTTGCGTCAAAACCTTTTTCATCAGAAATAATTTTCTTTGCAGGAACATTTCCAGTTCTAATCATTTCTTCAATTACTGCAGCTTGGAAAGGAGAACATTGACCATTGTAGTTCCAGTTGCCAGCTTTTAATTCGCGCAATGCCCACTTGTTGCAGTCAAAGCCCATGATAACAACTTCTTTATCAACTCCGTGTGTAATACCAGCTTCGTCAAGTGCTGCTACAGCACCTTTTGCCATACCATCGTTTTCTGCATAAATTACGTTAAATTTTTCTCCAGAGTTAATTACAGATTCTACAATTTTTTTAGCTTCAGCTTCGTCCCATGTTGCTGTCTGCTGAACAACTTTTTTCATTGTTCCTTTTTTGAATTCCGCTTCAAGTGCTCCAGTTCGACCAATCTGTGCATCCGAACCCATAGCACCTTGAATATGAACAACTCTGTATTCTTTGAGTTTCTGTGCTTTAAGCCATTGAACAGCTGTTTCACCTTCTTTTGCCATGTCAGAAACAACAGCAGCTTCATACAAATCTTCGCTTGCATTCAACATTCGGTCAAACAGAAAAACTTTAATTCCGGCTTTTTTAGCATTTTTAAGAACAGCTTCCCAACCGTCTGTTGCAGCAGCAGAAATAAGAATATAGTCTACACCGTCAGTAATAAACTGAGAAGCAGCATTTAATTGTTCATCATTTTTCAAGCTATAAAAAGTTGAAACTTTGTAGCCTTTATCAGCTGTAAAAACTGCTTCAAAATCCTTTACGTTAGCAGCGCGGTATCCAGATTCAGAAGGCGGATTGTTAATAATTCCAATTTTAATCATTCCTGAATCTTTTTTTCCATTAGCAAACATTACAAATGGTGCTAAAACCAATAATGCAACCAGCATTGTTAAAATTTTTTTCATCTATCTGTCCTCCTCAATTAAGATAATAGATGTATTTGTGCTTAATACTATGTTGAAAACAAAAAAAAATTAATGAAAAAAATTTTGAATTTACTTCATTTTTTTATGATTTATTTTGTAATTCTTATATAAAAAAAGCATTCAAAACATAAAAATTAAATAATTTATTCGGAAAAGTTAAAATATTTACGAATCAGCAATCTATAGATTATTTCTATGAATTCTTCCTTAAAAACAGCAAACTAAACATAAAAGCACTTAAAACCAAAAACCTTTTTTAATTCGGGTACTACAAAAAAACGCTGTTCTAGCCGATATTCCTAAGTATGAAACGTTCGATAAATTTATTAGTTTGCATAATTTCGCTTTTGTTTATGACTTCTTTCTCGTTCGCTGCCGACATTTTACATGTTATTGAAAAAGGTGATACACTTTACAGTGTAAGTAGAAAATATGGTGTTTCCGTTGATGAAATTTGTTCAGCAAATAAAATCACAAATCCTGCAAAAGTAAAACTAGGTCAGTCTATACGAATACCACAAAAATCATCTTCAGTAGAAAAAAAACTTTCATATACGGATTATCTTGTACAACCGGGCGATACACTTTTTAGCATTGCAAGAAATTACAACTCTTCAGTTGCTGCAATTAGAAAAGCGAACAATATGAGCGAATCTGCAACTTTAAAAAGCGGACAGCGCATAAAAATTCCCGCTGGTTCTTCATCAGTGAAAATTTCTGCTACCGATTTTGCTTCTGTAAAATCAGAAAAAGTTATTCCTCAATCTCCAATGACAGATCCGCGTTCATATCAAACAAAAAACATAGACTCTTCAACTATTTGGCCTGTAAAAGCAAATGAATTATGTTATGTTGAAGGCAAAACTAACAGCGTTGTTCTTAATGGCAATAGAGGTGAATCTGTAACAGCTGTAAGAAGCGGTACAGTAATTTTTAGCGGTTTATATAGAGGTTTTGGTAAAGTTGTTTTTATTCAGCCTAAATCAAGCGATTATGTTTATGTTTATAGCGGTCTTGATTCGATTGCGGTTCAAAAAGGTGATTCAGTTGATTACGGTGCAGTAATTGGCAGACTCGGCATTGATACTCGCACGCAAAAACCTCAGCTCAATTTTATGGTTTTCAAAAACGGCACAGCAATAGACCCAGCAGTTGCCCCTCGTGGTTGATTTTTCAAGCTCAAAAGGATTTGAAATAAAAAAAGACGAACCGAAGCGATTCGTCTTTTTGAGCCATGCAAGTTTCGAACTTGCGACCCACAGATTAAGAGTCTGTTGCTCTACCAGCTGAGCTAATGGCCCTTTATTTTGAAT
>JAAYQG010000016.1 GCA_012519415.1 Treponema sp. | reverse complement strand
TTACATTTTGTATCGTTGTTAGCAAGAATATATGTACCACCCCAGAAGAATCCGAGTGGAGATTCACAAACTGCCCAGTCACCATATGAGCCTTCACCGATTTTTGAGCCACCGCTGTTATTAGCCATAACATAGTTGATAAGCCATGCAGGGCCGAAGTAACCGAATGCTGTTCCTGTTTCTTTCATATCAGCAAACCATGCGTCTGTCCAGTCGCGTGTATCGTTGTGATAACCGTTATCAAACATTTTCTTTGAATAATCCAAGAAAGCTTCGCGTTTTGGATCGATATAAAGCTTGTTATTTACAATCCAACCCTTGTCAGAAGAGTTTTCTACAGCGTGCCAGAGGTCGCCGTCGCCAGAACAGATTTTGTAACCTTTTGCTTTAAGATCTTCAGCAGCTTTCCAGAACTTGTCGAGATTGCCTGTTGCACCACCAATCTTTTCTTTTACAACTTTAGGATCATCTGAACCCCAAACAGCTTTTGCAATTGAACGGCGATAAATAAAAGCACCACCTGTTGCCTGATATGGAAGAGCTACAAGGTCTCTACCGCGAGTACCGATATCAACAGCATACTGAGCGATAGCAGCATCTTTTACAGCTTTGTTTACATTGATTCCGAGATCTTTATATTTTGCAGCATAATTAGAAGCATCGCCTTGTGTATATTTCAAAACGAATGCGGCTTCTGCTGCATAAATATCTGGAGCGTCTTTTCCGCCGCCTGCCAAAGCTTGGTCAAGAGCTGGCTGATAAGCACCTTCTGTTGTTGCAATAATTGTTACGTTGATATCATAACCAAAGTTCGGATGTGTTGCCTTGAATTTTTCAACCATACTAGGAACTTCATCTGTGAAAGACCATACGTTGATAACTTTTACGTTTTTGTCATTTTTTGGTTTGGCTGACACAGAACCAACAATCAATGCTACACATACCAATGCAGCAATCAGTTTTCTCATAACATTCCTCCTATTAGATGTTATAAAGTTTCTTTTATAAAACCTGAATTAACATCGTTTAATAAAAATTTGTAATCATTTATTAAACATTTGTCTTATCAGATTAAATCCCGATTTTTATGCGCAAAACTTTTTTTGCGTATTTTTATGTTAGGTGATGTTTTCAACTAAGTCAAGCTTTATTTGCTATTTTTTTCTCACATTCCTTTTCATAAAATTAAAAATCCTCTAGCTCTATATTATATTTGAATATCTAATATAGATATATTCACTTTTGATAATTCATGCCTAAAATTGATATTTTATTTTCCTTGAAGCGTTAGCGTAAGCTTCCTGTTTCTATACATAATAAAAAAGCAATTCGCTCAAAATTCGTATTTGATTATCCAGCGTCGTAATGGTGTAACCCAATCGTATTCGGCACAACTTTCAAGAATAAGTTGTTCAAAAAGCATATTTATATGTTCATTTATAAGTTTTTTTTCATCTTCCGAGATATCGTCCGCTTTTATGAACATATTGTTTATAAAATCCACTGCATTTTGTATACTGAATTCTCCTTCAAGAATACAATTCATCATATAAAGCGCAGCAGCAATACAATTTACGCTATGTTGTTTTATATAGAGTACAGTTTCAGCAATTTTAATTGCGCCGTTGTAAATTTCTGTGTTGTAAAAATTTTGTTCTTCTTCGGTGAAATTTTCTTCCATAAAAGCACGTTTGAAATAAGTGATTGTAAGAACCATTACAGAAACATGCAAACTTGGCACGCAAAGATAATGCGGGTCAAGTAGTTTAATCCAAATAAATTTTCTATTTGCAAAACCTTTTGGCCTGTTTGTTGTAGACATTCTAAATCTATAAAAATTTGCAGCATCTTTATAACATTTGTTAAGCAAAATTAAAAAATTTGTGAGATGTTTTACCGCACTACGCTTTCTTAATGTTGTTAGCAAAACAAGCGGTCTAATCCAAAAATTAATAAAATCAAGATAAATATCTATTTTTTCTGCTCTAAAAGGCACAAACTCATCAAGCGGGCTATCGACATAAATTATCGGTGTTTTTATAAGTCCCATTTTTCGCTGAAACTGAAGCCAAAAAAAATCTTTTATAACTGTTCTGATAAACCTAAAAACGTATTTCCATGTTTTAGGATGTACAAGCACAAATAAATATATTTTTAATGAGCTGTACTTTTCAATAGGTTTCGGCATCTCTTGTTTATATTCATATTTGCGGTTTTTCATGCACCAAATACCTTTTTTGCAATTTCAACACTTTGCATTGCATCTTTTGAATAATAATCCGCATTAATTTTTTTTGCATAATCTGCCGTAAGAACTGCACCGCCAACCATGATTTTTACAGTTTTTCCAGTACTTTTTTCGTATTGGCGCAATGCCTGTATTGTTTGTTCCATGCTTGCAACAGTCGTTGTCATAAGTGCACTCAAGCCCACAAGCTTTATATCATTCTGTTCAACTGCACTAACAACTGAATCTATCGGAACGTCTTTTCCAAGATCAATTACGCTATAGCCGTAATTTTCAAGCATTGCCTTTACAATATTTTTACCTATATCATGAACATCACCTTGAACAGTATCAATAACAATTGTACCTTTGCTTTCCTGTTTTTCACCTGAAGCAGCAAGATGAGCCTTGATAACTTCAAAAGCCTTTGAAACCGTTTCCGCACTGAGCAAAAGCTGCGGAAGAAATTTTTTTCCACTTTCAAAATCTTTGCCGACTTCGTCCAATGCCGGAACAATATACTCGTTTATTATGTCCATTGCAGACTTCGTTTTGAGCAATTCTTTTGCAACATCTGCGGAACGCTCTTTAAATCCGTTTATGATGATTGATTTCAAATCCTTTACATCATCATTGTTAGGGCGAAACTGTGTTCCTCCTGTTTTTACATCAACTACTGACGGAGCGACTGTGTTTGCATATTCTTCTATATAATCGAGACAATTTTCATCAAAACCGGCTATCGCTCGAAACGCTCGAAACGCTGCCATCATATCTTCTGAGAGTGGATTTATAATACATGCGTCTAATCCTGCTGCTAAAGCTTGCGTAAAAAAATGCGCATTAATTATTTCTCGGCGCGGCAATCCGAATGAAATGTTTGAAACTCCTAAAACAGTTTTACATTTATGCTTTTGTTTTATAAGCTGAATTGCGCGAAGAGTTTCTTTTGCTTCTTTTTGTTGTGAACTTATTGTAAGTGTGAGTGCATCAATTACAATATTTCGTTTTTCAATTCCGTAAGATTCAGCTGTTTCAAATATGCAATCTACAATTTTTAGCCGTTCTTCTGCTGTGGGCGGAATTCCGTTTTCATCAAGCGCAAGCGCAACAACTGTTCCGCCATATTTTTTTACAATTGGAAAAACCGCTTCCATTATATGTTTTTTTCCGTTTACTGAATTTATGAGTGCTTTTCCATTGTAATAGCGCAGAGCTTTTTCCAGCACCGGAGGTTCACTTGAATCAATTTGAAGCGGTATTCTAAAAGAACTTTGAAGAGTTTTTACCGCATCAACCATCATTTGTTTTTCATCAATATCAGGAAGCCCAACATTTACGTCAAGAATATGTGCTCCTGCATTTATCTGACTTGCAGCTTCGTCAATGATATACTGCATATTTTGCTCAAGCAATGCTTGTTTGAATTTTTTCTTGCCTGTCGGATTTATTCGCTCGCCGATAATTACAGGACCTTTCTCTTTTGAGCCTATATCAACAGATTCGTTGTATGAACAAATTATAGTGTGATTCTTTAAAGACTGAATTTTTTCGGAAGTTTTTTGATTTTTTACTTCTTTTAAAACTTCTTCAATCATTGATTGAATATGAGATGGAGTTGTACCGCAACAACCGCCTAAAACAAATGCACCTAATTTATAATTTTCAACTTGTGCTTTTGCAAATTCTTCAGGCTCAACCTTAAAAATCGTTTTCCCATTTTCAACAACGGGCAGACCTGCGTTTGGTTGTACCAAAAGTGGAATAGATGAATAAGATGCCATTGCTTCTGTAATTGCAGCTGCATCTGCGAGGCTTCCGCCGCAATTAAAGCCGGCAACTTCTACACCAAGACTTTCAAGATAGACAATAGCTGTCAATGCATCTGCACCTGTTAGAGTGCGCATATTGCTTTGAAATGTTGCAGAAGCAATAACAGGAAGATTTGTGTTTTCTTTTGCTGCAAGAACTGCTGCTTTTGTTTCGTATAAATCGCTCATTGTTTCTATAAGAATTAAATCGGCTCCGGCTTTTTCGCCTGCAACCATAGTTATCTTATAATTTTCGTAAGCTTCATCAAAAGAAAGAGGCCCCATAGGCTGCATTAACTTTCCGGTGGAACTAACATCAAGTGCAACAAATGCGGTTTTTCCGAATTGTTTCACAGCTTCTTTTGCATTGCGCACGGCGGCTTCGATTATTTCTTCCGTATCATAGGAAGAATCTTCAAGTTTGATTGGTGTCGCACCAAAAGTATTTGTTGTAATAATATTTGCGCCTGCTTTAAGATATGCAAGATGAATCGACTTTATGAGCTTAGGGTGAGTAATTGAAAGTTCATCAGGAGCGTTATAATGCAATTCTTCAGAAAGTGAATAATCGACAAGCGAAACTTTCTCGCCTGATTGTAGCGTTTGTATTACTGTACCCATTGCGCCGTCAAAAAATATAGGCTGATGTTTTTTTATTTTATCTTGAAAAAAATCATTAAAATTCATTTAAATTCCTTTAAATTTACGCACAAAGTAAATTCAACAAATGCATCTTTTCATCAAAATCAATTCAATTCATTCGGTAGAATCATTTTGCGAAGAAACAATGCTTGAAATATTATTCATAATTGAACGCGCAACATCCGGTTTATTCATTGTATAAATGTGAATACCGCGCACGTCGTTGCTTATAAGGTCAATAATCTGATGTGTTGCATAATCAATTCCTGCTTGTTTCATAGCTTCGTTTGAAGAACCGAATTTCTCAATAAGATGTAAAAGTTCTCGCGGCATAAATGCATTTGAAAGTGCCATCATGCGCTTTATTTGAGCCGCATTTGTAACAGGCATAATGCCTGCAAAAACAGGTTGAGTAATACCTTTAAGCTGTGCGCGATACAAAAAATTATATAGCATATTATTGTCAAAAAACATTTGTGTCGTCAAAAACGAACAACCTAAATCTGCTTTTTTCTTTAAGTTATCAAGATCGACATCTTTATTCGTGCTTTCAGGATGTCCTTCAGGGTTGCATGCTGCGCCAATGCAAAAATCTGTCGTTTCTTTTAATTCTTTGATTAAATCGTATGCGTATTTGTAATGGTTCGGCGGTATAAAATCCGAATTTTGAGGAATATCACCACGCAAGGCGAGAATGTTTTTAATGCCGGATTCTTTGAGCTTTTGTACTGCAATTGCAACTTGTTCCCTTGTAGAAGAAATACATGTTAAATGTGCAAGTGCTGGAACAGAGCCTTCATTGTTGATTTTTGCGGCAATGTCCACTGTGTTTGAACTTGTGCCGCCGCCTGCTCCGTAAGTAACGCTCATAAAATCGGGATTCAAGCTTGAAAGCTCAAGTGTCGCATCCACAATCGACTTGTAAGTAGATTCATCTGCGGACGGTTTGGGCGGAAATGTTTCAAAAGAAACCAATAATTTCTTTTTTTTGAGAATATCTGAGATTTTCATAATAGCGAATTATGAGGTAAATTTCTGCTTTTTGCAACATGGTTTCACTTTATCATCAATCCTTAACAATCAGCTGTCGTAATTTGATACTTGATAAACTCATGCTTCTATGTTATATGTTGCTTCCTAGAAAAAATGGAGATGTTTCCTGTATGACAAAAAAAGTTGCGCTACAAAAATGTGCAGAATACAATTTTGACGAGGTTTATGCAGCCGTTCAACAATTGTTTGAATATGCACCGCCGCCGAATGTAACAGGCAAAACAGTACTTTTAAAACCAAATATCCTTTCTCCTAAAAAGCCGGAAGCTGCCGTATGCACACATCCTGTTGTTGTTGCTGCTTGCGTAAAAGCTTTTGTCAAACTTGGTGCAAAACGTGTTATTGTAGGTGAATCTCCTGCAACTGCAAATCCGACTTATGCAGCAAAAACTACAGGTATGTATAATGCAATTATTAATAACGGCGGTGAATGGGTTGAATTTTCAGGTAGGAACCTTATTGCTTGTCCTGAAGGAAAAATCGTTAAAGTTGTAGATTTTGCCGAAGCGTTTTCTTTAGCTGATATTGTTGTTTCTGTTTCAAAATTAAAAAGTCATCAATTTATGTCTTATACCGGAGCTATGAAAAATCTGTTCGGGCTTGTTGTCGGTTTGAAAAAGGCTCAAGCTCATTATAGATTTTCCGACAAGAAAGATTTTGGTGCTTTTTTAACAGATTTGAACATTGCCGCAAATGCGCAATATGCCATTATGGATGCAATTGTTGGCATGGAAGGTCAAGGCGGACCTGGAAACGGCGACCCAATAAAACTCGGATTTTTGGCATCTTCTGACAATATTCTTGCTTTGGACTGGGTTTGCGCAGAACTTGTAGGTTACAACCCCAACAATATTGTAAACCTAAAAGATGCGCTTGACCGGCACCGTTGGCTTGATTCCCCTGAAGAAATTATTACAGTCGGTGCAAATATCGAAGAACTCAAAATTAATACAAAAAAGTTTAAAGCTGTTCAAAATTCAGCCGCTACTGTTACACTTCAGCGAATGTTACCCGGTTTTGTAAATTCAGCTGCAAAGCTTGCTTTTGTAAAAACACCACGCTTTAATACAAAAAAATGTATATTATGCGGACGTTGCATAGAAATATGCCCTGTACATATTTTGAAATTTTCTAAATATGCAGAAGGCATTTCCGAAGATGAAATAAAAACCTCGCCTTTTAAAAATCCTGCAAAAACTGCTCGCATAAATATGTTTGACCGCAAAAAATGCCTTCATTGTTTTTGTTGCCATGAAATTTGTCCTGTAGAAGCAATTACACTTCATCGTTTTTAGAAAATTTAGAAAAACTCTTGAACAAATTTAAAAAAAAGCCACACTTTGCAAAACATAAAATTTTGTTGTATAATAAAACATCATGAATCTACCAACATTTAGCGGCGGCATACATCCGCCGGAGAACAAGCATCTTTCTTCAGCTTATGCTATTGAAGATGCTATGCCGTCTACAAAGACTGTTGCAATTCCTGTAACGCAAGGCGGTGCTGCAAATGTACCGTGCGTTACAGTCGGAAATTCTGTTGCCAAAGGTCAAATAATAGCCGACGGAACAGGCGCTTTTTCCGTACCGGTTCATGCTTCGATTGCCGGTATCGTAAAAAAAATAGAACCTCGCCTTGTAACGGGAAATACAGAATCATTATGTGTAATTATTGAAGCAGATGGAACGGAGCGTACTAATTATCTTGAGCCACTGAATCCGTTTGAGTGCGATAAAACTACAGCAATAGACAGAATTCGTCTTTGCGGAATTGTCGGCATGGGCGGTGCTGCTTTTCCGACACATGTAAAACTTAATGTACCTTCCGAAAAACCGATTGATTGTATTATTGCAAATGCAGCTGAATGTGAACCATATTTAACTATAGATGAACGTTCGCTTATTGAAGAAGCTGAAAAAATTATAGATGGTCTTTCTATTTCTATGCATTTAACAGGTGCAAAACGTGCGATTATTGCGGTTGAAAATAACAAATCTTATACGACTGAACATTTGAAAAATATTATTGCAAAAAGTGAAAAACAAAATATTGAAGTCCAACTTGTAGAAACAAAATATCCACAAGGCGGAGAAAAGGTGCTTATAAAAGCAATACTAGGACGTGAAGTTCCGTCAAAAAAATTGCCTGCTGATGTTGGCTGTGTTGTTCAAAATGTCGGAACTCTTATTGCAATTTCAGACGCATTTCGACTTGGAAAGCCTTTAGTTGATAGAGCTCTTACAATTTCCGGCAGTGGTTGTGAAGTTGCAAAAAATTTGCGTGTTCCTATCGGCACCTTGATTGGCGATTTAATCCCTGAAGTCATTAAACTAAACCCCGGAGTAAAAAAAATAATCAGCGGGGGCCCGATGATGGGTTTTTCAATGCTGAATGCTATGTTCCCTGTGCAGAAGAATACATCCGGAGTTCTTTTTCTTATGGAAAAAGAAGTTTCGCTTCTTGCAGAAACACCTTGCATCGGTTGCGGCAACTGCATAAATTCATGTCCTTGCGGTTTAACTCCGGTTATGATGCTTAGATCCATTAAAGCTGAGGATATTGATTCTGCTAAAAAATATGGTCTAATGGATTGCATGGAATGCGGTTCATGTTCGTTTGTGTGCCCTGCAAAAGTACGTTTAGTTCAGTATTTCAGACTAGGCAAAATAAAAGCATGTGCTGCTATGGAAAAAGCAAAAGCACAGATTTCAGCTAAAAAGGAGCCGTTTAATGAGTGCACCATCTGATGTAAACGAGATTTATCTTTCTTCAAGCCCTCATATTTCTTCTGCGCTTACAACTCAAAAAATCATGTGTACTGTTGTTCTTTCACTTTTGCCTTTATGTATTTTTGGCGTTGTATTGTTCGGTATTAATGCATTTTTAACGCTACTTATAACAAGTGTTTCAAGTGTTGTTTTTGAGTTTTTGTTCCGCAAATTGACAAAACAACCGGTGCGTTCAAGTGATTGTTCTGCGCTTGTAAGCGGTCTTATGTTGGGGCTGGTGCTTCCGCCGGAGCTGCCGCTATGGATATTAATGATCGCTTCTTTTGTTTCAATTGTTATTGCAAAAGAATTTTTCGGCGGTTTGGGTGCAAATATTTTTAATCCGGCATTAGCAGGACGAGCTTTTCTTTTTGTTAGTTTTCCAAAATTATTGGGAACTTGGAAAAATCCGTCTTTTGTTATAGACACGGTAACTACATCTACGGATGCAATATCTTCAGCAACTCCGCTTGCGCTTGGTGAAAATTCAGTTTCTATTATAGATTTGTTTTTAGGCACGACAGGTGGTTGTATTGGAGAAACAAGTGCTTTGCTAATTCTTGTTGCTTTTATTTTTCTTGTTTTCACAAAAATAATAGATTGGCGTGCGCCTTTAGCGATGATTTTAACTGTTGTTACTTTCGGCTGGCTTTTTTCCGGAGAAAACGGTATTTGTTCCGGCAATGTGCTTTTTGAGCTTATGTCGGGTGGACTTTTGTTTGGTGCGGTTTTTATGACAACAGATTATGCAACTACACCTGTTACAAAAAAAGGCAGAATCATTTTCGGTTTTGGCTGCGGTTTAATTACAGCCCTTATTCGCAAATTTAGCGGCTATCCGGAGGGAGTTATGTTCAGCATTTTAATAATGAATACGCTCGTGCCTTTTTTGAACAAATTGACAGGGCGAATTTACGGCACATCAAAGAGAGGTGCTTCTAAATGAAAGAACCATTAAAATTAGGATTTACTTTAGCTGTTTTTTCAGTTATATCTTGCGTTTCTCTTGCATTTGTAAACAGCTTGACAGCTCCTGTAATTGCAGAAAAAAAAATGACGGAATCTGCCGTTGCAATGAAGCAAGTTTTTGCAGAAGCTAAAAAATTTGAACCTGTTGAAAATTTTCAGAATCAAAACGGTTCTGTCGTTTTTAAAAGCGTAAATCTTGCAAAAAATAAAGACGGCTCTATTTTGGGCGTTGTTGTAGAAGCTACAGGTCCAACTTATGACAAAGCTTTAATTTTAGTCGGCGTTGATATTTCATATGCCGTAACAGGAACAGCTATTCTCGAATTAACTGATACTCCAGGTTTTGGACAAAAAGCAAAAGAAGGCGGTTACATGGATCAATATAGAGGCAAAACTTTTTCCGACGATTTTGTTGTCGGAAAAGACATAGCCGTAATTTCCGGTGCTACAATTTCCGCTAAGGGAATTGCAGAAATTGTCAAAGCTGCTGTAATTGAAGGAAAAGCTGTTATTGAGGAGAACGCAAAATGAAAGAAAAAATGAAAATATTTACAAACGGTCTTCTTGCGGAAAACCCACTGCTTGTGCTAATGATAGGACTTTGTTCTTCTTTGGCTGTTACGACAAAACTTACAAATGGGCTTGGAATGGGGCTTGCAATGACGTTTGTGCTTGTTATGAGCGAATTAATTATTAGTATTTTCAGGCGTTTTATTCCAAATTCTATCCGCATTCCGATTTTTATTGTTGTTATTGCATCTTTTACAACTATTGTTGACTTGCTTATGCAAGCATACCTGCCTGCACTTTCGGCTGCAATGGGGGTTTTTATTCCGTTAATTGTTGTCAACTGTATTATTATGGGACGTGTTGAATCTTTTGCATTCAGTCAGCCGCCTGTAAATGCTGCTTTAGATGCTTTAGGTATGGGGCTTGGCTATACTTGGGTTTTATGTGGTATTTCGTTTGTACGCGAGCTTTTAAGCGAGGGAACAATTTTGAGCATACAGATTATTCCTGAAAGCTACTGTATAGGTTTTTTTAGCAAAGCTGCCGGCGGCTTCTTTGTTTTTGGTATGTTTATTGCAATTACAAATGCTATAAAATCTGTAACAGGAGAAAGAAAATGAATGAGCTTTTTAAGATTTTTATTTCATCAATGCTTGTAGACAATGTTGTACTTATTCAGTTTCTTGCATTATGCCCTTTTATCGGAATGACTACAGATGTTTCTAAAGCGTCAGGCATGGGATTCGCAACCGCTTTTGTCATTGTGCTTGCAACTGCTGTAACTTATCCGCTTTATCATTTTGTACTGGAACCTTTTGAATTGACTTTTTTGCAAACTTTAACATTCATTCTTGTTATTGCAAGCTTGGTGCAACTTGTTGAGTTTTATCTGAAAAAATCAGCACCGGCTCTTTATAGTTCAATGGGCGTATATCTGGCGCTCATTACAACAAACTGCGCAATACTTGCAGTTACGCTGAACTGTATATCAAAGCAACATTCATTTGTTGAATCAATCGTATATGCCGTTGGTTCCGCATTCGGTTTTTTAATGGCATTAGTTCTCATGTCCGGAATTCGGGAGAGAATCAAAATCGCACCTGTTCCGTCTTTTCTTAGAGGAACGCCAATATTGTTTGTTGCAGCATCTTTAATGTCATTGGCTTTCGGCGGATTTGCCGGACTTATAAAGTGAGGTAATTCAAATGACTATTGTTTATACGATTGTTATTGCATTTGTTCTGTCGTTTGTTTTGGGTGTTTTGCTCGGCATTTTTAAGAAAGCTTTTTATGTACCTGTTGATCCACTAATTGAAAATATTCGTTCTGTTTTACCGGGAGGAAATTGCGGAGGCTGCGGTTTTCCAGGCTGCGACGGATTTGCATCTGCTTGTGCAAAAAAACTTGCTCCTGTTGACGGTTGTACAGCCGGCGGTGCATCAACTGTTCAAAAAATTGCAAAAATAATGGGAGAAAATGCTTCCTTTGATCAAAAAGTTGCAGTTATCGCTTGTGCCGGCTCAAACGAATATTCTGCCGTAAAAGGCGAATACATAGGCATAAAATCTTGTGCAGCTGCAAAACAGAGCATAAACGGCACAAAAATGTGTAGCTGGGCTTGTATTGGCTTTGGCGACTGCGTAAACGTGTGCAAGTTTGGAGCAATCTCTATAAAAGAAGATGGAATTGCTCATGTTGATGAGGAAAAATGCACAGGTTGCGGAGTCTGCGTTGTAGAATGTCCTCAGAAAATAATTTCCCGTGTTTCTGTTTCTAAAAAAGGAGTGCGCGTAAATTGTTCAAACCGTTCGCAAAACAAACCTGCAATAATTAAAAATTGCAAAAGAGGCTGCATAAAATGCGGAAAATGCGAACGCATATGCACAAAAAATGCGATTCATATTGTAGACGGACTTCCTGTTGTTGATTATGAACTTTGTACAGCATGTGGCGACTGCGTGCCGGAATGTCCAACAAAAGTGCTTTCTTTGGTTTAAGCATTTCGTAACTGCATATTGGCGAAATGCCAAGTTTTTGTACAACTTTGCAGCATAGCAAAAGCGAGATTCCGAAAGAGTAAAAACATCTGTAAAACCGCAAGGCTAAGCTGTTTTTACAATTCAGAATCTCGCTACCGCGTTTGTGGTAAAGGTATTTACATAATCTTACATCTTAACTACAAAGATAAATCTTAGAAAACTATCACAACTTCGCCGGCAGGGTATCTTTCTTTAACGAAGTTTTTGATTTTTTGACTTTGCAAAGCTTTAACCAATGCAACAATACGTTGATCTTTTTCTTTGCCTGCTTTTACTGCAATTATATTAACATAGGGTGAATCTTTGCCTTCAACAACAAGACCGTCTTTTGCTGCACTCAAACCTGCCGGAATCGCATAATTTCCATTGATAACGGCTGCATCTACATCTTTTAAGACTCGCGGCAAAGAAGCTGCTTCAATTTCTCGAAACTTTATAGCCTTAAAATTAACTGTAATATCAAGCGGTGTTGCTGTAATACCTGCTTCCGGATCAAGCTGAATGAGTCCGGCGGCCTGAAGAAGAAGCAAAGCTCTGCCTTCGTTTGTAGGATCGTTTGGAATTGCTATAGTTGAACCCGGTTTTATATCTTTTATAGAAGATATTTTATTAGAATAAAGCGCAACCGGCTCAATGTGAATTCCTCCAGCATTAACAAGATTTGTGCCTTTTTCGGCATTGAATGTTTCCATGTAAGGAATATGCTGGAAAAAGTTTGCATCAATCTGTCCGTCTTCAACGGCTGTATTTGGTGTTACATAATCTGTAAATTCAACAATTTTAAGCGTAATTCCTTGCTCTAATAAATCCGGAGCAATAAGTTTAAGCATTTCTGCATGTGGTTCCGGCGTTGCTCCGACTACAAGCACCGAAGAATCCGTATCATTTGCACCGGCGGCAAAAAGAAAGGTCGCAGCGAACAAAGCTGCAATAATTGTTAATAATTTTTTCATTTTTACTCCTGCTAAAAAACAGAACTTTATATATAAGCATGCAACGCAAGCTTTGTATTTTGAGCACATTTATTCGTGCTGCGAATCTATAACAAATTTCGATTCAGCGACGTTTCATCATTTTGTTTGAAATGGCAGTTCCTGCAAGCTGAATTAATTCAACAAGAACAAGAATAACAATTACAGCACAGACCATTATATCCGTGCGGAATCTTTGATAACCGTAACGAATTGCAAGATCGCCAAGACCGCCGCCGCCAATAGCACCAGCCATAGCAGAATATCCAATTAAGTTGATTATTGTAAGCGTAATACCTGAAACAAGCGACGGCATTGATTCAGGTATTAGCACTTTTAGAATTATCTGCATATTTGTTGAGCCCATTGCTTTTGCAGCCTGAATTACACCGGGGTCAACTTCCTTCAGCGAAGTTTCAATAATACGTGCAACAAAAGGTGCTGCTGCAATAGAAAGCGGAACAATTGCAGCTTTAGTACCTATACTTGTTCCGACAATAAGACGCGAGAGTGGAAAAAGCAAAATCATAAGAATTATAAACGGAAATGAACGAAGCACATTTACAATGCGGCTTAAAATTTGATTTGCGACAGGTTTCGGCGAAATACCGGAAACAGAGTCTGTAACACAAAGCAAAACTCCAAGTGGAAAGCCCAAAACGAGTGAACAAGCTGTTGAAAAAAAGACCATAGCGAGCGTTTCTTTTGTAGCTGTACCCACTAAATAAAAAATCTGATTCATTTATTTACCTTCCTGCACAATAACACCTTCTTGGCGCAAAAAATCGAGAGCTTTTGCGACTTCTTCTTCAGTTCCATTTATATCAGTGATTAAAGTGCCTATATCTTTTTCGGGCAAATGCTGAATACCGCCTGCGCGTATGTTATATTCTATGTTGAATTTACGCGAAACTCTGCTTAAAATAGGTTCGCCTGTAAGACTTCCGACAAAACGAAGTGTATATTTGCCACCATCTTTAGACCAGCGCATAACAGTAGGTTCATCTTCAATCATTTCGGTTTTTGAAGGCATTGTTGAAATAAAATCCTTTGTAACTGCCGATTTTGGATTTGTAAAAATATCTGCAACATTACCTTGTTCAACAACTTTTCCAAAATCAAGCACAGACACAAGACTGCAAACATCGCGCACAACTTCCATTTGATGCGTAATCATTACAACAGTCAAGTTCATTTTTTTCTGAATTTCTTTTATTAAGGAAAGAATCGAGCGCGTTGTTTGAGGATCTAGTGCGCTAGTCGCTTCATCACAAAAAAGAATATCGGGCTTTGCTGCAAGTGCGCGCGCTATTGCAATTCGTTGCTTTTGTCCGCCGGAAAGTGTGCTTATAGGTGCATTCCCTTTGTTTTCAAGCCCTACAAGAGCAAGCATTTCTTCAACGCGATCTTTTATTACGTTTTTAGGAGTTCCACAAATTTCAAGCGGATAAGCTATGTTTTTTGCAGCTGTACGCGAACTGAATAAATTGAAATTTTGGAAAATCATTCCAGTTTTTCGTCTTTGTTCTATAAGTTCCTTTTTAGGAAGATTATCTACACGACGATTATCATAATACACAGCACCTTCATCCGGAGCTTCAAGCAAACTTATAAGACGCACAAGCGAAGATTTTCCGGCACCGCTTTTGCCGATTATTCCGTAAATTGTATTTGAGGGAATTGAAAGTGAAATATCTTGAACTGCAGTAACTTGCCCCGAATTGCTTGTGTAGGTTCGTTTCAAATGTTCAAGAGTAATTTGCATAAAATCTCCTCAAAAATAAATAAGCCGCTGTATAATAGAATATTATTTGCTTTTTTGCAATGAACTTAAAGCATTTTGCATTTCTATCAAGTAGAAATCTCGAAACGAACGATACTTTTATAATTTATTCATTTTTCGAGCCCTTCCGGAACAAACATATATCCAATTTGTCGAATTGTCTTTATGTAACCGCCCGGTTTTTCATCCGTGCGCAATTTGTCGCGAAGCCACGAAATATGTGTGTAAACTGTACGAAGTCCAATTACAGCATCATATTGCCATAAGTTATCAAGAAGTTCTTCTTTTTTTACAGCTTGATTAGATTTTTCTATTAGATATGTTAAAACTTTAAATTCTTGTAAAGTTAGTGCTATAACTTTGCCGTTTTTTTCTAATTTAACTTGCTTGTAATTTACAGTAAAAGGCCCAAAATTATAAGGTTCTTTAAGCTCAAGCGCAGGATTAAGTCCTTTCGGTTCATTATCATCGGATTTCTTTTTGGAATTTTGGAGAAGCGTCCCAATTCTAAGCTGAACTCTAACACGAGCTAAAAACTCTTCGTGCACAAATGGTTTTGTTATATAATCGGTTGCACCGTTTTTTAACCCATGCACTTTATATTTTGTTGAACGCTTAGTGCTTAAAAACACAAAAGGCATACGCCAATCTCCAAGTTTTTTGCGAATAAAACGAACAAGAAAAAAACCCGTATGGTCTTGAAAATTTGTTTCGGAAATTACAAGAGCACATTTATTTCGCTGAAGCCACTCAATAGCTTGGGTTACATTTCTTAAAACGGAAACGTTTAATCCCGACTCTTCAAGCAGGTTCTGTGCAGATGTGTCGTTTGTGCTATCAACAATTAAAATCTGTTCCATAAGATAAGTCTATCAAAAATTAAAACAACCAGCAATTAAAATCTCACATCAACCACAGCACTTTAGCCGGTTTTGCAAATATGACAAAATTTCATTTCAATTCAAAAACAACAAAAACAGAAGCAATGATTTTATCTTCTCCTGCTTGAATTGTAGTTGAATTTTCTGATAAATACATTTTTGCATCCATAGTTTCTCTTGTAGCAAAAGAAACATTATCATTTTCCGAAATTGACAAAACTCTGCCAAGTTTGCAACCCGCTTCTTTTGCATATAATTCTGCTTTTTCTTTTGCTTGTTTAAATGCTAAAACACGAGCTTCGTTTAACGCCGCATTTGAATCTTTTACAAAAAATGAAATCCCGTTCATTCTGTTTACGCCTGCAGAAATTGCAGTATCAATAACAAATCCTGATTTTTCTACATCATCAAGTATAACAACAATATTGTTTGACGTAACATAAAGGCCGTGTTCACTTTTTCCGTCTTTGTAAACTGATTCTTGATACAAACTATAATTTGATGTTGAAATGCTCGTGTCTGGAATTCCTGCATTTTTTAGAGCATCATATACTTTGTTCATTCTAACTGCATTATTTTGAACAGAATTAAGTGCCGTTGCTTCTTTTGTAATAACCGAAAAAGTCAACCTTGCCGTATCAGCAGGAACTTTTACCGAACCTGAGCCTGATACAGATATCGTTCGGTTGTTGCTTTGTGAAAATGCAGCAACGCTACAAACAAGCAAAAAAATCAAACCTATTGCAATTTTTTTCATTTTAATACACTCCTAAAAATATTATTTTCTAAAAATCAACACATTGATATGTTATGAGAACAAAGCTGTTTTATGTAAGTTTCACTTTTTAGAACCGAACTCTACATAACTACTAGCAAAACCATGACGGAAACGCTAAAATCTTATTATGCAGAAATCATTGTATCAGATACTTGAACCGGCAAATATTGACTGTCCCTCATCTTGTAGAAATGTACAAATAACAGGATTAGCTTTTGACTCAAGAGCGGTAAAGGATGGTTATTTGTTTTTTGCTTTGCCAGGAATACATACAAACGGCAACCGTTTTATAGATTCTGCATTAAAAAACGGAGCAAAAGCTGTTGTTTATCAAGGTGAACTTCCGACCAACATCAACGAGCAAGCCAACAATGCTGTTTTTTTGCATGTAGAAAACAGCCGTTTTGTAATGGCTGCAATTTCAGAATCATTTTATGATTTTCCATCGAAAAAGCTTGTTATTTTTGGCGTTACCGGCACAGAAGGAAAAAGCACAACAGTATCTTTTATATGGCAACTTTTGCGTAAAGCCGGAAAAAAATGCGGTTTTATTTCCACAGTTGAATATTCTGTCGGCGGAAATGCATTGCCAAATCCTGAACATCAAACTACACCAGAAGCTCCGATAATTTGTGCGAAACTTTACGAAATGATTCAAAACGGCTGCACACACGCTGTAATAGAATCTTCATCTCACGGTCTTTCTGAAAAAACAAACAGACTTGGTTCCATTCTTTTTGATTATGTCGCTTTTACAAATGTAACTCATGAACATCTTGAATTTCATGGAACATTAGAACAATATAAATCAGATAAAGCAAACCTTTTCAAAGCTTTAGACAAACATGACCACAAAAAAAAGTTATTCGGTTCAGCAAATGAAGAAATTATAAATGCTACAGGTGCAGTCAATTTAGACGATGAAGCTGCTTGTTTTTTTGCAGAAAAGACAAATCACAAAGTTTTAGGTTTTTCTCTAAAAGAATTTCCAAAAGTACCAAGCTCAATAACAGATTTTTTTGTTGCACAAAATATAAAAAAAACAAACAACGGCGAAAAATGCACAATCAAGCATATTCATAAAAGCGCATCTAAAACAGAAACTTTGTACACACAACAAACAGAACTTTCCGTGCGCGGAGCATTCAATATATATAATGCACTTGCCGCAACAATTTTAGTTTCTTCTGCATGCAACATTGACGAACGCACAATATTTGAATGGTGGAATACATTAAAATCTGTTACAGGCAGAATGAGTGTAATTGATAAGGGACAACCTTTTGAAGTTATAGTTGATTATGCGCACACACCATCTTCATTTACAACAATTTTTGCACCCTTAGAAAAACAAGTTCATGCTCGCAGCGGGCGTATCATTGCACTTTTTGGTTCTGCAGGAGAACGCGATACAAAAAAACGCTCTGAACAAGGTAGCATTGCATCAAAATATGCTGACATAATAATTTTAACAGATGAAGATCCGCGAAAAGAAGATTCAACTGCAATATTAAAAGAAATTGCCGCAGGCTGTTCAAATAAAACAGAAAACTTGAATCTGTTTTTAATAAACAATAGACCAAAAGCAATCCGCAAAGCATTCAGCCTTGCTAAAAAAGACGACCTTGTGCTCCTGCTCGGCAAAGGACATGAAAATTCTATTATATACAACGAAACAGCAACACCATACAATGAAATTGAAGAAGCAAAATCAGCATTAAAAGAAATGGGCTATTCAAAACACTTGGAGGAAAATTTATGAACATTGCGATTCTTTACGGTGGCAAATCAAGCGAGCATGAAGTATCGGTGCGTTCAGCTACGGCTGTTGTTCAAAATATTGACACAAAAAAACATAACGTTTTGCTTATAGGAATTACAAAAGCAGGACGCTGGTATTTGCAGTCCGCTAATGAAGTACAAAAAGTCAAATCTAACAAAAACGAAACTCTCTCAATAACTCAAAATCAAGATATGGTTGTTTCCATTATTCCCGGCGGCGGAACGGATGGCGGTTTAATTACTGTCGGTTCAAATTTTGGAGCAAAAAACCTGCCTGTCGATGTTGCTTTTCCTGTTTTACACGGCTCATATGGAGAAGACGGAGCTATTCAAGGTCTTTTTGAAACAGCAAATATTCCATATGTTGGCGGCGGCGTTATGTCAAGTGCCGTTTCAATGGACAAAGAAAAAACAAAACAGATTTGGATTCATGCAGGACTTCCTGTTGTGCCCTTCGTTTGCGTGCGTCGTTATGAATATGAAAACGAAGATTTATGGCAGAATATCGTAAAAAATGTTGAAAGAGATTTTACTTATCCTGTTTTTGTAAAACCTTGTTGTGCAGGAAGTTCAGTTGGAGCCTCAAAAGCTGAAAACAAAAAAGAACTGCAAGATAGTGTAAAAGAAGCTTTTTTATGGGACGATAAAATTTTAATTGAACCGTTTATAGAAGCTAGAGAAATTGAATGTTCTGTTACAGGAAACACCGAATTTACGGCATATACGCCCGGTGAAGTCGTTTCAAGTCATAGTTTTTACGATTACGATGCAAAATACAACGATCCAAACGGTGCACAGCTTCTTATTCCTGCAGATTTAGATGATGCTCACCTTCGCACTGTTCGCGAAATATCAAAAAAAGCATATCGTGTGCTTGACCTTACAGGACTTGCTCGTGTAGATTTTTTCCTTGATAAAAAAACAGACAATTTTTACTTAAACGAAATCAATACAATCCCCGGCTTTACTTCAATAAGTATGTTTGCCAAAATGTGCGAAGCTTCGGGACTTAATTATTCGGAACTTATAGAAAAACTGTTTGAACTTGCGATTATTCGTTTTAAAAATCGTGCTGTATTAAAAACGAGTCGTGCATGAACTTTGAACATTTTTATGACTCAAAATGCGCATTCAACTCTATTGACGATATTAAAAACAAGCATATAACAATTATGGGCTTAGGCTTAAACGGCGGAGGAATTGCATCAGCATTATTTTTTGCACGCTACAATGCTTTTGTTACAATAACAGATATGAAAAGCGAAACGGAACTTGCACCGTCAATTGAAACAATAAAATATTCCGGCGTAAATATGAAAAATATTCGATTCGTACTTGGCAGGCACGATATTGAAGATTTTAAATCAGCAGATTGTGTTATAAAAAACCCCGGAGTAAAATTTGAAAACAATCCGTATCTTGCAGTAGCAAAACATATTGAAACAGATTTATCTATTTTTTTGCGATTCAGTCCGGCTCCGATAATTGCAATTACTGGAAGCAAAGGCAAATCTTCCACAGCAAGTGCGATTCACTTTGGATTATGCAATGCGGGATTCAATTCCTTTTTAGGCGGCAACATAACAGTAAGTCCATTATCATTTTTTGAAAAAACAACAAGCAACACACCGGTTGTTCTTGAGCTTTCAAGCTGGCAACTTTCAGATTTGCGCGGGCGCAACGTGCTGAAACCAAAAATTGCAGTGCTTACAACAATTGTACCAGATCACCAGAATTGGTACGGTGCAATGGAACCTTATGTAGCAGACAAAAAACTTATCTACAAAAATCAAACTTCATCAGACGCAACTCTTTGCAAAGCAAACGATAAATGGGGAGAAATTTTTGCAACGGAAACAAAAGGAAGCGTTGTTTTTTACGACACAAATGTAATCCAAACTGAATTTTTTCCAAAACAGAATAAAAAAGGTGCATGGCTTGAAAAAGACGGTTCAGGTTTTTTCTTTGAACCGAACCTAAAAGTGCCGCTTTTTGAATGTACAAGAAAAATCAAACCATTTCAAAACATCAACTGGAAAGAAAATCAAGTGCTTGGCGCAAAACTAAAAGTACCAGGCATTCACATGAAAGAAAATATGCTTATAGCTGCCGCAGTTTTAAGCATAATGGGTGTAAGTTCTTACGAAACAGCAAATATTTTAAGTGAATATAACGGAATTGAGCATCGACTTGAATGTTTTTTTGAATACAAAACATCACAAGAAAAATCATTTCGTTTTTATAATGATTCAGCAGCAACTGTACCGGAAGCTACGGCAGCGGCGTTATCTTCGTTTGAAGAACCTGTTGTTCTCATTTTGGGTGGAACAGACAAGCAATGTTCGTTTGAACCTCTTGTTAAAGCCATAAATGAGAACTTAAAAAGCAAAAAACTTAAAACTCTTTATCTTCTTGAGGGCACTGCAACTCAAAAATTTATAGAATTATTAAAAAATACAAATGCAACAAAAAACAGCGTTGTTTCAAAAGCAATAAAAACAAAACCTTTTGATAATCTTGAAAGTTTATTAAAAACATTAAAAACAGAACTTGATAAAATTGATACAAAAACAACAAACAAAGACGCAATACCCGTTATTGTGTTTTCGCCCGGTGCTACATCTTTTGGAATGTTCAAAAATGAATTTGACAGAGGCAATACATTCAAAAAGCTCGTAAAACAGATTTTTGATAATCTGTAAAACTTTTACATCCTCTTTTTCAAATATTTCCATTGACTTAAAGAATTATAGCATGATAAAATCGCCCAAATTATACATCAAACCAAAATTAAGTTTTAAAAACAAAGGACATTTTCTGATAATGTCTTTTCCATAAATATATTTATAGAAGCACTTGCAAGGAGTTGTTATGGCATATTTTTTCGAGGAACCTTCTCACACTTTTGCTGAATATTTACTAATTCCAAATTATTCTTCAAAAGATTGTATTCCAGAAAATGTTAGTTTAAAGACGCCTGTTGTTAAATTCAAAAAAGGCGAAAAACCTGCACTTTCTATGAACATTCCGCTTGTTTCTGCGGTTATGCAGTCTGTTTCCGACGATAAACTTGCAATTGCACTTGCAAAAGAAGGCGGCATTTCTTTTATTTATGGTTCTCAAACAATCGAAAAACAAGCAGCTATGGTTGCCCGTGTAAAAGGCCACAAAGCAGGATTTGTAACTTCCGACTCGAACGTTCGCCCTGATGATTTATTACAAGATGTTGTTACCTTAAAAGAAAAAACAGGCCATTCGACAATTGCAGTAACAGAAGACGGAACTCCAAACGGAAAACTCAAAGGAATTATTACAAGCAGAGATTTCAGAATCGGTTTTGCTGATATGAACGCTAAAGTTTCAGAATACATGACACCGTTTTCAGGTCTTATTACAGGAAAAGACGGCATTACACTTTCAGAAGCAAATGAACTTATCTGGAAACACAAACTTAATTCACTGCCAATAATAGACAGCGACAACTGCCTTAAATATATGGTTTTTCGTAAAGATTATGCTAGCCACGAAGAACATCCGCTTGAACTGCTTGATAAACAACATCGCTACATTGTAGGTGCAGGCATTAATACACGCGATTATATGGAAAGAGTTCCTGCGCTTCTTGAAGCAGGCGTTGACATTATGACTCTCGACTCAAGCGAGGGATTTACTGAATGGCAGCGCATCGCACTTCATGATATTCACTCTAAGTGGCCAAACACAAAGCTAGGAGCAGGAAACGTTGTAGACCGCGATGGCTTTATGTTTCTTGCTGAAGCAGGAGCTGATTTTGTAAAAGTTGGCATCGGCGGCGGCTCAATCTGCATTACACGCGAACAAAAAGGCATTGGACGCGGTCAAGCAACAGCAATAATAGAAGTTGCAAAAGCTCGCGATGAATATTTTGCAAAAACAGGCATTTATATTCCGATTTGTTCAGACGGTGGAATTGTGTATGATTATCATATGACACTTGCACTCGCAATGGGGGCTGATTTTGTTATGCTAGGAAGATATTTCGCCCGCTTTGATGAAAGCCCGACAAATAAGCTCATTGTAAACGGCAATTACGTTAAAGAATATTGGGGAGAAGGTTCAAACCGAGCAAGAAACTGGCAGCGTTACGATATGGGCGGTGCAAACAAACTCAGTTTTGAAGAAGGCGTCGATTCTTACGTTCCATACGCAGGAAGTCTCCATGATAACGTAAACACAACCATGAGCAAAATCAGACATACAATGTGCAACTGTGGTGCTGTTTCAATCCCCGAGCTACAAGAAAAAGCTAAAATCACGCTTGTTTCTCAAGCATCAATCAACGAAGGAAGCGCACACGACGTTATTGTAAAAACAACAACTATTCATTCATAAATGGAATTACAAATAGCGTTCGTAAACTAAATCGCCACAAAAAGGAACTCTGCCAAAATAAAATTCAGTTTTAGCAGAGTTTTTTTACTCACATGGAGTTTTTAGATAAAAAAAGCATGACAACAAAAAATTCTCATGTTACAATTAAGGCATTCGGGGGAAATCATTCAGATTTTTTACAATCTGTAATAAAAAATATCAATGTTCGGCGTTGTTTACAAACACCGAGTTTTTACAGGAGAGTTTCATGGCAATTGATATGAACCTTATTGAAGAAGCATCAAAATTACAACATAGCGTTGAAGACGCGAAAGCTGCTGGCAAAGCAATTTCTGCAATCGCTGTTTCTGACACATTTTACAAATTCTGTGAATCAAACACTCCCAATTGGGATAAAACTCTATATGGACATACTGTAAAAGTTGATAAAAGTTTAGCAACTACAGATTATCGCCTTGAGTAAGATTTTGTAAAAAAGCAAAACTCGGCAGTTTCGCTAACACAACCCCAAAGCTGTAGATTAAATCCACATAACACAAAAAGCCTTGTAGTTTGCGCTTGCCGCAAACTACGGGTTTCGCTAGGTTAATCCCCAAAAAATTTTAGATAACTCCCAGCCAAACGCCCATTCTTCAAGTTTTCGTTCACGAAAACTTGGCGTTTTGCCAGATTAGTCCCAAACCGTAGCTCCAACCCAAACGCAAAACGCCTAGTCCTCAAACCGAATCTCTTCCCATAATTCAGAATATTTTACAAGATTTTCAGCAAGATCATCTATAATTTCACATTTTGAAAGCTCTTCGACTGAATAATGCGGCAGTTCAGTCGTATATTGCGCAGCAGAAGGGTTTACGCCAGCAGGAAATCTAAATTGATCCAAAAACATTGCATAAACTTCAGGTCTATGAATAAAATTTATAAATTCCATTGCTAAATCCGAATGTTTGCTGTTTTTCAGAATACACATCGAATCAATATACATTGGGCCGCCTTCTTCTGGAATGAAAAAATCTATTTTTCCCCAATTTTCTTCCGGCACTTCATCAAAAACAGCTTCCGCATATCCATGAACAACCCAGAAATCTCCAGAAGCAAAAGATTTTCCAAAACCTTCCGCATCAAATTTTATTAAATTCGGCTTCCACGACTTGTTTATCAATTCAACAGCTTCTGCAAGTTCAGCATCGTTTGTTGTATTTATGGAATAACCAAGCGAGATAAGCGCAGCACCTAAAACTTCTCGCATATCATCAAGCATACTCATGCGTTGATTCAAACTTTTGTCTGCAAAAATTGACCAACTTTTACTGTAATTTGAAACTTTTTCACGATTTACAACAATTCCAGCAGCACCCATGCAATACGGAACACTGTATTTCATTCCCGGGTCGTAAAAAGCTTTTTCAAGAACAAGCTCGCTTATATTGGTTTTGTTTGTCAATTTTGAATGATCAATTTCTTTAAGCATTCCTTCTTTTATCATAATTGAAACATAATCCTGAGAAGGAAATATAATATCATAACCGCTTGCACCTGCTTTAAGCTTAGCATACATTTCTTCATTTGACGCATAGTTATCAATTTTTACTTTTACACCAAATTCATTTTCAAACTGTTTGACAACAGAATCAGGCATGTAATAAGTCCAGTTAAACAGATAAAGAGTTTTTCCATCATCTTTTGAACATCCTGAAAACAATACAATCAGGAAAACAGCAACAAAAGCAGCACAAAAATGCAAACTTTTAGAAAATATACGTCTTTTCATAAAACGTAACCTCCATAAAATATTTTTAATGATTTTAATGAGAAGCAGCAATTGTTTTGAGAAAATTCCTAAGAAGATATGCAATAATCATTGTAATAAGAATCATTACAAACGAAAGCGCATTAATTACAGGAGAAACGCCAAAACGAATCATTGAGAAAACATAAAGTGGCAACGTAGTTGAACCCGGCCCTGAAACAAAAAACGTAATTACAAAATCTTCAAGCGACATTGTTACAGCCATTAAAAAACCCGAAAAAATGCCGGGCATTATTGCCGGAATAATTACTCTAATCATCGTTTGTTTTTCCGTTGCGCCCAAATCATGAGCAGCCTCAATAATGGAAAAATCAAATTCGTCAAGACGCGCAAGCACCATCAAAAAAACAAACGGCAAACAAAAAGTTGTATGCGCAATAAAAATTGTCATCATTCCAAGTTTTATTCCTACACCGAAAAAGAAAACAAGCATAGAAACGCCGATAATTACTTCGGGCAAAACCATTGGCAAAAAACTGACAGTCTGAATATAAAGCCGACCTTTGAACTTATACCAGTTAATACCGATTGCCGCTAAAGTACCAAGCAAAGTAGATACGGCAGCAGAGCTCAAAGCAATTATAAAACTGTTTTTAAGAGCAGCCCAAAGTTCGCCTGAATCAAACAACAACTTTTCATACCAAACAAGAGAAAATCTTGTAATTTCAGCACCCTTATCCGCACTAAAAGAATAAACGCCAATAATAACAAGAGGAAGAAATAAAAACACAAGAGTTAAAATTAGAACAAATTTAGAAAATGAAAATTTCCCACTATCTATTTTTTGAACGGCTCGCTCTGCATGTCTTGCAGATTCCGTTAGCGGTTTTTGTTTGTTTAACCTGTTAATAATTGCTCGATATGGTGATTTAATCACAACTTAAACCCTCCTGCTGTTTTTGCATTCAATGCAGCTTCTTTTTTAGACGAAGACATCATCCACAAAACAGCAGCAGTGCTTATAATAGTTATGATCACTGCAAAAGCTGAAGCCAAAGGCCAGTTGCGTGTTTTATTCACTTGATCAACAATTATATTTCCTATCATATACGAATCTTTGCCGCCTACAAGACGAGGCACCGTATATGCTCCAAAAATCGGAATAAATGTGAAAATCAAAGCTGTTATAATTCCGCTTTTAATGTTCGGCAGAAGAACTTTGCATATAGCGGTGAATTTTCCTGCACCCAAATCATTTGCAGCTTCAAGAAGTGAAAAATCGAATTTATCAACAGCTGTAAAAATCGGAAGGATTGCATAGGGTAAATACATATAAACAGAAACTAAAATTACCGCCTGTTGATTGTAAAGAAGCTTTAAATAACTGTCAGTCAAACCAATAAATCGAAAAAGCTGGTTTACAAAACCTTCATTGCCAAGAATGCTCATCCATGCAAAAATGCGAATCAATGAATTAGTCCAAAACGGAATAATTATCATAAACAGAAAAATGGTTTGATGACGACTTCTTGCCATTGCATAGCCACACGGCAATGCCAAAACAATAGTAATCAAAGTAGATAATGCAGAAATATAAAGAGTGCGCATAAAAACTTTGAAATAGCTCAAATTAAACATCTTTATATAAGAATCAAGCGTAAAACTATATTCAACGCCACCATACAGTCCTTTCTTCAAAAAACTGTAAAGCATTATTATCAAAATAGGCACAATAAAAAATAAAGAAAACCATAAACCCATCGGCCATGCATATAAAGCACCGACAGTATTACGAGAACGCGAAGCAAATGTACCAAAACCTTTTTTTATTTTTTCCGGATTTTGATTCTTTTCCGGTTGAATATCCATTTCTGATTCTTCAAACAGTTTTGCAGAAGAAAAATCGCTCATTGGTCAATGTCCTCCACAATATACCCGTCATTCGCGCTCCAAGACACAAAAACGTTGTCTTTCCACTCAATTTCAGGTCCGTTATCAAGATAATTTGTATGCTGCTTAAAAACTTTTACCAAAGTGCCGTTTTCAAGACGCACATAAAATTTAGTCTGAAACCCTGAATAAACAGGCTCGTCAACAACCCCTTTAAAAATATTAATATCATCACGTGTTGTATTTGGCTTATCTAATGTAATACGGATTTTTTCAGGACGCACAGTAAAGCAGATTTTTTGCCCGGGCTTTGTTTCTTCATAATCAGTAACCATTACAGGAGATTCAAATTCGGGAATATCAAGCCGAATCATGTATTCGGCTTGATCATCTTCGACTTCTTCCATTTTTGTGCAAGTTTCAACACGCGCCGCAAACAAATTCGTTTCGCCGATAAATTTAGCAACAAATTCAGTTGCGGGTCTTTCATAAATATCAAACGGAGTTCCAATTTGAAGCACTTTTCCCTGATTCATTACAGCAATTCTGTCGGAAACGGAAAGTGCTTCAGACTGATCATGAGTTACATAAATAAAAGTTATTCCGATTTTATCATGCAGTTCATCTAGGTCAACAAGCAAATTTGAACGCAATTTTGCATCAAGAGCAGACAATGGCTCATCAAGAAGAAGCACATGGGGTTCATTAATTAAAGCGCGCGCAATAGCAACACGCTGACGCTGTCCGCCGGAAAGTTGATTCGGTTTTTTATTCATATGCGCATCAAGCTGAACCATGTGCAAATATTCGCACACTTTATCGTCAATTACTTTTTTTTCTTCTTTACGAATACGCAACGGAAAAGCAACGTTTTCGTAAACAGAAAGATGCGGGAAAAGAGCATAATTTTGAAAAATAGTATTTGATTGCCTTTTATTTGCAGGAATCGGTATTATATTTTTGCCGTCAAAAAGAACAGCACCGCTATCAGGAAATTCAAAACCCGCAATAATACGCAATAATGTAGTTTTGCCACATCCAGAAGGACCTAAAAGTGAAAAAAACTCACCTTGCTTAATAGTAAAATCAACATCTTCAAGTACATGAAATGTTCCAAAACTTTTTGACACATGATTAATAGAAACAGAACAACCTTTCACTTCGTTAGTGTTCCTCCGAAAAATGCAAAATCGAAAAATCAAAAGCTTTGCAGCGAAGTTATGTTTTTACGAGCCTTTAAACGCACAAAAAAACAATAATAAATTCCATGATTTTTCTAAAATTTAAAGTCATTATTGATAATTATGTCAAAAAGTTCTAATTGTCAATACCAAATACTAAAAACCCCTGTTTTAACTGAAATATTGCACAAATAAAAAGTTATTAACTCTTAAAAGCTTTTTTTGCTTCTGCAAGCTTATCTGCAATCTTGATTTTCTGCGGACATAAAGATTCACACTTACGACATACAACACATAGTTCAGCCCCATGACCGTCTTTTTGAATTTTATTGTAAATTGCAGAAACAGCAGGACCGTTTTCTAGCGCACCTGTCATAGCCATGCGGTTCCATTCAGAAAATATAGACGGAATATCTACATTTTTTGGACAAGGCATACAATAGCGACAACTTGTGCAAGAAACCATAATACGCTGTTTAAACCATTCTACAGCTCTTTCAACAATTTTAAGCTGTCTTAATGGCATCGAATTTGGCTTTGCATTAGAAACAGCCGCACAGTTCATTATAACTTGCTCGGCAGTAGACATCCCGCTTAAAGCACATACAACTTCTTGGTTTTCTAAAACCCAACGCAATCCCCACTCCGCCGGCATTCTGGGTTTTTCAGCATGAGAAAATATATCAATTATTCCCTTTGGAGGCGTTGCAAGAAGTCCGCCCCGGAGAGGTTCCATTACAATAGTTCCGATATTTCTTTCCGCAGCATATTCAATATTTTTTGTAGCACCTTGAACATCGCCATCAATATAGTTGTACTGAACTTGGCAAAATTCAGCGGCAGGATATTCGTCAATAATTTTTTCAAACACATCAGGCGTATCATGAAAAGAAAACCCAAGATGACGGATTTTTCCAGCATCTTTTAATTCATCAAGCAAACTCAAAAGGTCAAGCTTTTTTACTTTTTCCCAATGGCTTTTTGACAAAGCATGAAGAAGATAAAAATCTATATAGTCTGTCTGCAAACGTTCAAGTTGAGTTTTAAAAATAGAACGAGCTTTTTCTTTTGAATCGACGTCCCAAATAGGAAGTTTATCTGCTATATAAATTTTATCCCGAACGCCAAATTCTTTGACTATTTTGCCAAAAACAACTTCAGAAGTTCCGCCATGATAAGGCCATGCCGTATCAAAATAATTTATCCCATGTTCTAACGAAAGAGAAACAATCTCTTTCGTTTTTTCATAATCTATAGACGAATCTTCAGGTTTTGTAGGCAAACGCATCAAACCTAAACCAAGCACCGAAACTTGAACATTTGGTATTTTAGGAAATTTTCTGTAAAGCAAATAAAACTCCTGTAATTAATCAACACCCGACAAAAACATCAAGAATGAAGATTTCAGCAAATATAAAAACACAATTTGCCGATTACTAGATTAATGCGGGCAGCACTATTCTTATAAGGAATATCAATCAAGTTTAGCTCCGCACACAAATTTTATAAAACTGAAAATGCAAAACATTCCAAGTTTAACCTTCTTGTATTTTACGCTTTCTTTTCTAAAGATTCTATAGATTTAATAAAAAATTTATCCCACACACACAAGACTTCGCCGCCGTCAAACTTATGTTCTATTGTATCAAATATATGTATCAAATGATTTGACCACAGGGCAAAAATGTGCAAAAATTAAAGCAATGGAAAGCGTCCGTTTAGCTTTTCATTAGTTTTTAAGAGATATAAGGGTTAAATATGAAACTAACGAAAGTAATTTTTGGATTTTTAATGTTGTTTTTAGCTTCCGGTGCAATATTTAGTAATGGTATGCAGGAAGAAATATGTTTTTCTTATACAATCACACAAAATGATAAAACTATCAGCCCGAACGGAGACAAATATATTCTTGACAAAGACACATTTGAAATAAATATCAAACTGAAAATGAATACAGGCGTATACATAAATATATCAGAATTTAAAACTATGTATGACAGAGCAAAAACCAGATTTGATTTTGCAAAGTTATTGAGCACAAACGGCGCATGGATGGGCGGTGCAGAACATAATAACAACATAGATAAGAATGTATTTTTACAAGAAGACGAAAACAGATGGCAATATTGGTTTATAAACGAAAATACAGACAGATTTAATTCCGTTGAAAAAGACGGAGATTGGTATGTCGGAAAACGAATCGTAGAAAATTTTGACAATGTTTCACAGTCAACGACATTTAGTGTCAAAGATTCAGGCATAAGCAAATTGTATGTTACAATGACATATGTAACTTGCGATTCAAAATATACAAATTTTAAAGAACATCAAACAGAATCATTCGTTCTGGAATTTAAGTGAATCTAACAAAAAAAGTATTTTTTGATATAAATTAATCTGCCAATTTTTTGGAGGAATATATGCTTGCAATATTTTTTGGAATTTTATTTGTGGCATTTGCAGTTTTTGCTACATTGCCGGCAGGTCTTGACTGGGGAGCGGAAATAATTGCATTTCTCAAAGGTGGAATGCCTATTGCTGCCGCATTAATAGGTCTTGTATCTTTTTTTATTGGAATTGCAGATTTAAAAGACAAAGCAGAAGCAAAAAAAGAAGAAGAAGCCTCGCAAGCCAACGATTAAATTTTTCTCGATTAAACCCTCTTTTTTGCTAAAAGTACACAAAACTGTGCCGCAAAACTACGGCATCTTACGGCGAATCTACTTACTTGTCTTCGATGTTCAGGCAAATTTTCCCTTGTATTTTCGGCAATTGAATACGGTATTTTTGTGCAAGAGACGGCCCGCAAGAATTTGATCCGACACCTGCCATTTTGTAATCTATGCACAAAACGGTGCAGTCGGATTTTTCAAGCTCATAGTTGTGGCGTTTCGTCCAAAGTTCTTCTTGCGTATATTGAGAAGCATTAAAACTAAGATTTTTTTTGCGATTATTTTGAGTATCAAATCCTGTAAAAATGAGATTGGTTTTTTTGTTAGAAATTTTCACATAGCGACAATCATAATGTGAAGAGTTTTCTTGAGGTTTGATATACGGTTCATACTGTTCCGCCACGTTTGAACTAAATTTTCCTATATAAGTCGCTTGATGTTTATCAATATAACTTTCCGTAGGTCCGTATCCAAAATATTCAACTTGATTAAAATCCTTATCAAGAAACAGCCTAATTCCTATTCTTGGAAGCATAAATATTTTTCTTGTTGCTGTAAAATCAAATTCCACATACAATCCTTTTGGTATACCCGAACTTCCATCTTCAATTGTATAAGTTACTGTTCCATATAAAAACGGCTGATGTGCACTCCATACAAATCCTTGCTCTACAATAATTTGTAAAGGCTTGTTTTTTGCTTTTTGTTCAAGGCGCGAGCTAAAAACTTTAGTTTCAAAATCATGAAGATGAGAGGCAAACCATTCGTTTCTCATTGTATCGTTATCCAAAGGCGCGCGCATAAAATTAAACTTAAGCGGTTGTTTCAAAAGTTCTGTTTTATCAATTTTTATAGAATCAAAAACTCCCGAACGTCGATTAAAAGAATATATAATTCCGCCTGCATTTATGCAAAAGCAAAGTCCTGTTTTATCAGAGTTTTCATTTTGATATTTTTCGTTGTTGCGCGTTTCTGCCGCACGAATAAATTTGATGAGCAATTCAATTTCTTTTCTTGCATTTTCTTGAATACCGTTTTTATCTCGTTTTCCCGGCAAGAAAATTTTCTGATTGGGAAGAATCGGCATAAACGACGATTTTTTTATAATTTCAGCTTCGTTATCTGCATCTTGGGTTGAAGAGAGTTGAACTTGGTCAAAACAAACTTCATAACCTTTTTTACACCACAACTTGTTTTCTTTTTGTGTAAAAATAAAACGTATAAATGAATCTTTATTGTTGTAAGATGGAATTTTTTCAAGAAGTTTTTTAATTTGAACTTTTGTTTTTTTCAAAGGAAGAAGAGAAGGAAGTTCAAGTTTTTCTGTGCTTATAATATCTCCATTAACGGAAATTTCATAACGACAATCAAAAATTTTTGAAGCATCTAAAAATGATAAAAGATTCCAAAAAACAAATGAAGCTGCACCAACATCAGTGCCGCTAGCAGACGAAATTAATTCTACACGAATCGGTCTATAAACTTGTTTTACTTCTAAAAGTCCTGTATGAGGTCGCCTATCTGGATAAACGAGCCCATCGCAGCAAAAGTTACCGTCATTATGTTTTTCGCCCCAATCGCCGCCATATCCATATTTTACAGTTCCGTCTTTTTTCTTTCCGAGAATAAGACTATGATCGCACCATTCCCATATAAAACCGCCGCAAAACCTGTTTGAGCTATGAAACACTTTATGATAATCTTCAAGATCGCCCGGACCGTTTCCCATTGCATGACAATATTCACATAAAAGGAAAGGGCGGCTTTCTTTTGTGTTTTCTTCCATTTTTTTCCAGCTTTCAACGCTTGGATACATTCTGGAAACTAAATCGTAAGATTTGTCTGTTGTGCCGTCTTGATTGTGAAAACTTTCGTAATGCAAAAGCCGCGTATCGTCAGTTTTTTTTATCCACTCAGCTGCTTGCGTAAAATTTGTACCGTTACCGGATTCGTTTCCCATAGACCAAATTACGACGCTTGGACGATTTATATCACGCATAACACATATTTTTTGTCGATCCAAAATACCTTTGTAAAACATTTTATTACTGGCAACTAATGCAATTCCTGAATAATCCGACCAATCCCACTGTGCAGTATTATTTACAGAAACACTTCCGTGCATTTCAAGATCCGCTTCGCAAATTACATAAAATCCATAACGATCGCAAAGTTTATAAAAAATCGGTGCATTAGGATAATGTGCAGTTCTAATTGCATTTATGTTATGTTGTTTCATAAGTTGCAAATCTTTTTCCATTTGCATAACACTTGAAACATATCCTGTATCTGGATAACTGTCGTGTCTGTTTACTCCTCGAAATTTTATTGGTTTGCCGTTTATTTTTAGCACGCCTTTTTCAGATGTGATTTTTCTAAACCCTACTTCTTCTCCGATTGTTTCCGAATCTGTTGTAATTTTTAATTTATATAAAAAAGGCGTTTCAGCAGACCAAAGTTTTGGAGATTTCACTTCAATATTTAAGGGAATTCCTGCTTTTGCATTGGAGCAAAAAATTTCAACACCTATTGCGCCGGAATCCTCATTCGGTTCATATAAAATAACTTCCGCATCTAAATCGAATATTGTGAGTTCCAAAACAGACGAGCCGTAGTTCGTTTTAAACAATGTCTTTATACGATAATCTGTAATATGTTTTGTCGGACGAGATAAAACATAAACATCACGAAAAATGCCGGAAAGTCTTATTTTGTCCTGATCTTCAAAATAAGTTCCGAAACACCACTTTAAAACTGCGACAACAATTTGATTTTCACCTTTATGCAAAAGTGAAGTAATTTTAAATTCTGCTGTATGATGTGAAACTTCTGAATATCCACAAAATTTTCCGTTTACATAAACATAAATGCAACTATCTGCACCTTCAAAACAAAGAATTCGCTCAAGTCCGTTTTCATTATAATTGTAATTGCGGTAATATATTCCTACAGGATTTTCGTCAGGCACAACAGGCGGAGTATAGGGAATAGGATAATCTACGTTTGTGTATTGTGGTTTATCGTATCCGTAAAGCTGCCAGTTTGATGGAACTGGAATTTTAGACGACGGAATAGCGTTTGTAAAATCGTCTTCTAAATCTAATAGACTGTTGTAATATTTAAATCCCCAATTTCCATTTAAAAGCTCAAAACGAGCAGATTTTTCTCTTTCTGCGAACGGATTTTGCTCTTTAGCAAATGGAATAAAATAGCAATGGTTTTTAAGAGTATTTATATGGAAAATTTCAGGGTTTTCGTGATAAATCATTTCTGCGCGTGCAGAACCTTTTTTCGCAATTTGTTGAATATTCATGTATTTTATTTTATGGGCAAAACCATTTATTTTCAAGAAATTTGCCGCTATTGACATAACTTCAGCAAAAATTATATTATAAGTTTCCCGTAATATCTGCGCTATGAAAATAGCGGTGCTCGCGGTTTGCTCACCGAAAGCACAGCAGTAAAATCTGATGCGAGATTAAGCTGCAAAATAGATCTTTTTATTTAAGGTACATACATGAAAACCATTTTTTTAAATGAACGAGAAGCTGTTCGTAACTGGTATGTTATTGATGCTGCAAATAAGCCGCTCGGTCGTGTTGCTGCAAAAACCGCTTCGGTATTGCGAGGCAAAGACAAATTCTCTTACACCCCAAACCAAGAAATGGGTGATTTTGTTGTTATTATCAATGCTGAAAAAGTTGCAGTTACAGGCAAAAAAGCAACAGATAAGATGTATTATCACCATACAGGTTATGTCGGCGGTATAAAAGCCAAAAACTTTGAAAAATTAATTGAACGTCATCCTGAAGCTCCATTAATGGAGGCTATTAAAGGAATGATTCCTAACGGACGCTTGGGACGCAGATTGCTTACCAATGTTAAGATTTATGCAGGTGCAGAACATCCGCACGCAGCACAAAACCCACAACCACTTGAAGTATAAGGATTAGGAGATTATCGTGGTAAAAAATATTGCTATTGGTACTGGAAGAAGAAAGACAGCAACTGCACGCGTTTTTGTTCGCGAAGGTTCTGGTAAAGTTGTTGTAAACGGCAAAGACTTAAATACATATTTTGCAACACCTGCACAGGTTTTGGTTGTACGCCAGCCTTTAATGGTTACATCAAGCGAAAATAAATATGATATTTTGATTAATGTTGTAGGTGGCGGTCTTGATGGACAAGCTGGTGCTTGTCTGCATGGAATTTCTCGCGCATTACTCCAAATTGATCAGTCAAATCATAGCGCACTTAAAGCAAACGGTTATTTAACACGTGATTCACGTATGATTGAACGCAAAAAGTTCGGTCGTCGCGGTGCTCGTCGTAGATTCCAGTTTAGCAAACGCTAATTTTTCAAGGCTGTTGTATGGACAAAGTTTTTGTTGCATAGTGTCGCAAAAGAGGATCATTTATGTAACAAAAGATTTTATCTTCAGCAGCGCAACAAAGATATGTTAATTTATTCGATAACAAAGACTTCAGAAGATGTTTTTAAATTAAACACATCGCTGGGGTCTTTTTTTTTACGGACATCATATCTTGAAGAGAATATTAATTTTCAACAAGAATCTCTTTTTGATTTTGAAAATCTAAAACCAAACACACAAGTAAGCTTTGAAATTTCTGAAAATATAATTGAAGCATCTTTACTTTTTTCTGTAGAACGCACAGCTGTTGCATATCTTGAACGTGCAGAACATAGCACAGAAATGTTGCGAAGAAAATTAAAAACAAAAGGATATTCGCCGAATGCAATAGAAAAAGTCTTAACGTTCGCAAAAAAAAGAAATTGGCTTTCAGATGAGCGATATGCAGGAGCATTTTTAAGAAACAGGTCAATCAGAAAAGCAGAAGGCAGAACACGCCTTTTGGCGGAGCTTGCATCGAGGGGCATAAATAGAGAAACAGCAGAAAAAGCTTTAGACGATTTTTTTCAGCAAAAAAATGAAACGGACATTTTGGCAAGAGCAGCATCCAAATTAAAAAAACAAAGAAAAACAAAAGAAAAAGCATTTCAAGCTCTTATTCGTCTTGGCTTTTCATGGAATGATATTAAATCATACATAAATGATAATTGGTAATATTACATGAATTCACTTCGATACGGATTTTACTTTTACTTTTGGCGATGTCCCGAGCTTGAATTTTCCGCACGAATATATTTTAGATAATCTAAAATAATGCTATGTTTTTTAAGGCTTTTATGTTATAATTCGTTGTTTAATTTTAGGTTACTTATTATTGATTTATACCATAAAAAATTATACATACTGAAAACTTTATTTTCAGCAACAAAACAGATTAATTCATCTCTTTATTTATAAAAGAGAAGAAGGTTAAAATGGCAAAAGATTTAAATAAAACGGTTGTTTATTCTGCTCTTGAAGTTGCAAATATTTGTGGAGTTGTAAATCAAACCGCAATCAACTGGATTAGAAACGGGCACTTAAAAGCTTTTTCTACGCCCGGCGGGCAGTACCGCGTTTATAGAGATGATTTGGTACAGTTTATGGAAAGCCGAGGAATGCGCATCCCTGCGGAGCTTTTAAAAGATGTTGAAGGTACAAAATCAAATGATTCGATTCTTATTGTTGACGATGACAAAGGGCTTAATAATGTTCTAAAAAAATATTTTGAAAAAGTTTTTCCTGATTTGATTGTATATCAAGCATTTGACGGCTTTGATGCCGGAGTTCAAATGGCTGAAAAACATCCGTTTTGCATTCTGCTTGACCTTGATTTGCCGGAGCTTAACGGATTTGATTTGTGCGCACGCCTAAAACAAACCGATGAATTTGACAGACCGTATGTCATAATTATTACCGCACTAGAAGAACCGGGTCTTGAAGAAAAAGTAAAATCACTTGGAGCAGATTTGTTTTTTCAAAAACCGCTCCATTTAAAAGATGTCGCAGACAGTATGAAAAGCTTTTTCGAATCACTTTCTGAAAATTAAAGACTAACTCAAAAATTTGAATATGTCATTAATTTCGATACATCCTTTACAGTTGGAATAAATCAATTGCAAAGAATGTATTATATATTCCGCATTAGGAAATTGAACAATTAAAATTAAAATGCACCGTTATAAAAATAAGAAATCCCCCTAGGTGATTCATACATTCTTTCCAGTATATTTTGAAGAACTGCATCTCCGTTTTGATTGTTAAACTTCATTAAAATACTTGGGAATATATCTGAAAAAGTTTTTTCGCGAACATATTCTACATATTCAAATGCAATTTCATTGTTGCCAAATAAATCTCTTTTCGTATATTCAACAGCTTCATCATAACCGCAGACTTTATCAATGAGTTTTATAGCAAGTGCCTGTTTTGCTGAATAAATGCGACCGTCAGCGAGTTCTCTTACGCGTTCAATCGGCAAATTGCGTTCTTTTGCAACAATTTCGGTAAATTGATCATAAGCCTCATCAATATATTCCTGCATGATTTTTCGCTGTTCTGCAGTAATCGGCTCGTTAATGTTGAGCATATTTTTATTTTTTCCGGCTGTAATAGATGTAGCTTCAATACCATATTTTTTAAACAGCTCATTAAAAGTAAAAATCGGCCCCATTATTACACCGATTGAGCCTGTTGTACAATTGCGATTTGCCATTATATAATCTGCAACACAACCTGTATAATAACCGCCCGAAGCTGCCATATGAGAAAAATAAGAATAAATCGGCCGACCGGTGCTTTTATAATCGCAAAGTTTAAGATAAAGCTCATCCGCTTCATAAATAGCACCACCTGGAGAATCAACAAAAAGAAAAAGTCCTTTATTTTTATTATCATTCATCAAATTATCAATCATATTCAAAAGCCATTTATGATTATAAGTTTCATTTTTCTCTTGAATTGTTCCCTTGATGTCAATTCGGGCAATATAATCATGCTTATATTTAGGAAGTGCATTTTTTTTGTTTTTTGATGTAATTATTTCTAAATTTGGATTATTTAAAACATCTGAAAAATCTTCATCCGGAAAAAAAGTACCAACAATCGCAGCAAGAACAACAGCTCCAATTAAAAAACAGAAAACCCAAAATCCAACAGATTTTTTTCCGTTTTTTTGAGCATCTTTTCTGCTTTTATTATCATCGCTCCAAAACGTCGCACTCTTTGCCACAATTTCAAGTGGCTGCGCTTGAAAAGCAGGAACATCAAGAGGAACTTCGTCCTCACTGGTATTCTCTGCACCTTCAGCCTGAGGAGCATCTTTTGCAGGAATAATCTCTGCAATATGTTCAGAAGAATCTTCTATAATAGAACCAGTATTTAATTTTTTCTCTTCATCATCTGTCAAATTTTCACCCACTCCTATAAAAAGTTACTATCGAAAATTTCAATTTTCGATAGTAACTTTTTACGTGCTTCCGCAACGCAGTGAGGAAGCACAGTAAATAAACAAGTTTGCAACACAAACTTGCAAATCAAAACTTATTAATTAAAATCTTCTATTTTAACTGCACCTGTGCGCAAAGCTTCTTCTTTTAAGAACTGATAAAGATTTGCCATTGTAAGATACATATAAGGAACAGCCCAGAAAAGAATAATGCCGAATGTAACAACAGAAAGCATATACCAACCTATAAAGCTTAACTGCGTAATAAAAATGTCTAATTTATAACCTTTTGTTATTTCCGAACTTATACGCAAAGCCCGTCTTACAGAAACATTAGGATTTTCTGCCAAAATAAACAAAAACATTGAATAAGAAAGAGCTTTTATAATTCCCGGAATTATAAAGCACAATGTCCAAAGGAAGAGCCAAAGACCCATCCAAAGCGTACCGAGAATTCCTCTAACAAAAAAGTTAAAGCCGTCTATAAAAGTATTAAACTTCGGTTTTTCTCCAAGTGGCAGCTTGTTATATTCAATATAAAAATAAGCAATTGCAATATTAAAACTAGCACCAACAATAAAATTCAAAATAATAGCAATAATCGACATCGTTGTGCTTTGTTTATTTGCAATTGAACTAAGAAGAGTAGCTACAACCAAATAAACAAATAGTGTTGCAGCCGGAACTGGAAACCATGTGCCCTTCAAGCGTTCTTTCGCTTTTAATTTTAAAGCAACTCTATCAAACATAATTCCTCCAATTTTCAAGTTTCCTTTTTTTGAAAACTTGCGAAATGATTTTTGGGAGAACTCCCAATTTTCTTACATAATAAAACTTATCACAAAGTTAAATATTCGTAAAGCAAAACATTTATCCTTCTAACGTTCTTCTTCTAACGTTGAGCTGCTTTTAATAATTCTAAATAATATCGTTTTTCTATATTTTCTTTAGGAATGTTGCATTTATCAAGGATTTCGAAAATGGCGCATTGCGATTTTTCTATAGTTTCTGCACTTTCATCAGGCTGAATTGTTTCAATTTCTATAAAGTTCCCCAAGTTTTCAATTTCAACAAGTTCAATACAAAACTCTTTATAAGAATAACTTTTTACTTTTTTATGTTTTTTTATAGAAAATTCAAAACCTATATTTTCAAGCATATTAAAAAATGCGTTTTTATCAGAAACTTCAAATTCTGTTTCTTTGCTTACTTCGATTCCGTTTTCAAAAAGTTCTTTTTGCTTGAATGTTACTAAATTTTTTTCAGCAATCAAGTTGTTTTCAAGAAAAGCTTTTTCAAAACGAAGTCTTATGTTTTGTTTGGGTTGGGTTTTTTGTTCGTAATAAACATCGGTTTTATCAAAAAAACCTTTGTATTCTGCAAAAGAAGAAACAATCTGTTCGGTTTTTTCCGTTTCTGTATCCCAAGCTTTCACTTCAATTTCATACATTTCAACACCTTTCGGTTCCAATATTCGATTCCCGTAAAAACAAACGGAACAAATACAAAACTAGGCGATTTTTCACCTTTCAGTTTTAAAATTTCAATACAAACTTTAAACCGCAATATTAATCCTTGTCAACGACAGGTCAACGACAGATCAACGACAGATTTCCTATTCAGCATAAAACCCTTGCATACAATAAAATAAAATGATATGTTCCAAAAAACAAAGCAAACTTATCTGGAGGTTTTATGATACTAAACTTACAAGGACAATGGAACCTTTCTTCTGCCGACGGGCGAATTTCTAATATAAACATAAAACTGCCAGGCGATATACATTCTGCACTGATTGAAGAGAACAAAATTCCTGATCCATATTACGATAAAAACGAACTTGAAGTTCAGTGGGTTGGAAAAACAAACTGGATTATGGAACGCACTTTTGAGGCTGAACATTCGATTTTAAAAGGCAGCCAATTTTTAACACTTGAATCTGCCGACACTTTTGTCCGCATTATTTTGAATAATAAAGAAGTTGGATTTTGCGATAATTTCTTTAAAAAATGGCGGTTCGATATTACATCTATTCTAAAAAACGGAACAAACAACATAAAACTGATTTTCGAATCAGCAGAAAATCATGCAGCTAAACTTGCCGCCGCCCACCCGTATGTTGTGCCGGATTCTAAAGCTCCGGTTTATTCTCCGCACAGAAACTTTGTTAGAAAAATTCAATGTCATGGCGGCTGGGACTGGGGGCCATGTATTATGGCGTTCGGTATTTACGGAAAAATCTGCATTGAACAGACAACAGATTGTATTTTAGATTATCTTGAATGTACATCGGAACCTGAGAAAAATAAAAATTGGATATCTTTTTTGACTTTTACATGCACGGCTGTAAAAGATTGCAAAAAAAGTTTTACAATTAAAATAACGAAAGAAACGGAATCTCAACCCGAAGCAGAAGAAACATTTTCTGTTCAATTAAAAAAAGGCGAAAACCGAATTACAAAAACATTATGTATTAAAGAGCCTGAGCTTTGGCATGTAGCATTTTGTTCGGCACAAGATACTGCTGCAATTCATGATGATAATTTTGGAAAACCAAAAGAAAATATCCTTTACAATGCAGAAGTTAAAACTTCAAATCAAAAAATAATTAAAAAAATATCATTTCGCACTTTAAAAGTTGTTTCAAAAAACGATAAAGAAGGCAAAAGTCTTTATTTTGAAATAAACGGACGTGCAATTTTTGCGAAAGGCTCAAACTGGATACCATGCGATGCACTTCCGTCAAGACAGACAAAAGCAAAATACGAGCGTCTTTTGTCTGATCTTGTTTCAGCAAACCAAAACTGCGTGCGTGTTTGGGGTGGCGGTCAATACGAAATAGATTATTTTTATGAATTATGCGATAGAAAAGGCATTTTAGTTTGGCAAGACTGTATGTTTTCGTGTTCACTTTATCCGTCTACAAAAGAATTTTGCGAAAGCGTCAAAGATGAAATTGCTCACCAAATACGCAGACTCCAAAGCCACCCCTCAATAGCAATTTGGTGCGGAAACAACGAACTACTTGGTGCTTTTAGCTGGTACAAAGAATCAATAGAAAATAGAGATCGTTATCTGATTGATTACGATAGACTAAACGAAGGCGTTTTAGGCAAAACAATACAAGAATTAGATCCGTCAAGAACATGGTGGCCAAGTTCTCCGTCTGCAGGACCTAATGATTTTTCAGACAATTGGCACCAAGACGGAAAAGGCGATATGCATTACTGGTCTGTTTGGCACGAGGGAAAGCCCTTTGAAGCTTATTACGACATAAAGCCCCGCTTTGTTTCTGAATTCGGCTATCAATCTTTTCCATCACTTGAAAGCGTAAAAAGTTATACAGACGAAACACAACTCAACCTCACAAGCCCTGTAATGGAGTTTCATCAAAAAAACAACAGAGGGAATTCCATTATTATAGAAAATTTTTCACGTTATTACCGTTTCCCTGAAGGCTTTTTCAATATGCTTTATCTAAGTCAAGTACAACAAGCTACTGCAATAAAAACCGCCGTAGATTATTGGAGAAGCATTCGTCCTGTTTGCATGGGTTCAATTATCTGGCAACTTAATGATGTGTGGCCTGTTGCTTCTTGGTCTTCGATAGAATACTGCGGCAAATGGAAACTTCTGCATTATGCGGCAAAAGATTTTTTTGCTCCGATTAATGTTGCCCTTTTTAAAAAAGACAATAAAATTTTTGTATTTGCGCACAATGATACAGACATTCCTTACAATGCAAACATTCAGCTCAAAAATATAAACTTCAAGGGAAAAGAACTTAAAAAGTTTGAATCAAATATTGTTATTGAAAAAGATAGCAGCATGAAAGTTTTTGAAATGGAAGTTGCTGATTTTGAAGCCGACAGTTTTTTATATGCTGAATTGAACAACAAGCATGGAACTTCTTTATTCATTGAAGAACCCAAAAAAGCGACACTTGAAAAACCTGAAATAAAATCAGTCGTAAATTCAAAAGGAAATACCGAAAAATCAATAGAATTTGAAATTGAACTCTCTTGTAAAAATCCGGCTTTTTTTGTGAATATAGAAGCTGTAAATATTTCAGGATTGTTTGACAGAAACTTCTTAACAATTCTTCCCGACAAAACTGAAAAACTGCATTTTACTTTGCGAGATGAAGTAACAGAAAAAGGAACAATCAAAAAAGCTCGTCCTGTAAGTGTAAAAACATTGCAACGCTTGCTTAGAATTACATCATTAAGAGATACTTACAAATAAACGGAAGATGAAGCTTTTTAGCTGCGTTTTCAATCCGGCCGGAATCTGTTTGTGCTTTTTAAGTCAAAAGTTTCCGACTGGTTGAAAATTTTATGCTTTTATCTTCTATTTGAAAAAATGAGATTGTTTCTTTTAAGGACATTGTTTGCGATGAAAGTTCTTCTGCCATTGAAGCGAGCTGTTCTGACGCAGAAGCATTTTGTTGAATAACTGTATCCATTTGGCGAATTCCGCTATTAATTTGATAAACTTCTGCATTTTGTGCCTCGCACTCATTTTCGATTTCTCTAATAATATGTGCAGTATCTTTTATTCCTTTTGCTACGGCGATTATCTTTTCGTTTGCACTTTCTGCTACAGCAAGACTTTTTGACGTTAACTCCGTAATTTCAGCTGCAGCAGCTTGGCTTCGTTCCGCAAGCTTCCTTACTTCGCTTGCAACGACAGCAAAACCACGCCCTGTTTCTCCTGCACGGGCAGCTTCTATTGCGGCATTTAGTGCGAGGCGGTTTGTTTGAGATGCGACAGAATCAATTATTTTAACTTTGTTTGAAATCTCTTTCATCATATTATAAGTTTCTTGAACTGCCGCAGCACCAATATTTGCATTTTCTGCGACAGTTTCAGAAATTTTTACAGCACCGTGAGTATTGTTTGTAGTTTTGTTTATGCTTGAACCTATGGCTAAAACTTGCGCCGACATATGTTCGCTTGAAGCAGCTTGTTGACTTGCACCTGTAGAAATTGCTTGACTTGAAGCAGTTATCTGAGAGTTTCCGTCATTAATTTGATTAACTGAAGTTGTAATAGTTTCAATTAAATTTACGGTTGTGCTTTGCATATCTTCCAGTGCAACTGCCATTTGACCGATTTCATCACGACGGTTAAGAATCATACTTACGGCTTTTTGCTCATCATCCGTTTTAACATAGTTGCCTTCAGACATACGTCGCAAAACATGCTCAACAATATTGATCTTTTTGCTTATTGAAGAACCAAATAAAATCGCAATTATACATGCTATAACAAGCATTAAAATTGCAATAGCCAAAATGCCAAGTGTTAAAGATAAAAGTTTTTCAGAGAGAAGATTATAATTCTTTTCCGAAAACAAAATCCAATTACGTCCTTCAATCTGTGTAAAACCACAAAAATAACGTTCATCATTATTGTCTTTGTAAACAACTGCATCTTTTTTTCCATTAAGAGCAGCTTCATATAAAGGCAAAATATTTTCATAACTATTGTCATTTTGAGCCGATTTATAAAGATTTTCATTATTTAAAACTTTTGTAAAATCAAGAGAACCGATGTATGTTCCATTATCATCAACAATCCATGTTTTGCCAGATTCTTCCGTTGAAATTTCCGCTATAATATCACTTAAAAGATTGCCTTTCATAACGGCAAATAAAACTTGGAAAACCGTTCCGCTTGAATCTTTTATAGGTATCGAACAAATCATAATGCAAGAACGATCAGACTTTGCAAGCATTGGAGTTGTAAAAAAATTTTCTCCTTTTGTTGAAGCCTTGAAATAATCACGATCATAAACTTTTGAAGAAGCATTATTTGTCATATGAGCTATTCCGTTCATATCGGCAATACCGTAACGCAAAACACCAATTGATTCGGCAGCAATAGCATCTTCTTTTATCGAGTCGATTTTTTCTGCAATAGAAAATTCCTGCGACATAATTGCGGGGCGTCTGGCTATTGATTCAAGCAAAGAAACTTGCGTAGAAAGCTTTGATTCGACAAGCGATGCTATGTTTTGTGCATTTTCTGCCACACTTGTTCTGTAAACAGAAAGAAGTGCTTGCGAAGCTTGATAGTTAACAACAACGGCGGTTCCAACAACAACAAGAAATGCGGTAAGCGCACACAAAATTGCAATCTGGTATTTCAATGATTTCATAATCTTTATTTTACTTCAAGATTTTTGGTATGTAAATCAAAATAGAAATATATAATGTAGACAAATATAGACAAGCAGCAAAAACGGCGAAATATGATTTTCGAGAATTTCGAGATAAGGTTTTTTGGAATAGTAAGATTTTTTAGTTGATTAACATATCTTTGTGCTATATGAGTTTACCTGCATGACCTGTAACGCCAACTTGCGATAACGCTTCTAAAATCGAAGGACCGCTTCCAGATGGTGTTGCAAGGCTTGGCAGTGCAAAAAATCTGTCAATAAACATTCCTGCAGCACCGTAAGCTACGGCTAGTTTTCCTAAAGAAGATAATCGTACATCGACTATATGACTTGAATCATATGGCCATTGGAGAATAATTCGCTTTCTAATTAATTCTGCAAGCTTTTCTTCTACGGTAGGTTCTAATCCACCAATATAAACAGTTTCCAGATTTAATGTATTTGTTAAAAAAGCAATATGTTTCGCAAGTTCATAAAAAATGGAATCTTCTGTTTTGGCGTCGTCTTTTGAAATAGCACCAAAATCTTCAAGATTTTCTTTTTCTGCAAAAAACTGCTTCTGCTGTCCGTCTGTCCACAACATGGAACGAAATTCACCGGCTGAAAAACCTGTTCCTTTAAATATTTTTCCATTAATTACAAGACCTGCACCAACAGACAAATATTTTGATTCAATCAAATTACCGTTTTTTTGGCGAAGTTCTATCAATATAAAAAGACTGTTTTGTGGTCCCATATCATGCAATAACGTGCGTTCGCTATAACAGCCGCAACGCGCATCATTTTCTATAAACACAGGCATTCCTGCTTGAACAGACGCTGTTTGAGAAAATGGGAAAGGACTCGTTATTTCAAAAGGAATAGACTGCATTATTACACCGGAATCGCTGTTTATAATTCCAGAAACACCGACACCGATACCGATAAAATTTATTTCTAGTTTTTGAGCTTCTTCTTTTAAGATTTTATATGCGCGTGAAAAAATTTCCATGCAATCAATAGAATCCATTTTTTCTTGATGTTCAAAAAGACATTTGCCAGGCAAATTTAAAAGACAGCAAAAAAAACCGTCTTTTTGAATTTCAATTCCACCTATAACTGCAAAACTTTCTGTAATTTCAAGATAAATAGGTTTTCTGCCGCCTTGCGGACCTGTAACACCGTGTGCAAATTCTGTTACGATTCCGATTTCAAGCAAAGATGCGATTATTTTAGTAACTGTTGATTTGTCTAAACCTAATTGAGCTGCAATTTCTATTCGACTAATTCCATTTTTTTGCCAAACCAGACGCAATATTCTTGAAACATTTATGTCGGATTGGGAATTTATACTTTTCATGGTTAGTTGATTGTATCACCCAACTTTATATTTGACAAGGTTTTTAATCTATACTATTATTGCACGCATGAAAAACAAACAAAAAATGTTTTTGCTTGAACCTTTCGTTTCTCAAAAAATATGGGGCAGAGAAGAATGGATTGTGTCAACTATGGAAAAATCTGAAAGTTTTTTTTACGACCAAAAGAAACCGGTTTCTATAAATACCTTAGTCGGCTCTTCATACCCGCTTCTAATTAAAACAATAAACGCAAATGAAACATTGTCTGTTCAAGTTCATCCGGATGATGAATATGCACTCGCTTACGAAAATTCAAATGGCAAAACCGAATGCTGGTATATTCTTGATGCGAACCGAGATTCTACAATTATTTCCGGATTGAAAGGCAATTTAACAAAAAACGAACTTTTACTTGCAATAAAAGAAAATAAAATTGAAAAGCATCTTGCAGAAAAATCTGTAAAAAAAGGCGATTTTATATTTATTCCGGCAGGAACAGTTCACGCAATAAAAGGCGGAATTAGACTTCTTGAAATTCAACAAGCAAGCGACATAACTTACAGAATGTACGACTGGGGCAGAAATAGAGAACTTCATATTGAAAAATCTCTTGATGTTGCTAAAAATTTTGTTTCAGAGCCAATCAGCAATTTTAGCGGATTTTTTGAATGTGAATATTTTTCTATTGAAAAAAGTTCTGTAAACGGTGCTGCTGCAATAATTCCGCTGGAAAAAAATTGTTGGGCAACTTATTTTATAATAGAAGGTTCTGGCACTTTTAGCAGCGAAAATGAGCAACTCAAAATAATGGAAAATTCAACGGTTTTTGTTTCCCCTAACACCCAAATATCAGCAGTCGGAAATTTTTCATTTTTCAAAATATCCCCCAAACCCACCGACACATATTCCTTGTAATTTTCGTTAGCAAAAACTATGGAGCACTGGATTACAACGAATTGTTAAAATTACTTGATTCAACCTCTTTAAAATATTTTACAGTTCCAACTTTTAGTTCATATGTTGCATCATCATCGCAAACAATCAGCGCATTTTCATGCATTTGCAATGCGCTTACAGTCCACATTTGGCTTATGCCAGCTTCAACTGCATGATGTAATGCAGTTGCTTTATTATGACCGGTAATTATAATAACAACCTCGCGCGCATCGCATATTGTACCAACACCAACGGACAGCGCAGTTTTCGGCACAAGCTCTACATTTCCGTCAAAAAATCGAGAATTAGCAATTATCGTATCTTTTGTTAGCGTTTTTTCTCGTGTGCGCGAAACAAGCGAAGAACCGGGCTCATTGAATGCAATATGACCATCAATACCAACTCCGCCCAAAAAAAGTTCTATTCCGCCATATGAAGCAATTTTTGATTCGTACTTAGTGCATTCTGCCTCAAGGTTTGAAGCCATTCCGTTAAGAATATTGACATTTTCCTTTTTAATATTTATATGCTTAAAAAAGTTCTCCCACATAAAATAGTGATAACTCTGGTCATGTTCGGGATTTAACCCTACATATTCGTCCATATTGAATGTTACAACATTTTCAAAAGAAACTTTTCCTGCTTTATTCAATTTTATCAGATTTTCGTATGTGCCAAGTGGTGATGAACCTGTTGGCAGCCCAAGCACAAAAGGTTTTTTCGCGGTTGGTTTTGCTTCATTTATTCGGTGTGCAATATGATTTGCAGTCCAAGTTGAACAATCTGCATAATTGTCTAGTATTATAAGTCGCATAGATTTCCTCCAACAAAATCTAAAATCAAAAAGAATTTTTCTTTATTCGACTGCCAACCGAAGTCAACAATGTTTTATAATTTTTATCATAAACTTTTATCTTGTGCCTAATAGTTTCTTCAAACCGAAACTTAAAACATATTGAGTTTTTCAAACAACAATTTTTAGAGATTTGTTAATTCATTTGAATTCTTAAAGGCTCAAACGAGAATCCTCCAAAAATAGAATTTTTAATGGTAAAAAACTCTGTATGGTACCTTTCTGTTTCTCCTGGAAATGATACAACAGCAAAAGACGGCGGGAAACCACCCCTTGGACGAGAAATGCTTCCCGGGTTTAGTATTAAAGAAGCATTTATTTCTTCAAAAAAGGGTCTATGCGTATGTCCGAAAAAAACAATATCAGCGTCCATTGCTTCAACAGCAGCTGTTAAAGTTTCTGTACCTAAATCGACTCCATGTCTGTGCCCGTGCACAATAAGAAGGTTTCTGCCTGCAATTTTTAACATTTGTCTATCAGGCACTTGCATTGCAATTTGTACAATATTATCATTTTCGATTCTGTTCACAAAATATGAATCCGCATCGCCATTACCTCTAACAAAAGCAACGACAGGCGGAAGGATTTCAAGCAATTCTTCATCTTGTGCAGCACGCTCAAGACATGCTAAAACATCGCTTACACCATCACCCATAAAAACAAAAGCATCACAGTCTGCACAAAATGCGCGTAATATAGCTTCTAATTCTTTAACAGCTCCATGTGTATCAGAAACAGCCAAAATACAGCAAGAATTTAATTTTTCTATTCGTTCTATTTCTTCATTCGAACCGACAAGAAGTGAAGACTGTTGAATTAGTGCGTTCATTTTTTCTCCATCATAATAAAGCTACATCTAGGTTGTTAATTTTTCAAAATTTTGGCAGAATCATCATCTTATTTTATTGTTCCAAACCTGATTGTTGAAGTTGATTGTAACACAAAATGATTTGCTGGTCTTATTCCTGTTTCAGTGTCTGTATAAGGCAAAACCTGCCAATCAAAACCTACAATATTTTGAAGAACATTTTTCATTGTAGCTACATTTAACTCTTCGGCAGTTTGTGTGTAGCGTATCAATCTTGATGTAAGAAAAAACAAAGATTCTGCATCAATTTGTCGTTGCAAATCCACATTTTCAAGAACAAAGTCAGATACATATTCTGATGGCAACAGCTCATCTTGCGGAAAGAGTGTATAAACAGGAGTTTTCCAACCTTGTTCTCGAAGAACAGTCAAAGTTGCAGCTGTATCTTCCGGAGCTCCAAATGTAATAACAGCATTTACATCCGCACCTCTAACAAAGTCTCGCAAAATGCTAATTCTTGTACGACCGCCTTTCTGAAAATCATCGGGAAAAACGATAGGGCGGATAATTCCGCCGTTTTCTTCAAGTCCATATTCCTGCTGAAGATACTCAAGACAATCGTCAATAAATTCCGGAGAATTGTAATCATAAGCAAAAAGCAAAACTATTATGTCGTTAATATATGTTTCGGTTGATTCTTCAACTTTTAACTGCATTTCTGAATTTTCATTAACAGCAGTTACTTTTCCCGTAATTTTTTTACAAGATGCAAGTAGCAAAAAACAGCAAAAAACAGCAAAAAAGATTTTTTTTTGTTTCATAACAAGATATATTATCCTAAAATTTTTGCTTTGAAAAGCATTTCAACAGCGCAAATTTCTTACTCTCAAAAACATCCATAAATATCTGCAATGCGTAGTTTAGCCAGCCGTGCATCGAATTTTCTGCACAATCCTCTTCGCCTGATTAAAGAAAAAACTGCATTTTAGTTATATCGCGCAAAAGCGAAATTTCTCCATGACCGGAAGCAACAATAGTTTCACTTGGAAATTCATAAAGTTTTTTAAGACTTTTTCTCATTTCAGTTTCGCTACCGCCTTTAAAGTCTGTTCTACCACAAGCATTTGCAAAAAGCGTATCACCGGAAATAAGTAGGTTTTCTGCCTTGCAATAAAGACAAATTGAACCTACGCTATGCCCCGGAGTATGAAGCACAATAAATCCGCCGTTAAAATTTGAAGAATCTTCAAAAAGTATTTCGCCGCCATCCAAAAGCACATCCGGTTCTGGCAAAGATGCAGGCATGGTTTTTTTTATATAAGCACCTATTACCCCTATTCCAAAATCTTTAAGTTGGTTTTGCCTTGCATTTTTTCCGATATAGAAAGCTTCGTTTTTATGTACATAAAGTAGGCATTCCGAAAACTCGCTTAAAACATCGCCCACAGCTCCGATATGGTCAAAATGTGTGTGTGTTAGCAAACACGCTTTCAAAGAAAGTTGCTCTTTTGTAAGCAATTCTTTAATTTCAGAAAAACTTCCACCCGGATCAACTATTATCGCTTCTGTTTCGTTTAGTTTTAGAATGTATGTATTCACTTGTAAAATACCGGTTTGTAAGCATAGAATTTTTTTCATACATATTCCCATTTCAGTACAATGAATAATTTCAATTAATCTGCACTTTCTGTTTTTTCAACATTTGAAAATTCAACATCTTCCTTTGATTCCGATTCAGTTGCATTTCCATGAAAATCACTTTGAGAATGAGTATAAGCTTCTTTACGGCGAGAATAACTAACGCTCAATTTTCTTCCGCGATATTCAATGCCGTCCAAAAGCTGAATTGCACTGTCAGCATCTTCTGCAAACAAGGTAACAAACGAATAATTATCACAAACGCGGATATCGCCTATACGTTCGCGAGCAACATTGCCAACTGTTGAAAAAAGATTCACAAGTTCTCTTGCAAAAACACGGCGATTGCGTCCTACACTTACAAATACAGTCTGAGCAAACTCTTCTGCAATTTGTACGCGCGGAACAGGCATACGTGGCAGCGGTGCTTCACCTGAATGATTCTCTGAAAATGAATTTGCGTTTCGAGGTGAAAAAGACGAATCAGACATACGAGAATAACGAGAATGCCGATCTCTACGTTGATACCCGCCGCGATACCCTGAAGATAATTGTTTTGCAAAATATGCTGCTACATAAGATCTCATTGTAAGAGGAACATTTTTCTTGAACAATTTTTTAAGTTCATTCATTTCTAACGGGTCTTCTACTGATTTTACCCTATTTACCGTTTCTTTAAGCAAAGCTGAAATTTGTTCAGCATTAAAAGAAAATTCTTTTTTAGACATTTTAATCTCCCATAAAAATGCGCATAAAAGCGCCTAAAAAATCAATGCACTTTTGACATGAATAAAATGAGCTGCATATTGTAAATAAGCAGCAAACATAGTGCATTAAAGCTCTCTCAACAAAAAAACAGAGCCAACCTTAGAAAAACCGACTCTCTCAAGAAAATCTTTAAAAAAGTCAGGAACCGACACACAAGAAACAGCAACAGTATTTATTTTGCTGTTTTTAAGCTTAGAAAGCAAAAACTCCAATAGCTCTTTTCCAAGCCCAAGCCCCCGAAATTGCGGAATAATGAACAAAGACGAAATTACAAGAACAGTAGAATCAGCACTGCCTTTATAGGCATGCAGAAAACCGGCAGGATCTCCGGAAATAGTTTCGCATATTACAACAGTACAGAATTCGTTTTTAAGCAAATCGCTTGTGTTTTTCCATTGATTTGACAAAATTTTGCCTAAATCTGCTCCATAAAAATCTTCAAACTCTTTGCACAGCTCTTTTTCATAAATAGATTCTAAACGCTCATCATTCGATTTCAGCCTAAACAAAAAATCATCATGAACAAGCTCGCTGCTTTCTTCGGGTTCTGCCCCTAATCGCTCTAACCCCCACAACTCTCTAATATCATTAAACCAGCTTAAAATCACTTGTTTTATTTCATGTTCTTTAAAAGAAAACCACAAACCTTCAATGTCCGGATTTGCTTTAAGAACATCTTTGAAATTACGAAAAACTCCTTGTCCGCTCTTTAGAATGTTTCGTAATTCTTCACGCATAGGCGGATTTTTAAGTGAAACTACAAATCGTTCCATTAATCTAAACCCGCTAGAAGAATTCCACTCAGGTAGCTTGAAAAAACGTTGTTCATCAGAAGAATCAACATCAGATTCAGGCAAAATTACACAATCAACAACATCAAAGACAAATGAGCTACTTTGGTTTTCCATAGCATATATAATTTCATCTGTCAATTCAGAAGTTAATTCAAATTTCATGATTGTATTTTATCACAAAATATTCATCTTTGAAATAATGTTTAATACCTATGATTCACTTCAGTTTTTGACACATTCGGCATTACACATTCCGTACTAATTAAGCTAAGTCTTTGCGATGATTGCAAATTTTATTTACAAGCCCATAATTTATTGCACCTTGCGCATCAAGCCAGTAATCACGATCTGTGTCTTTTGCAACATCATCAACAGCTTTGCCTGTTTCTTTAGCTATCATTTCATTGATTTTTGCTCGCATTTTTTCAAGTTCTTGTGCGTGTATCTCAATTTCTGTAGTAACACCTTGCATACCACTCATCGGCTGGTGAATAAGGTAGCGACTGTTTGGCAATGCAAAACGTCTTTCTTTGGGTGCCGCAAGCAAAACTATCGAAGCGGCACTTGCAATTAATCCCATTCCAATAGTATACACAGGCGCATTGATAAAACGAATCATATCAAACATAGCATATCCGGCATCTGCATCTCCTCCCGGAGAATCAATAAATATGCGGATTGGTTCATCAGAGTCAGCTTCAAGAATAAGCAATTGACGCGCAATCTTTTCCGCAAGCTCTTTATTGATTTCACCGGAAAGAATAATCTGGCGCGTTTTTAAAAACTTTGCAGTTAATGCATCTGTTTCTTTTTCTGCCGACTGTTTTGCTAACTCTTCATCTTTGTTTAAGCAAATTCTAACATTTTTGTTCATATAAACCTCTAAAAGATTCTACAATCCCCCAATGCAAGACTTTCTGCAATCTTTAAAATGTACATGGGGCAAAATTTAAACAGAGAAAAATCTCCGACTATATTAAATAATATAGAAAAAACATCATTTCTGTCTACAGTTGAGTATAGGTATATTATAAATTGATATTATTTATAGAATAAATATTTAATTTTGAAATTTATTCCATATATTCTTTGATAAGCTCATAAAGTTCTTTATCAACCCTAAAGCCTTTAATATTTTCCCAAATTGTACCCGACCTGTTATGACCAATAATACCAAATTCTCCTATAAAATTCCACAAAGAAAATCCCCAACCAAGCTCGCGATAAACTGAAAATAAATCATTAAACCAATTCATAGCTGTTTTGTGATCTGTTTTGTCAAAACAGCCAAATTCACCGACATGAACAGTTACTCCCTTATCAGCAAGCGCTTTCCAAGGTGAATAATGTTCAAGTAATGTATCCCTATTCCATATTTTCCCTTCCCACTCTGTGCCCGGATAAATAGGAACTTTGCCCGTTTGTGCATACGGACACCATGATGCTTGATAATGCGTTACAGACATCGGCTGATAGCCACGTGTGCTGTGAATAACGCCTAAATCTGCAAGCTCAGGCATCGCTTCATTGCCGCCGCAAAGACCGTCTAGTACAATCTGCCGATTTTTTGTTACAGACCGAATGACCGAAGCAGTACGGCGCATAAGTTGTTCATGAATATCTCTAGTCATGCCGTACTGCCCTATATTAGGCGGTTCATTCAATAAGTCAAAACTCAGCTGGTCTATATTATAGGAGGCATAGCGCTCAGCAAAGAATTTCCATAAAGAAACAAAAGCATCTTGTGCAACTTTATCTTCCCATAAATTATGTTTTTCAAGTTCTGCACCATTAATGCAATAACCCGGAGCACGATGCACATTTAGAGAACAATGCATACCTCTTGAAACTACAGCTTCAATACAGGCATCAAGTCTTTTAAGCATATTTTCATCGCGGTTTTCATAATCAAAATTACGAGTCCAAAAACGATAATCTGTAGGAACTCGAACAAAATTACAGCCCATATCAGCTATAAAATCCAATTCATTTTCATTAATCACAATTTCTGCAGGTGCAACTTCTTTGCGGTCGCCCATTGCAAAAAGCCAAGTCATGTTAAATCCGTACCATTTTTTGTTGTTCATTGTTTTACCGCTCCACTCACCAATCCGTTATAGATTTGTTTTTGAAGTATAAGGAAAATAATCAATGTTGGAATAATTGCAAGAACTATACCAGCACAAATTAATTCCCATTGAGAACCATACGGTCCTTTAAATTTATATAATATGGTCGATACGACCGCAAGACTTTTTTTTGGCATATACAAAAATGGAGTATAAAAATCATTATACATTCCGATTGACTTTATAATTAAAACTGTAACTGTCGCAGGTTTTAGAAGCGGCATTATAATCTGAAAATAAACCCTAAAATATCCAGCACCATCAACAATTGCAGATTCATCAAGAGAACTTGGAATGCTGTCTAAAAACTGAAGGTAAATATATATCGCCATAATATCTGTGCCCATTGCCAAAACAACAGGACATGCCATTGTATTATATAAATGAAGTGCATTTACAATTTGGAATCTTGCAACTTGCGCTGTTGTTCCGGGTATGAGAACAATCCACAAAAACAAGTGCTTTATAAAACTTTTACCTTTAAATCTAAATCTGTGCAAAGCATAAGAAGCCATTGTTCCGGTCATAATAGAACCTGCACTTGCAAGTACTATCATTATTACTGTGTTTCTAAAAGCTAAGCCCATATTCCCTTTTTGCCAAACTGTAATAAAATTTTTTATAGACCAACTTTGAGGCAAATCAAAAGCTCCTGTTGAGTTAAATTCCACACCTGTTTTAAATGCACCAAAAAAAATAACAAGTATGGGCAATATTACAATTAATGCGGCAAAACATAAAACAATGTATTTAAAAGTGTCAGCAAGAACTCTCTGGTAGCCGTTATATTTTACAAAAGTATTAAATCCTGCTTTTTGCTGCAAAATCTTTTTTTGCGATTCAATTAAAGTCATAAAATCCCCTATAAAAACTCGATGAGGAAGTTTCAACTTCCGAATTGAGTTTTTACCGCACTTTCGCAATGAAATGAGAAAGTGCAATATATAAACAAGTTTGCGACGCAAACTTGGAAACGAAACCTTTGACGCTATTTCCGACAAAGTTTTCGTTAGACACTCCCATATTCTAGTTTTTTAATTATCAGTTTTAAAGAATTTCTCCTGAATTGCTGTAACAATTAGAATAATTACAGTGAGCACCATTGCCATTGCAGATGCAAGACCAATCTTATTATATTTAAATGCAGTATCTACAGTGCGAATAACAAAAGTTTCGCTGCCATTTCCGCCGCCAGTCATAACGTATGGAGCATCAAAAGCACTTAACGAACCTGTAATTGACAAGATTATCATCAGTTTTACTATTGGAATAATTGTTTTTATGATAATGTGCCAAAAAACATTCCACCAATTAGCACCATCAAGTTCGGCAGCTTCATATATTTCAGCAGGAATAGACTGTATTGCACCAAGGAACATAATCATGTTGTATCCCATGTATCGCCATAAAGAAGTAAAAGCAATTGACCAATTTACAAGTTTTGGATCTGTAAGCCATAAAACTTCTGATTTTATTCCTAAAAAACGCAAAAAAGTATTAAGAGTTCCTGTATCTCGATAAAAATAAAGAAATATAAGACCAACAGCAACACTGTTTATAAGATTCGGAAAAAAATAAACTCCTTTAAAAAAAGCTTTTCCTTTCAATTTAAACGAAAGTATAGTTGCAAAAAACAATGCTGCTCCAATCTGAATAATTGATACAGCAAGATAATACAAACTTACTTTAAACACTCGATAATTTTCAGGGCGCGTAAGAATGTCTGCATAATTACGAAAACCAATAAATTTTTTTGTTCCCATACCGTCCCAGCGCAAAAAGCTGTATTCAATCATGCTGGCAAACGGAAGATACCCAAAAACAATAGTTAAAAGAACAGGCAAAAGCAAAAACAGAAAAGCAACAACTTTCTGCTGCTTTAAATATGTTAAATCTGCAAATCTTTTCATATTTTTCCAACTTTGCAGACAGACTTTGGAATCTGTCTGCGTTTTACTAAAAATCGTTTTAGATTATTTTACGTTCAATGTTTTACGAGCTTTTGCCCAGCGTGCATTCCAGTCGTTCATAATGTCATCAAACGATTCTTTCGTTGTTCCCATTGCAGCGTCAACAATTCGCACTTTCTGCGGGTCTTGCCACATACCGATTTCTGCTTCGTTGTCAATCAAATCAAACAATCCCTCCTCGCCCTCAACAGCAGCATTCTGCATTTGGTAAATAACGCCAAGTTCATCAAAGCTATCGAGAACAGATGGAAAACTTCCGCCTTTTAGAGCAGGAATAGCTTGATTGTCTTTTGCATAACCAGATTCGTCTGCAAACCATTGCGCAAAAGCTTTTGCAGCATTTTTGTTTTTGCTGTATTTATTGACACCAATACCATAATCAAGGGATGGTTCCGCATACACTTTTCCGTTGTGGTTTACAGGATAAGGCATATAACCAACAACAGCATCAGGGTCGTATCCTGCGTCAGTTGCAACTTGGCGGAATTGCCCAATAGCCCACGAGCCGATATTCATAACAGCAATTTTTCCCTCTGCAAATTCAATTTTTGAACGCTCCCAGTCAGATGTAAGCAAGTCTTTTTCGCACAAACCGCGTTTAACAACTTCGTACATAACTTTATACATTTCATAATGGGGCATTCCTTTAGAAAACGGCGAATCCATATGAATCATTTTATTCTTCCAATCCGGGTCGCCAGAATACGGCAAAATTCCGCCTTCCCACTGAACAAGTGTCCACTTTGACGGATAATTCATAAAAATTGGAGCAGCGTCTGTTTTTTCTTTGATTTGTTCTAGCATTGCATAAAATTCATCTGATGAAGTTGGAAATTTAGTAATTCCGGCTTTTTGGAAAATCTGCTTGTTATAAAGCAAACCACCCGCATTTGCATTAATTGGATAAGCATAAACTTTTTCGCCATAAACATATTGTGTTGCAGATTCAAGAAAATTATACTTTTTTAGCATTTCATCTTTTGAACCGATCGGCTCGTAAAATTTTTCAAGGTCTTCCGGAGTTGGCGGGGATGTAACAACCATAAGAACATCGCCGTATTCTTTTGTAGACATACGGGTTCGCACAGTGCCTGCAAAATCTGTAATTGCTTCAAATTCTACATTTACGTCAGGATATTTATTGTTAAATGCTTTTCGATATTCTTCAAACTTTGCTTCAGAATCGGTGCGATGATGAAGAACTACAATATTTCCAGAAATTTTCTCTTCTGATAAAATTTCTGCCTTTTTGGCACAACTTGTAATATAAAATGCAATAATTGCTATTGCACATACAGCAAGCGCAAAGGATTTCCCTTTTTTCATAATTTTTCTCCTTTTGTTGTTTCGTTTTAACACAAAATCACTAGAAACCGGTTTCTTAAATTATCCTACATCTTCATTATTCAGTTGTCAAGAAAAAAACGAAACCGTTTTCTCAAATTTGCAGATATTTTAACAATTTTCATATATTGTGATATAGTTTAGTTATTATCATTTCATGTATACTTTTTATCAGGAGGGAGCTGAAAAATTCATGTATTTTTGCATGGGATAAGCAATAAAAATGAAATTAACTATTAACGAAATTGCAAAAATGGCAAATGTTGCAAAAAGCACTGTTTCAAAAGCTATAAACGGACAAAAAGGCGTAAGCGAAGCAAACAGACAACGAATACTTGAAATAATCCAACAGGTGAATTTTCAACCTAATGCGTCAGCACGAGCACTTGCCCAAAACAAAACAGGTGCAATTGGCATTGTTCTTCCTCACGACGCACTTTTTTCACTTTCCGGAGCATATTGGGCTGCAATAGTTTCTGCAATTGCAGCAGAAGCAAACAAACAGAACAACACGCTTATGGTAATATCTCCGCAAGAGGGCGAAAAACTTAAATTCGAATCATTTGAACGCATTCTAAAAAGTCACGGCGTTGACGGGCTTATTATCGGAGCAGAACAGATTGAATCTCAAACAATCATGAACGTAATGATACAAGAAATTCCATTTGTTTTTATTGGAAAAAATCCTTTTATTGAACATTTTGCAGTAGATGTAAATAACAAAGATGGCGCATTTTGTGTTGTTGAACAGTTGATAACTCGCGGTCATAAAAAAATCGGCTGCATTGCAGGACCGGAGCATTACGATTATACAATCGAACGCATAAAGGGATTTAAAGAAGCTCTTGAAAAATCAGAACTTGATAATACAAAAATCGCTTATTCAAGTTATTCCAAAGAAGACACTATAAAAACAGCTTCTGCTTTTTTTGAAAAAAATAATGATATTGACGCACTTTTTCTTGCTGCCGGCGGGGATTTCGTATTAAATATCATGGAAGTCTTAAGACTCAGCGGGAAAGACCCAAAATCCATAGGACTTGGCGTTTTTGATGATAGTCGCATATTCGATTTTTTAGACTGGCCAATTGTTACGGCAAGACAACCTATTGAAAAAATGGGAACATACGCAGCAAAGATGCTTTTAAGTATAATTAACGGAATGATGCCGGAAGAAAAACTCAAATATTTTGACGTAGAAATTGTCTTGCGCTAAATAACTCTTAATTAGTTTTATTGATTCAGCTTCTTTTTTGCCCATTCTTTTGCAAGAGATTCAGGGTTAAAACATAAAACACACAAAAGCAGATTGCTCAATGGAGAAAAAACCTGATCTAAAATAATTCTCTCATCAGCTGAAAACGCTGAAAGAACATAACCTGCAACATCATTATGTT
>JAAYQG010000094.1 GCA_012519415.1 Treponema sp. | reverse complement strand
CAGTATACTGTTTTTAACGAAATTGGTATACTAAGACTAAATGAACAGCATTATTTTTACAGGTGGAAAATTTCCTTCAAAAGAAAAAACTAAACACTTTTTAACGTCTTTAGAAGACAAGCAAAAAATTGTTATTGTAGCAGATTCAGGACTTGATGCAGCAATGTCATATAACATAAAACCGGACTATTTTTTAGGCGACATGGACAGTGTAAGTCTAAAATCAATTGAATGGCTAAAAACAAATAATTGCATCGGAAGTACGGAAATTTTTCCAACTGACAAAGACTTTTCAGACACAGAGATAGCTTTAAAAAAAGCAGCAAAACTTGGCATAAAATACGTAACAGTAATAGGCGGTTCTGGCGGAAGACTTGACCACCTTTTAGGAATCGTTGAGCTTTTTAAGTGTGAATACGCGCCTAACTTATGGTTAACAGAAGAAAATGCTGTTTGTCTTATTGATTCAAAAAAATCTCCGCATTTAAGCATTTTAAACTCATCGCCCAAAGACCCAATTTCAGTTTTTCCAATATTTCGACTTTGCCACGATAAAAATCTCAACGATAAAAATTGCAACATTTATCGCTGCAAATCCAAAGGATTAGTTTGGCAATTGGATAATTTAGATTGGCAAAACGGCGAGTTTAGTCTTTCAAACAGGCAAAATGATTCGGTAAATAAAGAAAACCCTGTCGAAATTTACGCCGAAAACGGCAAATTTATTGTCGTTGCTCCGCTTTCAGCCTACATTTCTTATAAAAAATTATAAACAGCGAAAATCTTTCTATCGAAAATCTTTCTATAATAAAAATGAAACCTTTTTTCTCATAAAAGTTTATATATACTGAAAATCAAAAAATGAAATTATAAAATATTTTATACGGAGTTTTTATGAACAAAAAAATTAAAAAATATATTTTTGGATTAATTTTCAGCATTGCATTTATTCCGCTTTTTGCAGAATTATCAACTTTTAACACAAATCTCTCTTCTACGGAGCTTAAAAAACTTGAAGCAGGAGAAATTTTAATAAGGAATATTGGAACATATAGAAAAATTTCGCTAAATCCTGTAAATAGCATCGCAAAAAATCTAATTAGCACAATAAAAGACTTAAAACCGCCATACCTTGTTGAAATCATTCAGCGAATTCCATACAAAGGCAACGAGCATATTTTTGATACATTGCGAAAAGAACTTACAGATGTAGAAGGATACGTCGGCATTCCATATTACGGCGAACGCACAGGCAAATGGTACAAGCTGTACTCATCTGCCGTAATTGATTCAAAATCTGTTGAATTATCAAAAACTGATATGCAAGCGCGTCTTGAAATGGCACCTTTTGGAATTATTCCAACGCATATTACAATAAGGCAAACTAAAAATGAACTGTTTTATGAATCTGTAAATACAGAACCTGTTAAAATCAAAGATTCTGGTGTAAAGATTGTAGACGGCATGACTTGCGCGAAAACAAATAAAATGAAATCTTTTGTCTACGCATTCCGCGACGAAGATTATATTATTCTTTATGGAATCGGCGGCGTAGATGCACCGAATGTACCTATTCTAAAAGATAAAATAGATAATTCTTTTATCAACCGTGTAACAACATTTTGCAAGTTTATTTTTAATAAACTGAAATAATCTTAATTTGTTATGTTTACGAAACTCAACATTAAGGGAATAAAACTCTTGCTGTTTATTTAAATAATCAGTACATTAAATGCATGAGTATAGTCGATAGCGTTATAACCGCAATTTTTGGCTCGAAAAAAGAGCGCGATGTAAAAGAATTGTTGCCGATTGTGGCAAAAATTAATGAAAAAGAAGATTGGGCAAAAAGTCTTTCGGCAGAAGAATTCCCAAAACAAACAGCACTTTTTAAGGAAAGAGTCAAAAACGGTGAAACGCTTGAATCTATTATCCCTGAAGCATTTGCACTAGTTAGAGAAGCATCTTTACGTACTTTAGGAGAAAGACCTTACGACACGCAGCTGATGGGCGCAATAGTGCTAAATTCTGGAAAAATTGCAGAATTAAAAACAGGCGAAGGCAAAACCCTTATGACTGTTCCTGCTGCTTATTTAAATGCACTTACAGGAAACGGTGTTCATGTTATTACAGTAAACGATTATCTTGCTGAACGAAACGCAGAATGGATGCGCCCTATTTATGCATATCTTGGCGTTTCTGTCGGAACAATTCTTGCAAGCATGGATAACGATGCAAGAAAAATTGCATACGATTGTGAAATTACTTACGGTACAAACAATGAGTTCGGTTTTGATTATCTTCGTGATAACATGAAATTCATTGAAAAAAAACTACAAAGAGGTTTCGCATATTGTATTGTCGATGAAATCGACTCAATTTTAATTGATGAAGCTAGAACACCACTTATTATTTCCGGACAAGGCGAAGACGATACATTCAAATATTATGAAGTTGATAAATATGTTTCTCAGCTTGAAGAAGTAAAAAAAGACCCTAAAACAGATGATTATCCTGATGAAGTTCAAGGACAGGTTGTTATAGGAGATTATAAACTCAACGAAAAAAGCAAAAATGTTTCTTTTACAGATCAAGGAATGCTTCATATTGAAGAAATCTTAAAAAAACATAATCTCATAAGCGGCAGCCTCTTTGATGAAGAAAACTTTGAATACATCCACTACTTTACTCAAGCAGTAAGAGCACACAAGCTTTATAAAATTGATGTTGATTATGTTGTAAAAGACAGAGCTGTTCAAATTGTTGATGAATTTACAGGACGCATTCTCGAAGGACGTCGTTACGGAGACGGACTTCATCAAGCGATAGAAGCAAAAGAACATATAAAAATTGCACAGCGTAGCAGAACAATGGCAACAATCACTTTTCAGAATTTTTTCCGTATGTATAACAAGCTTTCCGGCATGACAGGAACAGCAGACACTGAAGCGATTGAATTTAATAAGATTTATAACCTTGATGTTGTTGTAGTTCCGACACATAAACCGGTTGCACGTATTGATGAAAATGACGAGATTTATCTAAATGAAGAAGATAAATGGAACGCAATTTGCAACGATATTTCTGAAGTTCACAAAAAAGGACAACCTGTTCTTGTTGGAACTATATCAATTGAAAAATCTGAACATATATCAGCTTTACTTACGCGCAGAGGTATAAGACATGAAGTTTTGAATGCTAAAAACCATGCACGAGAAGCTTTAATTATTGCAGAAGCCGGTGCAAAAGGTGCTGTAACAATCGCAACAAACATGGCTGGACGCGGTACAGACATTAAACTTGGCGGCAATCCTGAATTTAGAGCACAAAAAAAAGCCGGTACAAACGCAACAGAAGAACAATTTGAAACAGTACTCAAAACCGAAAAAGAAAAATGGCTCAAAGATTATGAAGAAATAAAATCTTTAGGCGGTCTTTATGTAATCGGAACTGAACGCCATGAAAGCCGCCGTATTGATAACCAGCTTCGTGGTCGCTCCGGTCGACAAGGAGATCCTGGACGGAGTAAGTTTTTTATTTCAACAGATGATGATCTTATGCGTCTTTTCGGCGGCGAAAAACTCAAAGCAGTCATGCAAAGAATAGGCATGAAACCCGGCGAGCCGATTTACCATCCGTGGCTTAGCAAAACAATTGAAAATGCACAGAAAAAAGTTGAAGAGCGCAACTTTGAAATTAGAAAACATTTGCTAGATTATGATGATGTTTTAAATGAACAGCGCACATTTATTTATCAGCAAAGAGATGAAATAATTGCAGATGAGCATATGACAAAACGCATTATGCAAACTGCACATGATACAATTGAAGAATATGTCGAAACATATTGCAAAAATGTACGCAAAAATACAAACGCATTTGCAATGCTTATTGATAAAATCAAAAGCACTTTTGGACTTTCACTTCAAATCGATAATTCACTTTATGTTAATGGCAAAAACGATGAGCAGCTTGTAGAAGATATTGTTGAAAAAATGCGTCAAGACTTGCAAGAAAAAGAACTTCTTGCAGGCACAGAAAACATGAATATGTTTATCCGTTCGCTTTATATTCAGGCGATTGACCGCAAATGGCTCGACCATCTTGAAACATTGGAAACTTTAAGAGAAGCAGTTCATCTTCGCTCATATGGAGAAAAAAATCCGCTTACTGAATATAAAATTGAAGGTTTTAACATTTTCTATGATATGCTTGATGATATAAGAATTGATATTGCATCAAAAGTTTTCCGCGTAAGAATTCAAATTTCAGCAAACAACGAAGAAAGACACACAAGAGTTCAACGAGTCAATTTGAATGCACATCATAAATCTTCAGAGGCTTTTGACGGAGCATTATCAGGCAATTCTGCAATGAGTGCAGCATCTCGACCTGAAAATGCACAATACGTGCGCAAAATGCCAAAAGTGGGCAGAAATGATCCATGTCCTTGTGGTTCAGGCAAAAAATACAAGCAATGCTGCGGCAGATAAAATCTGCGATTAGATAAACTTTTACAGGGGAAATCATGAAGACTTTTTTTACGATTCTAAAAGTTGTTATTATAGTTCTTAGTCGCAATAAAGATTTACGCAAAGCAAAAAAACTAGACAAACAGGGTAAAATCAAAGAACGAGATGCTCTCGTACATTCAAAAGCAAGTGAATGGAGTCGTGAACTTTTTGAAAGAGTCCTCAAAGGCGTAAATATAACTGTAAACGGTTTAGAAAATATTCCCAAAGATAAAGCTGCTGTTTTTATAGGCAATCATCAAGGTTATCTTGATATTCCCATTTTGCTCGGATATTCAGGCATTCCAATTGCGTTTATTTCAAAAGCCGAAATCTTAAAAATTCCTGTATTTTCAACATGGATGAAACTTATGCAATGCACATTTCTTGTTCGTTCAAGTCCACGCCAATCTATTGAAGCAATGAACGAAGCTATTGAAAATGTAAAGAAAGGATATTCACTTGTAATTTTTCCTGAAGGACACAGAAGCAAAGGCACTCCAATGAAAGATTTTAAATCTGGAAGTTTTAAGCTTGCATTTAAATCTGAAGCACCTATTATTCCTTTTACTATAAATGGAACTTACAGCTTGTTTGAAGAAAATGGCATTCAGCCGGGAAACGTTGCTTTAACTTTTCATCAACCGGTTTTAACAGCCGGTTTAAGCCGCGAACAGCAGCAAGAAATTCCTGCAAAAATACAAGAAATTGTCGCTTCTGCTTTACCTGAAAACCAAAAACCCGTTACAGCACTTGACAGCTAACTATTCAGAGTAAATACATATTTTGTGATTTTTTGAAACTGTTTTATTCCATTAATATGATAATACCTACACCCCCGAAAGCAGCAGCTTTTCAATATTTTTGATGCAATCTTCGTATCGTTCCATCAATGCATCAAAATATTCTTCATTATCAATATTGATTTCGAGATCTTTCCACTGTTCAACTATTGGAGCATCATTTCCACGTGAAATATAATGTAAATATTTTTCTAAATATCCGTCTTTGTTTTCTTCGATGTTTTTTACAATTTGCGATGCAACAGCAATATCGACAGCATATTTGTATATGTAATAATTCATATAAAAATGCGGTATTTTCTGCCAGCTGTATTCCTGTCCAGGTGAATATTTTATACTTCCTCCGTTGTAAAATTTCAAGCAGTCAAGGTAAGTATTGTTTATGATTTCAGCATTCAGCTCGCCGCTTTCTTCTGCAATTTTATGAATCTGCCTTTCAAAATCTGTTAGTAATATCATTCCAAAAAAAGTATTGTAAATAATACTAGCTTCTTCCAAATAAAAATACAAACGCTGCTTATCTGTTTTTGCATTTTTAATAAGATAATCGAAAGTCAGCAATTCATTTGTTATTGAACAAACTTCCGTACTCAGGGAAGAAACTTCTCTTTTTTTATAAGTATCATTTTTTGAACTGAAATACATATGCATTGCGTGCCCAAGTTCGTGAGTTAATACGTTAACAGTTCCATAAGAATTCATATTATTTATAAGAACAAAAGGATGATATGTTCCTACTTTATAAGCAAATGCACCGCTAACTTTATTTTGCCTTATAGGTGCATCTATCCAATTTTCGGAAAATGCTTTTTTTAATGCTGCAGCATATTTATCACCTAGAACTGCAAGTGAATCTTTAATAATTTTTTCAGTTTCATTAAAAAACACCGGCATTAAATTTACACTTCCACGAAGCATATCCAAATCATAATCCCAAAGCTCATTATAACCTAAAAAATTGCGCTGTATCTGACTATTTTTCAGGACAAGAACCGGAGCGTTTTTTCTAGCATAATTCAGAATAGTTTCAAACTGATAAAGCGTAATTCCGTCTTCATTCAAAGTTTTTTCAAGAAGATTTTTATAACCGAACGCACGGGCATATTCCTCTGATTTATTTACATATTCTATATAATTTGAAACATGATATTCATTAAATTTTTTATTTGCCGAAAAAACAGCTTCCAAATATTTTTTTCTGTATTTGCGGTTTTTATTTGTCATCTGGCTGAACCAGTTCATATAATTCGCTTCAATCTTTTTTCCGTCTAGAGTCTGAATTTCAGGATATTTTATATACGAATTATTAATTTGATTCGCCGTGTTCAAAGTTCCTGCAAGTGTATTATTCAGTTTTCCTGCATCGAGTGCCGGTTTTGAATATTTTGCAAGCCTTTTTAATTCGGAAAGCTCATAATAATATGGTTCAAGAGATTTATCTTTCATCATCCGATTCCAAAAATCTTCATTCTGTTCAAGAAGTTTCTGCTCAAATGTAATTTCGTAAAAACCTATGCAAGCCTTTGAAAAAGTTGTTCTAAGAACATCAGGATAAGTATCCATTACATTTAACTGCTTTTGTAACTGAAGGAATACATTGCCTTTTTTCAGAATATTACTAATTTCGTCGCGTTTTTTGAGCACGACTGCAACATCAGAAACTGAATTAAATTCCTCTGTCATTTTCTTATATTCGGGAATCAATTTGTTTTCAAGTTCATTGCAGTAAGCGAAAAACTCATCGGTATTTTTAAACATTTCAGTTAAATCCCATTCAGGAACTTTTGGCTCCGACGGAATTTTAGTAGATACAAGTGCAAAAACTATTACAAGAACTGTTATGGAGCAGAACACAATCCAGCTAGTTATTTTTCCATTTTTCATAAACTCTCTCCATTTTTAAGTTATTTTTCCTTCTTTGTACTGGAAATTATTTACAGATAAAAACTCAAAATATTTTATTCATAAAGCGTATGCAATTTACGATAAACGTAGTTGATTTTGCTTTTTTGTTCGTGGCTTATATTTTCAGCACTATCATCTATTAGAGATTCAAGACTTGAAAGACTTTCATTTAACGCTGTTGAAAAGTTTTTACATACTTTAAACCAATAAGTACCTTTTCCGTCTGTAAAAAGGGATATAAAACCTAACTCTTTATTTTTTTCTTTTGTTGTTGCAACTTTTAAAATAAAATCTAACAGTTCTATAAGTTTTTCAGGTTTTTCCGTTATATAAAATGAACCTTTTTTAGGCCAATTATCTTCAATAGGAGTTAAATCAAGGAAAGGTACAATTTTTAAAATACGCTCCAAGCGTTCCCCTGCAAGCAGTTTATACGATAATTTGCCTTTAAAAATAACAACATATGCTTTAAGCGCACCAATTTGAGTTAAATAAGAATCTTTTTCTTCTAATAATTTTGGAATAATATTTAAAAGTTTTTTCAATGGAAGAATAACTTGTTTTTTGCCTTTTATGCGCTCAATTTCAAATTGTTCACCAGAAATAGATATTATATTTTCATCAAGTTTTTCAGTTGTATTTTTGGTAGTAGATTTTGAATCATTCCGTTTTTTGCTATTTTTATCTTTTTTTCTTGTCAATGTATCAGATTTATTTTTAAGCAACATATTATTGCCTAAAAGTGCATTTTCTAATTTTGGATCAATTCTCTGTAAAATGTTTTTTGTAAGTGGCGAAACAGACATTGCAAACATTCTGCTTGTACGAACAATTTCACCAGCAACAATAAATAATGGGTCTGTTCTAAACATACTAGAACCGGGGTGAATCTGAACATGTTCTGCCGTAAGGCTTCTATATTCTTCGCGTTTTTCGCGTATGCAGATAAACTGAATCATGCCTGTTGCAACACATGTAAGATAATCTTCAACAGAACCACCTGATAAAATCGGAATTCCCAAATCTGAAACAATTTGCTCAAGCTGAGTTTTAATATTTAATATTTCGGCCATTACACGCTCATCAAGGAAATTTTTCTTGCAAAACGATTCCGGCGTAGGCGATTGAGAATATGATTTAAAAATCCTAAGGTATGAAACAAAATCGCCTTTTTCGTCTCTAAAACGGTGATGAGCAGCTCTTGCATCTGTTTCTTCTCCTGCAGGCAAAAGAAATGGAGATTGAGCAGAGAGAAAAGATGCAGCAATAATAACTTCTTCAACAACATTCGGATAATTCAAAAGTGCTTCTACAATAATGCGGCTCTGGCGCGGCAAAAGCGGAAATTCGACCATAAGTTTGCCAATTCTAGAAAGTGTGTTATCTTCATTTAAAGCTTTTAGCATATTCAATGTTTCAACTGCACCGCGCAAACCTTCCTTGTTTGGCGGAGAAATAAAATCAAACTGCTCAAAATCAAAAATGCCAAGCTCCGACATACGAAGAACAACTTCTGACAAATCCGTTCTGTATATTTCTTCTGTTGTGTAAAGCGGACGCATTTCAAAATCTTTGCGTCCATACAAGCGGTAACAAGTTCCAGGTTGCGTGCGCCCTGCTCTTCCTTTGCGCTGATTACATGATGCTTTTGAAACAGCACATTCATTCAAACTTGATGTAAATGTTTTTGGGCTGTAAAAGTTCAGTTTTGCAAGACCTGAATCTATGACGGATGTAATTCCCTGAATTGTAACGCTTGTTTCGGCAATGTTTGTTGAAACTACGACTTTCTTTTTTCCAAATGGAGCTTTACAAAAAACACGTTCTTGTTCTTCTTTGGCAAGTCGTCCATAAAGCGGAATTAAGTAGAGTTTTCTGGCAAACGGTGTGTGTGTTAAATATTTTATACAATCTTTAATAACTTTTTCGCCGGGCAAAAATATAAGACAATCTCCCGAATCATTATTTGCAAGAATACGTCCAACTGTTGAGCTTATTTTTGAAAGAAGTGATTCTTTTGCAATATCACTTTGCGTAGAAGTAGGAATTTCAGGAGGATCATAAACAACTGTAACAGGATAAGTAATTGTATCAATTGTAACAATCGGACAATCGTCAAAATAATGAGAAAAAAGCTCCGCATTCATTGTTGCAGAAGATACAATAACCTTAAAATCTTTTCGTTCTTGTATAACACGTTTTAAAAGTCCAAGAACAAAATCAATGTTAAGGCTTCTTTCGTGTGCTTCATCTACCATTACAACTGAATATTTGCTCATCCACGGGTCAAGTTTCATTTCTTGAAGAAGAATTCCGTCTGTCATAATTTTGATTTTTGTAGACAAATCAGTTTTATCTTCAAAACGCATTTTATAGCCGACAAGACCTGGAAAAGTTGTGCCAAGTTGTTTTGAAATAAATTCACTTACAGAAAGCGTTGCAATTCGGCGCGGCTGTGTAACTGCTATAATTCCATTTTGGGAATAGCCAGCTTCATGCAGAATGACCGGCAATTGCGTAGTTTTTCCAGAACCGGTGGGACTTTGAACAATAATCACTTGATTTAACTGCAACATATCAAGAATACGCTGCTTTTGCTGATACACAGGTAGGTTCATATATTCGGGAGTCATTATGTTTTCCTTAAAATAATACAGTAGTTAAAATTTTCTATAATTTCTTGCAATTTCACGGTATCTTAAATTTTAAATTTTTGAATCTCAATTATTCGTGCGAAATATTCAATCCATGAAACCAGTTTCAAGATGTCGCTTGTAGCTTACAACAAATGCGAAATTTTGAACAATAATTTTTAAACCGGCGACGAGATTATTGATTTTCAAATTTTATGTTTGAAAATCAATATACAATATAAATACTAAAATAGATTAACAACAATTCAAAAAACATTATATTATTAAATATTGAAGTAGTCAAATGTGCGTTTTGCTTTGGGATTAAGCTACAATTTTTGGATTAATCTGCGAAACCTCTAAGCTTGCGCTTTATGTAGACTTAAAAGCTGGAGCATTTCAGGTTTCTGTATAATATGGTTTAGATTTGCACAAGGAAAAGAATACCATCTAATGTCCAGAAATGAAGCAAAAAGTCGTGCCTTTGCAGACGCGCAGCGTCGAAACCGCACGGCGCTTTTGCTTCATTTCTGGGATAATGGGTTTTGCTTTGGGATTGAGCTACAAATTTGGGATTAATCTGGCAAAACGCAGATTGGGCGTTTGGCTGGGTTTTATCTAAAGTTTGGGGACTAATCTAGCAAAACGCAGATTGGGCGTTCGCAGGGTTTTATCTAAATTCGGGGATTAATCTGGCGAAATGTTGGGGTTTATCTGTTGGCGTGATGAGAGTTTAAAAGGTGATTTTTTTATTGTTCTTTTGTACAATTCCGTACTATACTGAATAATATTTATGGAGGGTAATCTATGGACAATGCACGTAAGATTATTATAGTTGGCGGTGTTGCCGGAGGCGCAACAGCTGCAGCAAGGTTACGAAGACTTGACGAAAAAGCTCGAATTATTATGTTTGAGCGTGGGGAATATATTTCTTTTGCAAATTGCGGATTGCCGTATTATATAGGCGGCGAAATTAAAGACAAAAGCGCGCTTACACTTCAAACACCTGAAAGTTTTAATGCACGGTACAATATAGATGTGCGCATTCTCCAAGAAGTTACCGCCATACATCCGAATAAAAAAACGGTCTCTGTTACTAACCTCCAAACGAAAACAAGCTATGAAGAATCTTATGACGCTCTCATTTTATCGCCTGGAGCCGAACCTGTTCGCCCCGCCATTCCCGGAATAGACTCAAAAAAAGTTTTTACCCTTCGCAATATTCCAGACACCTTTGCTATTAAAGACTTTATAACGGGTCATAATGCTAAAAAAGCAGTTGTAGTAGGCGGCGGTTTTATAGGCGTAGAAATGGCTGAAAATCTTAAGTTTGCAGGATTAGACGTAACGCTTATAGAAATGGCGGATCAGATAATTCCTCCTCTTGACTACGATATGGCTGTCGAAGTTCATAAATACATTCAAAGCAAAGGCATAACACTGGAACTAAGCTCTAGGCTTACATCCATTCAAGAAACGGAAACATCGCTTTCTTTAACAATACAAAAAAACGGTACTACCGAGGAACATATATCCGCCGATTTTTTAGTTATGGCAATCGGTGTGCGCCCCGAAACCAAGCTTGCAAAAGATGCAGGCATTGCGCTTAATGCTAAGGGATCGATTATTGTTGATGAACACATGAAAACATCTATAGCCGACATTTATGCTATAGGAGATGCAATCGAAGTTACCGACTTTGTAAGCGGTAGCAAAACCTACGTTCCGCTTGCAGGACCTGCAAATAAACAAGGGCGCATTGCCGCAGACACTATTTGCGGAATAGAAAGCACCTATAAGGGCACACAAGGATCGAGCATTTTAAAAGTGTTTGACCTTACCGTTGCCTCTACCGGTATGAACGAAAAAAACGCACAACGACTCGGGGTCGAGTACGATAAACTGTTTACGTACTCCGGTAATCATGCAAGCTATTATCCCGGTGCGGTAAATATGTCCATAAAAACGCTCTTTGATCCAAAAGACGGTAAAATTCTTGGCGCACAAATTATTGGTTATGAAGGAACCGACAAACGCAACGATGTTCTTGCCGTTGCAATACGTGCAGGAATGAAAGCAAGCGAATTGAAAGATTTGGAGTTATCGTATGCACCGCCTTACGGGTCAGCCAAGGATCCTGTAAACATGATAGGCTTTGCAATTGACAATATCTTGACCGGCAAGGTAAAGCAGTTTCATCACAGCGATGTTGAAAAACTTCCCAGAGACGGCTCGGTGCAACTTCTCGATTTACGTACTGAAATTGAGTATCAAAATGGAACAATTCCGGGCTTTAAAAATATTCCGCTCGATTCGCTTCGCACAAGACTTTCCGAATTGCATAAAACAAAGCCTATTTATGTTACTTGTCAAATAGGTTTGCGCGGCTATGTAGGTGCAAGAATTTTGAGCCAAAACGGTTTTGAAGTTTATAACTTGAGCGGCGGCTACCGCTTGTACAATATGGTGTACGGAAAATATGCGCCCCTTGCTCCTGTAAACTTTAATACGGAAACACAAATGATCGAAAAAAGAGACAACGGTTTTTCCGTAAATCAAAATGCAAAACTTATTAGTATTGATGCGTGCGGATTACAATGTCCAGGCCCCATAGTAAAACTTTCACAAGCGGTAAAAGATGCTGATGACGGCGACATAATAGAAATAGCAACAACCGACCCTGCTTTTGCAAGCGATGTCGAAGGTTTTTGCCGCAGAACAGGTAATGTTTTCTTGGGTATGCTAAGCGAAAAAGGCGTAAACAAAGCTCGCATACAAAAAGGAAAACCTCCAGTCAAAAACAGTATGGAACAAAACGCCCACGACAATAAAAATATTATTGTATTTTCAGGCGACCTAGACAAAGCAATTGCCTCGTTTATTATTGCAAATGCTGCCGCTGCAATGGGCAGAAAGGTAAGCATGTTTTTTACCTTCTGGGGTTTGAATATTTTACGCAAGGCAAAAAAACAACGCGTTAAAAAAGACTTTTTGTCGAAGATGTTTGGACTTATGATGCCTCGCGGCTCAAAAAAACTCGGTCTTTCCAATATGAATATGGGTGGCATGGGACCAAAGATGATTCGCATGGTTATGAAAAAAAAGAAAATAGCCAGCCTTGAAGAACTTATAAGTCAAGCTCAGCAAAGCGGCGTAGATCTTTTGGCTTGCTCTATGAGCATGGACGTCATGGGCATTAAGGAAGAAGAACTTATACCGGGTGTTAAAATGGCAGGAGCAGCAGCAATGCTTGCAAACGCAGAAGAATCCGATATGTCTTTGTTTATATAGTGCGATTGACATGGCACCAAAACACAAGTTACAATTAGACATAGTAAATAAAAGTAACGTTTTTAGAGATTTTACAGTCTTTCTGCAGGCTTTTGTTATATAAAATATATCCGAAAACAAAACCGCAACAAAAACGAACTCATTATAAGGAGACCCACAATGGCAGATGAAAAATTTGTCTATTTCTTTGGCAATGGAAAAGCCGAAGGCGACGCCACAATGCGCAACAAATTAGGCGGAAAAGGTGCAAACCTTGCCGAAATGACTAATCTTGGAATTCCGGTTCCACCCGGTTTTACAATTTCTACAGAAGTATGCAAACTTTTTTACGATAACAATAAGTCCTACCCTGCAAAATTAAAGTCAGAAGTTGCAGAAAATCTTGAAAAACTTGAAAAAGCACTCGGCAAAAAACTTGGGGATGAATCAGATCCGCTTTTAGTTTCTGTACGTTCAGGTGCAGCTCAATCTATGCCGGGAATGATGGACACAGTTTTAAATCTTGGAATGAACGATAAAGCGGTTAAAGGACTTTCATCAAAAACCGGAAATCCGCGTTTCGCATGGGATGCTTACAGACGTTTTATTCAAATGTTTGGCGATGTTGCAATGGGTGTTCCATCTGAAGAATTTGAAAATGCAATAGATGAAATAAAAAATGCAAAAGGTGTAAAACTTGATACGGAACTTGATGCAGCAGACCTTGAAAAGCTTGTTGCAAATTATAAAACCATCTACCAAAAACATACAGGAAAAAGCTTTCCGCAAGATCCAGTTGAACAAATGTGGGGAGCAATCGATGCGGTTTTTGGTTCTTGGATGAATGATCGAGCTATTAAATACAGACAATTAAATGATATGCGTGGTCTTGCGGGAACAGCTGTAAATATTCAGTCTATGGTTTTTGGAAACTTCGGCGAAGGTTCCGGAACAGGCGTATGTTTCAGCCGCGACCCTTCTACCGGTGTAAACGAATTTTACGGTGAATATCTTATGAATGCACAAGGTGAAGATGTTGTTGCAGGAATTAGAACACCTGAAAAAATTTCAGAGCTTGAAAAAGAAAATCCGGTTGTTTACAAAGAGCTTATAGAAATCAAAAATAGACTTGAAAAGCATTATCGTGATATGCAAGATATGGAATTTACAGTTCAACAAGGAAAACTTTTCATTCTGCAAACACGAAACGGCAAACGCACAGGTCAAGCTGCTGTAAAATGTGCCGTAGACATGGTTGGCGAAAAGCTAATCACAAAAGAAGAAGCTATTATGCGCGTTGCACCAGATCAGATTGACCAACTTTTACATCCGATGATTGATGCAAAAGCAAAAAAGGCCATAAAACCGCTTACAAAAGGGTTGAACGCTTCTCCGGGAGCAGCCTGCGGTCAAATTGTTTATACTGCAGATGAAGCAGATCAATGGGTAAAACAAGGCAAAAAAGTCATTCTCGTTCGCAAAGAAACAAGCCCTGAAGATATTACAGGTATGGTTGTTTCAGAAGGCATTTTGACTTCTACAGGTGGAATGACAAGTCATGCAGCAGTAGTAGCTCGTGGACTTGGAACTCCTTGCGTATGCGGTGCAAGCGAAGTGCTTTTTATTGGCGATACTGTAAAAATCAACGAAGCAACCTTTAAACGCGGCGATTTGATTACAATCGACGGTTCTACAGGTGAAGTTTTTGCAGGAACTCTTCCGCTTATTTCACCGGAATTCAGTGAAGACTTAAAAACATTCCTTTCATGGTGCGATGATATTCGTTCATCTTGCGTTCGCGGAAACATAAAAGGATTTAAAGTGCGAGCAAATGCAGACCAACCCTCTGACGCACAAAACGCATTTAAGTTTGGTGCTGAAGGCATTGGATTGTGCCGCACAGAACATATGTTCTTTGATGCAAAAAAATTGATTCACTTTAGAGCAATGATTGCATCAGATACAGCAGAACAGCGAAAAGCTGCACTTTCTCACATTCTTCCACTCCAAAAACAAGATTTCTTTGGTATTTTTGAAGCAATGAACGGCAAAGCTGTAACAATAAGACTTCTCGATCCTCCACTTCATGAATTTATTCCACATACAGAAGAAGAAACAGCGGAACTTGCCTCGCATATGAAAGTTGACGTAACAACTCTTAGAGCGAAACTTGAAAAATTGCATGAAATGAATCCGATGCTCGGACATCGCGGTTGTCGCCTTGCAATTACATTCCCTGAAATCTACGAAACACAAGTTGAAGCAATAGCACTTGCAGCTGCCGATTGTATCAAGAAAAACATTCCCGTTCATCCTGAAATTATGATTCCAATTGTATGTGATAATTATGAATTTAATATTATCCGTAACTCTTGCGAAAAAATCATAAAAAATGTGTTTGAACGCGAAAAAGTAACTTTCGATATAGCAATCGGAACTATGATTGAAGTACCTCGTGCAGCTCTTCTTGCAGGAAAAATTGCTGAAAATGCGGATTTCTTCAGTTTTGGCACAAATGACCTTACACAAATGACTTTTGCATTCAGCCGCGATGATGCAGGAAAATTCTTGCCTATATATTTGGAAAAAGAAATATTCATAAAAGATCCGTTTGAATCTCTCGATGAAGAAGGAGTCGGCCAGCTCATTCAGTTTGCAGTAGCAAATAGTCGCACTACAAAACCGAATTTAAAACTTGGCATTTGCGGTGAACATGGCGGAGATCCAAAAACAATCGATTTCTGTTATCGCACAGGATTAGATTATGTTTCTTGCTCGCCATTCCGCGTACCGGTTGCACGTCTTGCAGCAGCACAAGCTGTAATAAGGAACAGCAAAAACAATTAATTGCCGTTTCGTTTTGGGATTTATCCCCAAATTTAAGATTCTGTAGCTAATTGTAAGATTATTCACCTAAAACAGATATTTTGTCTGTTTTAGGTGTTTATATTTGACTTCGTTGATTCTTGCGAAATGTTTTTATCCGCCGTGAGTTGATTTTATAAGGAATTTATGCAGAACAATATTTTTAAAAATCTTTTCGGTGCAAATAAACAAAACGAAAAACAATTTTCTGTAAAAATTTTTGAAAAAATCATAAGCGAAATAAAAGCAGAAACAACAAACCCATGTATAAAAATCAGAATAAAATCTCCAACTACTTCTATTTTTGGAAGCAAAATTGGAGGTTTGCCATACATTCCCCATAATGAAATAATTCCGGTTGATTTACGTGGTCTTCAAATGAAACTTCTAGCACAGATAAATTTTGAAGAAATACATAATTTTCAATATCTTCCCTCGTATGGAATAATTCAATTTTTTTTAAGTACAAACAGACTTTTCGGTCTTAATACTGAAGAACCTGCAAAGCAGGTTGGATTTTGCATTAAATATTACAAATATATTGATAAAACAGTAACAATGGATGAAATAAAACATAAAATTGTAACTACAGAAAATTCAAACAGAACCAGATTTCCATTAAAAAAAGAATCATTTTCATTAGATTTTTTAATTGATAAAGATTTTATTTCTGCCAATGATTTTCGATTTGAAGAGCTTTTTATTTCAAAAGTAAAAACTTATTGCCCAAAATATAACATTGAATCTTTATTTGATTTATCCCAAGAACAACGCAATACAATCTTCTCTATTTTTTCCGGTTCAGGGAGCAAAATTTGCGGTTTTCCTAGATTTGCACAACACGACCCGCGAGAATCAGCAGAAAAAAACTTAAAAGAATTTGATACACTCTTGCTTCAACTTGATAGCGATAATGAAAACATAGATTGGGGAGATTCAGGTGTCGGCAACTTCTTTATAAACAAAAAAAATCTGATTAATCATGATTTTTCTAATATTTTATACAACTGGGACTGCTTTTAATATATTCAGCTTGTTATAAGTTTTGCGGTTATATTTTGCTTTATCTTCCGCAATATATAAAATGTCTAAAAACAGCCTTCGCTGAATTAAAAACCGATTTCTCTTATTTTTTCTACAAGATTTCTTCCGTAAACTTCTGAACCAAGAGCATTTGGATGCAAATTATCAAGAAAATATTCACTTAAATGTGGAACTAATTTGTAGCCGTCAACAATAGAAATATTCTTAAACTTTTTACAAACAGTTTTTATACCTTCGCAATATTGCGTAAGTTTTTTTGCATTATCGTTTGTATCGCCTCGCCAAAGTGGTGTTATGCAAAGAACAGGGATTTTTCCATAAATTTTTAAAAGCTGCTCATAAAAATCTTCAACAGCTTCCATCGTTTCTTCTCCATATTGGTTTGTGCCAAGTGATACTATTATTTTTTCAGGTTTATACCCCATATCAGTAATAGAATTTTTATCATATACATATCCGCCAATTCCTTGATTGATAATACTATAACACAACAGACGATTTGCAACACTTACATATGTATGAGCAGAACGCAAAGGTCCAAACCCCTGCGTAATTGAATCGCCAAGCCACAAAACTTTTTGTTTTTTTTCTACCGGTCTATAATCTGCATTTATCTGAAAATTTCGCAATAAAATAGTTGCATCAGCTGGAAGATAAACTACAACTTTTTTACTACCAGTTGGAAGGTTAAAAGCAAGCGAACTTTTCTTTTTTAAATCTTTTACATAAAATATTTTAGAAATTACACCGTCAACTTCAATCTCTAAAGAATCTTCTGAACCAATCCAGATAATCTTATAATCAAATGAAAATTCTGTTGCATCTGTAACAAATTCAAGAGTTTTTGCAGATGAAGCCATACAACGTTCATACCAAAATTCTGATGTTTTTTTAAAATACAACATCTGCTCGTCTGAGTATTGAAAAGCTTGCAAATACTCATCATCAGTTTCTTTAAAAAAAAGAGCACCAAAATATATGGTTTTTAACTGTTCATTTGTCAATTTCATTTTTTTTCCCTTAAAGTTTATTAGTAAAAAGTTTCGGTAAAAAAATTACCCAAACTCTATGCGAAAATCAACATAAGCTGCACAAATAAAAAATCTGTACAGATATTCATAGACTTTCCTTAATAAAGATTAACCTATTTTTTAACAATCTACAATAAATATGTGAATTGAGCTTTTTCGGCAGGGCACTTTTTTTATTGAATTTGCAGTTTTTTCATCTTTTTTTGCTATCATTACAGATACAATGAGATGACAGTAAGAAAAATTAGCATGAGACCATTGGAAAAGCCTATTT
>JAAYQG010000093.1 GCA_012519415.1 Treponema sp. | reverse complement strand
TTTTCAGTCCATTGCTCTACCGACTGAGCTACAACGGCATTGATGGAGCTACTATACAATCAGTTTTAAAAATAGTCAATATCCTTGAGTTATTTTATCTTGCACACGCAAAAAGATTTATAGCAAGCTGAACTTCATTTAACGGAATATTTAACATTTCTGAAATTTTATCAGATGAAATATCTAATTTATACAATTCCAAAATTTGCTCTTTTGATGATTTTTTTTGTGTGATTGCATTTTTTGAAAGAACTATTTCTATTTTTTCTTGTTTTGGTTTTTGAAATTCTTCTTTGGATTTGGAAATCAATTCTTGAGAAACATTAATTTCAACATCTTGTTCAAGCTGGTTTTCAAATGAATTAAATTCCAGCAATACATCGGAATTTGTAACTTTTTCGACATCATTATCTACAACAGATTGAACTTCTGCCTGTTTTTCCGTAGATATTGGAAACGCTGTTTGTTCATATTGAGAAAGTTTCTTTTGCACGGGAGTTTTCTGCTTGCGTTCACCTTGGTTAACAAATTCCAAATCGGCTAAGACTTGCTTTTCTCTGCTTCTTTTAGCAGATTCATTTTCGGCTCTAAGAATTCTTTCGTCAGCTTCAGCAATTAATGATTTTAAGCCTTGAATACGCCCCTCAATAATCGAAACATCTTCTTCTGCTTCTCTTACAATTTCTTTAAATAACTTATCCAATTCAATACGAATTTTCTTTAATACTTTTTCCGGTGAATACGTTTTTTTAAATTTATAATAAAAATATAGCCACAATATTACATTTATAATTAATATTACAGCTGAAAAATAAACGCCTTCCATAAATCACCCTGATACATCTATATGCTGACCAAGAGTCGGATCTGAAAAAAAAGATTTTTCTTTTTCTTCAGATTCTGAATCTATATCTTCTTTTTGCTTTCGATTTTTATTATGCCCATTGTGATGCTTGTCTTGATCTTTTATTGAAGCAAGACCATCGCCTAGTTTCGCAGGTTCTTCAACAGTAGCTTTAGCTTCTGTCTGTTTTCTTGCAAGCTCTTCTTGTTTCAACGCAGATTGAACCTGAGCTGCTTGAGTCTGCTGAACTTGAGAATTTGAAATCTTGTCAAGTTGTGCAAACATTGTTTGCAAATCAATTGGTTGAACACCCATATACTAGCTCTTATTATTTATGCAATGTTAAAATGATATAATGTTACAATACAAGCTTTTAAGTTAAAACTAAATATTGCATATCATTATTCATTATTTCAATTATGCTCAATGTTATGTGCACATATTATTTATCAACATACCTTTATGATTTTATATGTTACATGATGAAAACAAAAAAAGCAACTGCAAAGCTAATAAAATATAAATCTCTATGACTCACAAACAAAAAAGCCGTCGCAATTTCTGCAACGGCTTTTGTACTTGAATCAACTTAACCCTTAATATTAAAGCGTTTATTAAAACGTTCAATACGACCAGCTGTATCAACTAATTTTTGTTTACCAGTAAAAAACGGATGACAAGCTGAACAGATTTCAACTTCTATATTCTTCACTGTTGAACGAGTTTCAATTACATTACCACAAACACATGTAATTTTAGTAACTTCATAGTTAGGGTGCAATTTGCTTTGCATACTATCCTCCAAATATTCTGATTAGGCTTGCCCTGAAATTAAGAGCTTTTGCTCAAATAATTTCCACAAACCATACTCATTTCTGATTATTCTCCCATACCCGTATTCATTGAGCGAAGGAATGCTTCATTATTCTTACTTTTCTTCATTCTGTCAATAAGTAATTCCATAATTTCAGCATCATCCATAGGGTTGATAACTTTGCGCAATACCCATACTTTCTGAAGTTCATCTTCCGTCAAGAGAAGATCTTCTTTTCTGGTACCAGACTTTTTAACATTAATAGCAGGGAAAAGTCTTCTATCTGCAAGTTTACGATCAAGGTTTATTTCCATATTTCCGGTACCTTTGAATTCTTCAAAGATAACTTCATCCATACGGCTACCTGTTTCAATCAATGCAGTTGAAATAATTGTAAGGCTTCCACCCTCTTCTACATTTCGAGCTGCACCAAAAAATCGCTTTGGTTTATGTAAAGCATTTGAATCTACACCACCGGATAAAACTTTTCCAGAAGTTGGAACAGTCTGATTATATGCTCGTGCAAGTCTTGTAATTGAATCAAGAAAAATAACTACATCACGCTTATGTTCAACCAAACGCTTTGCTTTCTCCAGAACCATTTCTGCAACTTGAACATGCCGTGTAGCTTGCTCATCAAAAGTTGAAGAAATTACCTCCGCTTTAATCGAACGTTCCATATCCGTAACTTCTTCAGGGCGTTCGTCAATCAACAATACAATAAGATAAACTTCCGGGTGATTTGTAATAATTGCATTTGCAATCCGCTGCATCAAAATTGTCTTACCAGCTTTTGGCGGTGCAACAATCAGCGCACGTTGACCTTTTCCAATAGGACAAAACAAATTCATAATTCTAGTTGAAAGCTCATCCGGTTTATATTCAAGATCTAATTTTTCATCAGGATAAAGAGGTGTAAGATTTTCAAACGGAATTCGTGTTTGAGCTATACGTGTATCTTCAAAGTTTACAGTTTCAATTCTGAGCAATGCAAAAAACCGCTCGCCTTCTTTTGGTGAACGAATTTGTCCATAAATTGTATCGCCGGTTTTCAAATTAAACAGCCGTATCTGGCTTGGCGAAATGTATATATCGTCTTGACCCGGCAAATAATTATTCTGCGGAGAACGAAGGAAGCCATAACCATCAGGCAAAATTTCCAAAGCACCAGATGCAAAAATAATACCACCATGTTCTGTATGGGCTTTTAATATTGCAAATATAAGCTCCTGTTTTTTCATAGAAGCTATATCTTCTCGCAACACACCGTATCGTTCGGCAAGATCTCGCAAATCATGCATACCTTTGCTTGTCAATTCATTTATTGTCAAACGCGGTTTAGAATCATGGTCTTGAAGTTCAGGCGGTATTTCGCTTGAGTTTTCTTGATTTTGAGCATTTTCTGTTTTGTTTTGATACTCTGAACGAGAAGAATTGGAACGAGATACGCGGGGACGTACTACACGAGTTTTTGAATTTGAATTGCGCTGATAAGAGCGACGATGATATTCACCGGAAATCTCTGTTGTATTTTCCACAGGTGTTGTTTGTGATTGTTCTACATCAGAAACATTTTCCGATTCTGAAACAGCGGCTGTTTCAGCAACTAAAGTGGATTCTGAAAACAAATCTGTTGTCCGTTCAGTTTCATCAGCAGTTTGCTCGCCAGACGTATCAATAAAACGCCGCTTTTTAATTGGTGCCATTACACACTCCAAATTTTAGAATTGCAAAAATCCTTAAGAATATATGTGGCAAAGAGTGTAGATGATTATTCTTGTAAAAGATTTTCGTTTACAAGGACTTTCATTGACCGCATTTTGCAAAATTGTGGATTTATCTATAAAAAGTTTCATAACTTTTAAATCAATGTGTTATCATGCTCTTTACTGCAAATTCATTTTCTGAAAATATTTTGCAAAATATAAAGACATACGAAACAACGTTTTATAAAATTGAGTATTTACAGGAAAATCATCAACGAAATGGATAGCTATAGCATAGCAAAACTAAAACAATGTGTCAACAAGCAATTGCACAATAAATTTATATTGATATTTTACTCTTCACTATCAGATGCAGTCATAAGAACATTCTTAAAATCTGATGCAGCATAAGAAAAAATATCAAGATTTAGTTCCCGGTCAAGCATGGTAACTTTTCCTGTAAAATCAACACCATCGTCTATTCTAAGCTCTTTTGTAGTTACATCTCCAACAATTTTGCTGCCAGACTGCATATCAACACTGGAATTTGCAAAAATATTGCCGGTAACAGAACCATTTATTACAACAGATTCTGCTTTTATACTATCTACATCGCATTTTGCTGTTTTTGCAAATTCTAAGTTTCCCACAGCATCTATAGTTCCTTCAAAAGTGCCGGCAATTTCAAGATTATCTGTAAATTTTAAAACTCCATAAAATTCAGTTTCTTCGCCAAACACTGTAAAATTTTTTTCCGTTGAATCTGATGTCAAATTCATACCTCCCCTCTTTTGTTAGTTTTTATACTCCGAATTATTCCAAAAACTAAAAAACCGATTCCCAACAATGCAAAACAAACTCCTACAAAATCGCCGCAACAAGTATAAATAGTTTGTTTTTCCACATTATGAATAGGAAGATCTTCAATCAAATATGTTTTTTGAAACGGCTCCGCCATTGCAATAACTTTTCCATTTGGGTCTACAAATGAAGTTTGTCCTGAAGCTGTAGCACGAGCAGCAGAAACTCTATTTTCAACACATCGAAAAACTGCCATAGACAAATGTTGATATTGACAGGCTAGACTTTTTGACCATGCATCATTTGATATATTTATAAATGATTCTGCACCGTTTTTTACAAATTTTCGCCCTATATAGCCAAAAGTATCTTCAAAACAAATTGGAGTACCAAATTTAAAACCGGCTGCTTCAAAGACTACAGGCACAGTTCCTGGTTCCCACATATGAGTATCACCATTCAGCAAACGTTCATACAGTTTTGGAAAAATCTTCTCATATGGAAAATACTCCGTAAAAGGCACAAGGTGCATTTTCATATATTTTTGCGGGTTCGGCGGGATGCAATTTTCTTTTGGCATAAAAAGCAATGCAGAATTATAATCAATAGCTTCATATCTGCCAGTTCTGGAATATCCTAAAACAGCATGATCATTTCCTATAAGAAAAGGCACAGGTGCATTATCTAAATAGTTCAAAAGTTTTTCTACAAGTTCAAAACTTTCACGTTTTTGCCTGTATTTATAGTGATATTCAATACGAGGAACAAAAGCTGTTTCCGGCCAAACAACTAAATCTATATCAGGATCCGCTTTCAACGCTTCATCAGAAAGTTTTACCAGCTGTTCGTAATTTGCAGCATAAGCTTCTATACCGCCACGCCATGGGTCATTATTCGGCTGAATTAGAGCAATTTTCACGGTAAGAGCATTTGAATAATCAATTTTTGAAAAAATACCATAAACAAGCGATGCAACAAAAAGTACGAGCCACACAAAACATGAAATTCGATGAGAAATTACAGATTCTTTTATATCCTTAAAAATAGAAACAAGATTTTTTTTATCTTCAATATTTTTCTTTGATTTTAAAACTTCATATATCATTTGAGCAATAATTGCTGATGGAAAAACAATCAAAGCACTTATTCCCCAAACACCGCCCCAATCTGCATTTTGTATTAAAAGAGAATTTTCCCATTGAGAATAACCGGTTACGCCATAATGAAAACCTGCAAAACCACAAGTTTTTATATATTCATATGCACACCAAATAATCCACTGAATAATCCAACCGCTTTTAGGAAACAAAGAGAAAGCTGCTTTTAAGCATGGAAACGCAATCATAAGATAAAAGCCATACATAGAAGCAATAACAGTTATTCCCATTGGATGAAAAGATGCAAGCCAATATGCGTAAAGACAATAACAGCCGAAACCGTAGAAAAAACCATAAATCCATACAGTTTTCCATGAAAGATTTCGCACAAGCAAAAAAACAGGAATCAACGAAAAATAAGCAAGAAAAGAAACTCCATTTAAAAATAAAAAATTAGGCTGAGGCAATGTAAATAGTATTATGCCTAAAACAAGCAGAAAAACATTTGTTAAGGTTTCTTTTATGCACAAACCTTTTTTAGAAATCTGCTCTTTAGTTTGAATTTTCAAAAGGACCTCTTAAAAACAATAAACCATAACTTGCATAGCATATATAAAAAAATAAAGACAATGTTAAAAACAAAAATATTTAAAAATCGAAAAATATATAAAACTTAAAAAATTAGAACTTTTAACAAACAACTTTTAGATTTTTTTAGTAGGCACAAATATATTTGAAATTATTTTGATTTATTAATTTTCCACACAGCGTCTTTAAGTTCTTTTCCCGGTCTAAAAACTGCAACAGAATGAGGCGGAACAGATACAATCTCACCTGTTTTGGGATTTCGTGCTTTTTCTCTACCTTTTCTAAGACGCACTTCAAAAGAACCAAAACCACGAAGCTCAATAGAAGCTCCGGTTTTTAAAGTATCTTTAATTTTTTCAAGGAGAGAATCCACAACTTCTTGGATTTCTTTTTTTTCAAGACTTGTATCCAGAAAAACTGCTTCTACCAAATCAACTTTAGTTATTTTTTTCTGAGCCATTTAAACTCCCATGAAAATAATTTTTAATAAATATATCCTACAAAATGCAAGACATATTGTTCTCTAAAAATATTGCAACCATCTTCTTACCTTTTAACAATTAGAATTGTAAAAGATATTTTCTTTATTAAACACGACTGCAAATAAACAAAAGAAAGCACGGTTAATGGAAACATCAACCGTATACAATTTCTTTACTTTGCATCAGCAAATGAAACATTATAAAGCTTCATCATGCGAGATTTTTTGCGCGATACTGCATTTTTAGTAAGAATTCCCTTACCTCCTGCGGTATCAAGTTCTTTGCATAACTCTCGCAATCTTGCTTCAGCGTCTGCTTTATTATTAGCATGAACAGCGGCAATAAATTTTTTTGCACAAGTTCTTGCAGAACTCTTTGCGACCTTGTTTCTCAAACGACGCACTTGACTCTGCTTATGTCTCTTCTGTACAGATTTACTTTTAAGTGCCAAAGAAAGCCCTCCAAACAAAAACTTGAACCCAATGTTATCAAAGCTATGTTGATTAGTCAATAGCTCGAAAAACTTTTTGCACAACAATCGTATTTTTTCAAAAACCGATTCCTGCGATTTCCGAAGTGCTTGACATTAATGGATATTTTATATAATTTATGCTAATAATCCTTTAATTGGAGGCAAATTAATGGCAGGAGCCAGTAAAAACTCTCGTACTACAGTTGCAACACATAAATTTTTCTGTTCATGCGGCGGCGAAGTAGAAATGAAGACTTTGTTTGAAAGCGGAAAACTAAAGAATCTCGCAGAATGCACAAAATGTAAACGTGTAGAGCGTCGTCCTAAAGACTTCAAATAAACAGTACTTCAAACAAAAAACAGCTATGTTTTACTGTTAGTACATAAAAGCCGGCAAATTTTGTCGGCTTTTTTATTTTTTTTAACTACAAAAATCTTTCTATTGCATTTACAACAGAAGAAAGTGAATCATTTAATATTTTTGTTTCAGGAATGCTTGATAAAAATATAGCACCGTATCTTTTTTCTATAATTCTTCTATCAAGCACAGTAACTACACCTCTATCAGAAGAACTACGCATAAGCCTTCCAAAACCTTGCCTGAATTTAATAACAGCTTCTGGAACACTTAAATCCATAAACGGATTTCCGCCTTTTTTTGTAATATATTCAGAGCGAGCTGCAAATACAGGATCAGATGGAACTGTAAACGGCAACTTTACGATAACAACTTGCGACAAAGATTCACCTGGAACATCGACACCTTCCCAAAATGAATCTGTAGCGAAAAGAACACTTGAACTATCTTTTTTAAAAGTTTCAAGCAGTCTAAACCTATCGTCTTCGCCTTGACGCAGCACTACAATTCCATTTTCTACAAGATTTTCTCTTGCATATTCACATGCTAAACGCAAAGATTCATATGAAGTAAAAAGAACAAGCGTCCTTCCGCATGAGGCATTAATAAGCTTTGTCAAAGCTTTTTCTATAGCACTTTGGAAATCAGGATTATCCGGCATAGGAATATCAGACGGAATTGCTAACAACAGATTTTTTGAATATGGAAATGGTGAAGCAAATTCCTCTAAAACAAGACGTTCTTTCTCCGTAAAACCCGCACCAGTTCTATAAAGCCAATAATCAAAAGACTTTCCTGTTTTTAATGTGGCAGAAGTACATATAACAGTATTCAGCGGTTCAAAAACTCCTCTTTGCATTTTTGGCGCAATATCAAGAGGAGTTGCATAAAACCTCGGATATATTCCGCTACCACTTTTGCCATTGTATCTTACTTTATCAATCCAAAATATTGTATCATTCCGCTCGCTCCACTCTGTAAACCATTGACATACATTTCCTGCATTTTCAAGTCTGTTTAATATATGTTTTGTTTCCCAAACAGCAGGATGTTCTTCATCTTTTTCAGCAATTCCGGTTATAATGCTTCTAAATGCTCCTACAAATTTTGCAATATCTTCGTGAATAGTATTCATCAAAGTCAATAAAGCGGAAGCATCTTTAGCAGTTTTATCGCAAAGCCGCCATGTAAACTCTTCTGACATAAGAAGTAATGCTTCATCTTCCATTTCAGCAAGATGAGAATTTAAAGATTCAAAAACAACCATTACAGATTCAGCTTTGTCTTTGCGACTCGATAAAGCTTCAAAAGTTATAAGATGACCTGCAACACTACCACGTCTTACTCTATATAACAAATTAATCTGTTTTAAAATCTTAAATCTATTCAGCTGCGCCGAAAAAAAACTTGTAGCGGCGTTTTCCATACCATGTGCTTCATCAAATATTATGCGATTAAATGGAGGCAAAACAGCTGTATCATCATATCCAACGCCTTCCAATCTTGCTTCAAGATCAGCAAACAACAGATGATGATTTACTACAATAAGATTCGCAGAAGCTGCTTCTTTTCTTAATTGCATAACATAACATGAATCATGATAAACACATCGCATTCCCATGCACATATCAGCTTCGCTGTTCACTCTTGACCAAACACTTTCCTGCGGCAAAAAAGATAAATCAGAGCGGCTTCCGGTAGAAGTTGTTTTACTCCATTCAATTATTGATTCGAATTGCTCAACATCATCATTGAATAATTCCCTGTCTGTTGCTGCATCATTAAGTCTGCGTTTGCAAATGTAATTTTGCCTGCCTTTCATCAATACTGCTTTGATTTTTTTGCCAGAAATTTTTTCTGCAAGCGGAATATCTTTTTCAACAAGCTGCTGTTGCAAATTTATTGTGCCTGTTGAAATAATAACTCTTTCTTTATTTTTTACAGCCCAAATAATAGAGGGAATTAAATATGCAAAAGATTTTCCGACACCTGTGCCTGCTTCAAAAATGCCGACAAGGTTTTTATTAAATGATTCCGCAATAAATTTTGCAAGATTTATCTGCGATTCTCTTTCTTCAAAATTTTCAGATAATTTGGCTAATGGACCGCCATAAGATAAATATTCACCTATAGCAGTACAATTCAGTTTTTTTAATTTTTTTGGTAATATTGGCTCTACAACAACGTATATTTTTGTAACTGAATTATTTACGATATAAAAACCTTGCGCATTTTCAGCTGCTTTCGATGCAATTAACAAATCTTCGTTAGAGGGCGTTAAATTTCCGGACGGATGGTTATGTATCAATACACTCGCATTTTTCGATTCCATAGTTAAAGGCACAGCGTATTTATTACCGCGGCTACAAACTTTTATGGAATCAACTATGCCGTTAGAAGCAAGTTGACCAATAACGAAAACTTCATTATCGTCATTGTTTTGAATAATCTGTTTATACTCTTTGCAAACCGCTTCCGACAAGCGTTTTTCAGTTAGCACAAATAACTCCAAAAAAAAAGGCTGCAGTTCTATTTTAAGACTGCAACCTCTAACCACAACATAGAAAATAAATCATCTCCTAGGGGAATTGAACCCCTGTTGTCGGGATGAAAACCCGATGTCCTAACCACTAGACGAAGGAGACA
>JAAYQG010000092.1 GCA_012519415.1 Treponema sp. | reverse complement strand
GATTGAGCTACAAATTTGGGATTAATCTAGCAAAACCCCAAGTTTTCGTGAACGAAAACTTGAAGATTGGGCATTTGGGATTGAGCTACAAATTTGGGATTAATCTAGCAAAACCCCAAGTTTTCGTGAACGAAAACTTGAAGATTGGGCATTTGGGATTGAGCTACAAATTTGGGATTAATCTAGCAAAACCCGAAGTTTGCAGTTTAATCAGACGTCCTTGTCTGATTAAACTGCCGAGTTTTGTTTCACAAAACTCGTTGTGCTCGTGCACTGCCTCCGTGCAGTGCGGATTTGTACAAGGGGCGTTTTGCTTTGGGATTAATCTAAAATTTGGGGATTGGGCTAGCAAAAACTTGAGGCTTGGTATGTCAGGTGGGTTTTGCTTTAGGGTTTTATCTAAAATTTGGGGATTAATCTAGCAAAACCCCAAGTTTGCGTAAAATGAAATGCTTGAAAAGTGTTTAGTGAAGTAGTATTATTTATAATATATTTAAGGATAGGTTTATGAGCACTCTAAAAAAAATTACAGTTCTCATACTAATTACGGTTTTCTTAACAGCTTCTCTTGTTGCTCATCCCCATGTAAGCATTTTAAATAAGGCGGAATTTATATGGAAAGATACTACGCTTTCCGGTGTATATTTAGAGTGGACTTTTGATCACTTTTTTAGTTCAGATATTATTAGTTGGCTCGATGAAGACAAAAACGGTCAGTTTGACGCGAGAGAAAGCAATCTTGTGTACAATAATGCTTTTATTAATTTGCAACATTATTATTACTACACGTTTATAAGACAGGGCACGAAAAGAACAAACCCTTCAAAGGTTACCCAGTTTAAAGCTCGCATAGAAAAAGGTCAGATGATATACAGGTTTTTTATTGATTTAAGCTCCTATCCGAAACAAGAACTCTACCTTGCTGTCTATGACTATACCTTTTTCGCGGATATTTCTTATCCTGACAATGATGCAGTCATACTAAAATTCGATGATGCAAAAATAAAACCAAAATTTTCAATTGTAGAAAACAAAGACTATCCTGTATATTATAATCCCTTAGGTGCTGTTTCGGACACCCGTGTGTATTATAAATGGGAAAAAGGGCTTCAAACGTATTATCCCAAAGAAATTAAGATTTCGTATGAATAAAAAAGTTTTTTTTCTATTTTTTTTTATTAGTTTAAGTATGCTTCTCTTTGCAAATCCTTTTATTGGTCAAACTACTACGCCCAACTCTACCACAGATTCGGAATCTGCTACAGATTCGGAATCTGCTACAGATTCGGAAGACTCGTCAAAAAAAACAGTAGATGCAGCTCCTTCCGTGCGCATACATGCCGGAAATACTAAAAATCTAAAAGATCAAAGAAATTTGCGAGAAGCTTTGGGCAAAGCTTTTTATACATGGAAGGACCTTAGTTCCAGAGAAAACGCAAATGAAAAAAAACAAGCATCTTCTGTCCTCCGTGTTATTTTAGGTGTTTCTTTTTTATTCGGTATAGTTCACGCACTCGGTCCCGGACACCGAAAGACTGTAGTATTTTCACTCTATGTATCGCGTAGTGCTCCTTGGTGGGAACCTCTTGCAACAGGAAGTATGTTATCGCTCCTTCATGCAGGAAGTGCTATTATCATTATTTTGCTTTTAAAAGGTCTAACAGGTTCCATTTCTCAAAAAGCAGATGTCATTGCTAAATGGATGGAAGGCTTTTCCTATGTGCTTCTCATACTCACCGCATCCATACTTATTATACACAGTATTACCGATTTTATAAAACAACATAAACAAGCAAAAAACAATAAAGACTCAAAACGCAAAACAATTTCACTATCTGCTTTTATTGTTTCCGGCATATATCCCTGCCCCGGTGCCGTATTAGTACTTGTTCTTTCTTATACGCTCAATGCCATTCCCCTTGGAATTTTTTCCGTTTTAAGCATGTCTTTAGGTATGAGCATTCCAATTATTGCAAGTGCTTATTTTGCATGGGCAGGTCGTGAAGGCTTGTTTTATTTTTTCAAGTCAAAACAAAGTACTATCGGACTCATTTCTTTTATTGCAGAAGTGCTGGGATACACTATACTTTTTATCTTTTCTCTATATATTGCATGGCCTTTTATTCTCGGATTGATTAAATAAGTTACGAAATAAAACGGCTTTACGGATTATAAAGGCTCTGTGTGTCGGTTGGGTTTTATCTAAAATTTAGGGTTTATGTTAACGAAATGCCAAAGCTTTCAAGTTTGTGCTCCGCACAAACTTGGCGTTTTGCCAGATTAAAGCCGAATTTGTAGCATAACCCAAACACAAAACGCCCTCATATTCATCAGTTCACTTTTTCAAGCAAAATCTGTTCCGATGCATTGCCTGCCCACATATTTGCAAAAAGTATGCCGTAATGCATGAGTTCTTTTGCGCTGTAGATATTGCCTGTTTTCAAATCTTTATAATCAGCATTTTCATCAAGCCCTTTTAAGCGTAACACAATTTTGGGAGCCAATGCTTCAGCGTAAATCCAAGAAATTGTTACAACGGCAAAATGTTTGTCTTTAGAAACATTCATCCACGCAGCATATTTTTCCACTTTGTCGGATTTTTCCCACAGAGAAACAAGGCGATAAAGATTGCCAAACTGAACAACATTCCTCAGTTTTTTATACAATTCCGAATATTCAGCAATTTGAGCAATTTCATCTTTTGAAAGTTTAGTCATATCAAGTTCATAACCATAAGTTCCTGCCATTGCAGTAAATGCGCGCTGTGCAAGCGGCGTTTGTCTTGCTGTCTGATGATTCGGAACTGCCGAAACATGACAGGACATTGAAGATGGCGGATAAACAAGCGTAGTTCCGGCTTGAATGGAAATGCGAGAAAGAGCATCGGTGTTATCGCTTGTCCAAATTTGAGGCATATAATATAAAATTGCCGGATCAAAACGTCCGCCGCCGGAAGCACAAGCTTCAAAAAGAATATGCGGAAACTTTGAAATCAATCGTTCCATTAAATTGTAAAGCCCAAGCAAATAGCGATGAGCGACTTCCTGCTGATTTTCAGAATCGAGTTTTACAGAATAAACGTCTGTCATACTGCGGTTAAAATCCCACTTTACATAAGATATTTCAGCCGAACTAAAAATATTTGACAACGTTTCAAAAAGATAATCCGTAACATCGGTTCGGCTCAAATCAAGCATAAGTTGCGTGCGTGCAAGGTACGGTTCGCGTCCCGGAATATGAAGACACCAGTCAGGGTGCGCTTTGTAAAGATTGCTTTCGGGCGAAACCATTTCCGGTTCAACCCAAATTCCGAACTTGAGTCCGCGTTTTTTCATTTCAGAAACAATATACGGAAGCCCGCCTTTAAGTTTCTCGGTATTTACAACCCAGTCGCCCAAAGCACGTTTGTCATCAAAACGGTTGCCGAACCAGCCGTCATCAAGAACAAAAAGCTCAACGCCGGCTTCTTTTGCAGAATCAGCAAGATTGCAAAGTTTTTTTTCATCAAAATCAAAATAAGTAGCTTCCCAGTTATTTATGACAATCGGGCGCGGTTTATCTTTCCATTCGCCGCGACAAAGATTTTCACGATAAAGATCGTGAAACGTGCGGCTCATTTGCCCAAGTCCGTCTTTTGAATATACCATTACAACTTCCGGAGCAACAAATTTATCTAAAGTTTTTAGATTCCAAGAAAAATTATATGGATTTATACCCATTGAAAAACGCGTAGATTCAGTAAAATCAACATCCGTCCTTGCTAAAAAATTCCCACTATAAACAAAATTAAACCCGAAAACTTCGCCCGTATCTTCTGTTGCTCCTTTTGACAAAAGTGCCGTAAATGGATTTTGTTGATGGCTTGAAGAACCTCGTCTGCTTTCAATGCTTTGCGTGCCGTGCACAAGTTCCTTTATATAAACTTTTCGCTCTCTGCCCCACGCACCAGAAAGCTGAAGCATATTAAAATCGGAAGAAGCAAAATCTACACAAGCACTCATAACTTTTTCAATTTTGATACTTCCACCTGTTTTATTCTCAATTTCAACCCAGCGGCATATTACATCACGTTGCTCCCAAACTGAATAAAAAAGCGTAACATAAACATCAAAAAGTGTATCTTTAAGTTTCAACGCAAGCGTCTGGACTTCTTTATCATTGAGTGCATATGTAGCCGGAAGCCCCTCAAGCTGAGGCTTTCCATTTTGTATTTGATGTGAATCGTAGCGCAAATCTAAGGCTTTTGTGCCGTCGCTCAAGGATATTTCAACCGCACTCGGTCTAAAATCGCTTAAACCTGATGTTCCATATTCCTGCGGCAAAGTATCAAGCGACAAATTATGCAAATCAAATCCATCCGGAAGATTTATGCCTCGGTCGATTTTCCAAAGTGCAGAATTTCCGCTCCATTTTTCAACACGGCGTCCCCAACCGGAATGCGATACAATTCCGCCGTTTAAAACTGTAATGATGTAACTTGAATTCGGTGTGTTAAGCAAAAAAACAGCAGTGCCGTCTTTTCGATTTTTCTCAAAAATAATTCCCAAAATTTTCCCCCTCTAAGAGTAGAACATATTTTAAGCAGACAGCTTAGGTTGGCTACCGGTCAAAACTGCCTCGTAGCAAATAACTTAAACTTACTGCTGTTATCGGTATAAAAATACTTATGCCGTCTGTTCATTCTTCTTGAACAAAAGATGCAACATTTCCAGAACTTTTCGTTCTCTATCAACCATTATTTGATCAAAAAAATCTTCGCATTTACATTCTGAATTTATTTTTACAGCATAATCAATATCTACAATCCGAAGCTCAAATCCGGCATCTTTTTCGTAGTCGTCAAGGGTCTGTTTTCCAATCGAATCTTCAACCTTGCAAAAATAATAAAAATTTTCCTGTTCAAAAACAGTATTCTCTTCATAATTGCTCTTCTGAAGTCTTAAAACGCTTCCAAATTCAATTATTGAAGATGGAATAACTTTCATTCCAACTTCCTCGCTTACTTCTCGAACCAACGCTTGAATTTTGTCTTCGTCCTCTTTAATCCCTCCGCCCGGAAATTTAAAATATCTATAAATCTTGCTGTAAACCAAAGCAATTTTTCCGTCCTCCGCAAGAATTATTCCCCTAACGGACGGCCGCTTGAAATGTCTATCTGTATCTTTATAATCTTTCAAATCAATTTTAAATAGCTCTTTCATTTATGAACCTGCCGGACTGCGTGGAGTGTGTCTAACTTTGTAGACAAATAATCAATAATACCGAAAGAAATTAAAGCAGATTTTAGAAACGCAAAAACAAGCACGTTTGTGTCAATTACAGCATAAAAATACATCGTTACATTCCCTCTCAGGCTGCTTGAATTTCTGCATTGATTTCATCATCTCCTCGATTTGCTTGTTTTGCTTGTTTTGCTGCCAGCAGTTTTTAAGGCAAAACAGACGTGTGGTTTAAGTGGTTGTTCGACTGAATTTATTAAATTGATTTAAATTCATTATCTTCTGCTCTAACTTTAAAAAAAGCTTTTATACAGTTAGGATTAATTATTGCAATTTGTATATGATCTTTCTCTCTAAATCCAGCATTTGGATACAATTCTATACCTTCAAAAAACACTCCTCTAACAGAATCATATGCATTTTTAGGATTATTTTCTTTTTGACTTCCCACTAAAGAATTTATAAGAAAACAATCTAACTCTCTTTTATATAAATCTTTTCCACCATTATTAGCAGGCAGTTGTTCAACTTCTTCTTTTACCTTTTGATAATGTTCTTTAAGTTTTTGCAAATTATCCTGTTCCGTAAAATCTAAACAATTACCAAGACAAATTACAGCACCAAGTACAGCAGGTTTTTTAATCATTTGTTTTGAATTTTGATTATGTTCTTTGAGATTTTCTGCCCATTGCAAAGCCCTACCAGGATCATTTTCCCAAAAATACATACCTTTCCCAAGCCAATCATAAGCATTCTCACTATAATTCAACTTTTTCCTTGTTCCATTTACTAAAGAGTCACATAGGCTTTGATCACAACCATGAAATGCAAAAATTAAATTATTTTTTATTTTGTACATTTTTATTAGGATCCGGCTCGTACTTAGATTTTTTCAGCTTATTATCCACAATCTTATATCCACAATATGCTAATACTGAAGCAGAAAGCACACCTGCAACAGTAGCTATTGTCTTCGTTCTATTATTATTTGAAGAAGAGTTTCCACTAATTTTATCCATAGTACAACCTCACTACAAAAAATTACTTAATTAGTATAACTGCCCCGCTGAAATACGTCAACTTGACATTCACTCCGATTTTGCCTCCGATTTTGCAGACGGCAAAAAATTGCGTAAAATGTTGTTAGGTGGCTTCTTCTTTTTTCAATTATTCATTCGATTTCATACAATTTTGAAATCTGCTCTTTTATATCAGGATTCTCTACGTTGAATATCCATGTAATTTTTTTGGAAGTTTTCAAATTTGGATTTTCAATAACTTTTTTACAAATACGGTTATCTATAAAGTAATATTCCTCAATATATTGAATTTCTTTTTCATAATTAGGCGTTGCAACTTGCCAATAAGCTCTTATATATTTAAATATATTATTTGATTCATTCCTATAAACAAATAAATCATAGCCAGAACAATCTAGCACTTTATGAAATTCATCAACAATAAATTTTGATTGATAAGAAACTTCATTGTGAATTATTTTTTGAAAATCAGAATTACTTAGCAAATTAAATAACTCTGAATCTACAATTCCATTACTATCAATTCCGATAATATCCTGCAATCTTTTAATTGAATTTTCTGTTATAAGACCAAACCAACCGTCAATTTCATTTTCTAGCAGCAAATTACAGTTAAATAATGCAGTTTGAATTTTCTCGACTTCTTTTCCATGCATACGAGGATTAGATAATTTAAAATGAATATGATTATTTGCAAAACAATCAAAATTTATAAAAATCACGAATAAAAAAACAAAAAACTTTTTCATCATCTCCTCGATTTGCTTGTTTTGCTTGTTTTGCCGCCAGCATTTTTTAGGTGTACAAAAATCTTGCTGCGAGTATCATTCAATTACGAAAGTTCGACTTTCATAAAAGAAAATTGAATGAGCAAGATATCGGCGAACAGCTTCAAATAAAACGCGCCGCTCAACGTCTTTTCCCATGCGGATAAATTCGTCTATGGAACGTGTATCATTTACACGAATTACGTC
>JAAYQG010000091.1 GCA_012519415.1 Treponema sp. | reverse complement strand
TGCCCAATCCTCAAGTTTTTGCCCCGCAAAAACTTGGCGTTTCGCCAGCATAACCCTAAATTGTAGATTAAAGCCAAAGCGAAACGCCGTGTCCTTGACTATCCTTGCTCGCTTCGCTACGATTACGATTATGAGAGCTACACAAGCACATATTCATCTTAATAATCTTAGAAAAAATATTGAAACTGTTAGAAGTTTTGTAAAAAATGATACACGCATTTGTATTCCTGTAAAGGCAAATGCTTATGGACACGGTGCAACACGAGTAGCAATAGCAGCAATAAAAAGCGGTGCAGATTTTTTAGCTGTTGCTTCTACTCAAGAGGGAATAGAATTGCGAGAAGCCGGAATTGTAGCACCTATTTTGTCTTTGAGTTTACCTACACCTGATGAAATTCCGTCGATTATTGTTCATTCTATTACTCCGCTTGTTTTTGATACCGAATTTATTACACAACTGGCAGATGCTTCATCTAAAATGCATCGCACAATTCCGGTTCATTTAAAAATAGATACCGGCATGGGACGCATAGGTTGTTCTTGTGATGAAGCTTGTAAAATTGCGGAATTAATTGCTTCAAAAGCTTCATTATTTCTTGAAGGCACATGCACTCATTTTGCTGCGAGCGATTCACTTGATGAAGATGATATCGAATATACGAAGCTTCAGTTCAAACGCTTTATGCAGGCTATTGAATCAATCAAAAAAGAGGGAATAAACCCGGGAATTGTGCATTGTGCAAATTCCGGTGCACTGCTTCTTTATCCTGAAATGCATATGGATATGGTTCGTCCCGGCATTATTGTTTACGGTTATTTTCCCGATGAAAGTTCAAAAGATAAAAAAATCCATGCTTATCTTAAAGAAAAACTTAAAAAATCAATTGATTTTTTTCCTGTAATGGAACTTAAAACTCAAGTTGTTACAATCAAGCGTATTAAAAAAGGAGATTCAATTTCTTACGGCAGAACATGGACGGCTGAAGAAGAAGTAGATATAGCGACTCTGCCCATTGGTTATGCAGACGGTCTATTACGCCGTCTTGCGCCCGGTCTTAATGTGCTTATTAATGGGGAACTTTTTCCCATTGTAGGAAGAATTTGCATGGATCAATGTATGGTCAATTTAGGCACTAAGCATAATGTAAAATTGTGGGATCAAGTTACTGTATTTGGACCAAACAAAGAAGGTGCTTCGGCAGCAGATTTAGCTTATAATGCAGAAACTATTCCGTATGAAATTACATGCGATATTAACAAGCGTGTGCCAAGAATATTTTTTGAATAAGATATTCTTGTATTGTTATCTGCTGCCAAGCGATATAATATTGAACTTTGTATGAAGATTTGAATGATTTTTGTTGATTCCCATTTTCACTTAGATTCGGAAACTTTTTCATTATGCAAAAACGATTGCGAAAATCATGCAGGGGTTATATCTGTTTGTTCAAAAAATGAACTTAAAAAAGTGCATGAAATTAAGCAAGCTTTTCCGCTTGAAAAAATATCTGTTTCTTTCGGTGCGTATAATGCTTATGATTTTTTAGAAAATGCTGAATATGTGCTTGATTATGGCAAAAAAGATCTTGAGCTTATTGAAAAATTTCTTAAAACAGATGAAATTGATGCAGTAGGCGAGGCTATCCTTGATGCTTCAACACAGGGAAACAGACGCACGCTAAAAGCACAAATTGAAATATTTAGCGAAGAAGTTAATCTCGCAAAGAAATATCAAAAAAACTTAATAATTCATTGTGTTCGTTGTATGATGCAACTGTTTGAATTTTCTTCATTGTTAAAAGATATTCCGGCTGTTGTTTTTCACGGATTTAGCGGCACTGTGCATGAAGCAGAATATTTTTTAAAACATGGTGTAAATTGTTTTTTTTCATTTGGTGCTTCTCTGGTTAATGGAAAAAAAAGTGCAACATCTTCCGTTTCATCGCTTCCTATTGAAAGAATTTTATTTGAAACGGATTTTCCGTTTTGCAATATTAGAGGTTCTAAGTTAAGTCGTCTTGAAACATTGTATTATATTTATTGTGCTGCTGCAAAAGTACGCAGTTTAAGTTTAGAGCAACTTACAAAACAGATTTACTTTAATTTTTCTAATGCTTTTTTTAATTCAGCTACAAATTCTTTATAACGTTTATCTATTTCAGGTAAAAGTATAATCGGATCTCCGTCTGTTTTTCTTCTGAAGATAGCTTCTGCTTGTGCGCAAATTTCTTGAAGACGCTCGCCGCCTATTGCTGCGCTGGAACCTTTTATTCGATGTACTTTAGATGCTGCCTTTTCGTAATTGTTTGTTTTTGCAAGATTTGTTAATTCTTCTATATTAATGTCTCCGGTGTTGAGGAATTCTTCAATTAATTCGCAGTAAAGCTCGCTGTCGCCGCCCATCATTTCAAGACCATTTTCAATGTTTAATGTATGTTTTTCCATATGAACTCCATGTATGCAAAAATAAGTGTGCTTTATTCTAGCCTATTTTTTTTATATTTGCTATAATTTTTATATGAAGCGAATTTTTATATTGTTTTATGCGACAGCTGTATCAGCTTTGTTATTTTCGATTTCATTGTTTACACTTTCGTTTGGTGTAGAAATTTGTGCGTTTCCATTGATGATTGTTTTTACAGCCATCTTTGCTTTTGTTGTTTTGTTCAAACTTAAAAAAGAACCGACGTTAGGTTTTGTAAAAGCGATAAAAAAATTATGTGAATATGCGCCTTTTGTTGGTATTGTTGCTTTTGTTTTACGTCGTGCCGGTGTAAGTGAAACAAGCTATGCTTTAGATTTTATAAGTGTAGTTTTTTGGGTTCTACTTCTTGTGTTTTCGAGTCTTTCCGGTTATTTTTTAAAAGACAAACGCACGCCGTTCGCTTTTAAAGAAGACAAAAAAAAGAAACCTTTAGGCAGGCGTATTTTTTTTGAAATTGCAGATTGGATTGATGCGTTTGTCCAAGCAGCATTCATAGTTTCGTTTGTTAATATTTTTATTTTTCAGCTTTATGCAATTCCATCTGAATCAATGATTCCGCAGTTTTTAATTGGCGATCGTGTTGCTGTTTTAAAAACTGCTGCGGGGCCGTCTTTTCCGCTTTCTAAAGTTGCTTTGCCTCGTATCGCTTCCTATAAAAAAGGAGACATTGTTGTATTTAGAAATCCGCACTACACTGTGGGGCGAAAATACGAAGTAAGAACTTTTGTAAATCAGCTTGTTTATATGCTTACATTTTCAACTGTCAATCTTGCATATGATGAATCAGGGCAAATGCTTGCAGATCCGCTTGTAAAAAGAATTGCAGGTGTTCCAGGCGAGCAGCTTGTTATGGTAGACGGAGTGCTTTATTCGAGAACGAATACTGAAAAAGATTTTTCACCTGTTGCACTTGATGCAAAGTTTGCAGAATATAATCTAAATTCACTTGATTCTTCGATAAAAAGAAAAATTCATGATTTTCCGATTTCTGAAAAAGATTTTATTTCTCTTTGTGAAATTGAATCACTTAGAAAAAATCTTGATATTGAAAATGCAAAACTTGAATCGCTTCGTATTTCTTCTAAGTTTAATATGCTATGCACTCAACTTGGTAGTTTCAAGCCGTTTCAAAACGGAGAATGGCAAAATTTTGTGCTTATTAAAGATTTAGCAGTTCATAAACTTTTTTTTAATATTTCCAATATAGATAATCTTACGCAGCGGCTTATGACTCAAGAAGGTGGTGCTGTATGGTTTTCTGCATTTATGACAGATTGGGCTTCAAAATGTCCAGCTGGAACGACTCCTGTTGCTGATGACCCTTACAAAGATTCAATGTACAGATTAAATATTTTGATGAAGCTTACTTTGGGAAAACTTGTTGTTCATAATATTGAAACTTACTTAAATACCGGCAGTTTTAGCTCAAATGATGAAACACGTCTTCAGCTCACGGAAGATGCACAAAAACTTTTCAAATATTCGCTATTCAATGATAGCAGAAATATGCCTGTGTTCCCTGAAAATAAAAATGGTTCTCCATCGTATATTGAAAAAAATGAATATTTTTTGATGGGAGATAACAGATTTAATTCACTTGATTTGCGTCATTCTTATGAGCAGATACTTGTTCCTGTAAGTGAAGAAGATATATATTCTCTGTCGTATTATTCAAGACTTGAACCACAGACTATAAATGCTTCTCGCATTTTAGGTGTAACAATATTGCGCTTTTATCCGTTTAATAGATTCGGTTTAATTCAGTCGAAATAAAAGTTCCTGTTTTGAAAGTTCAGATTGAGTAGACAAAATGCATTTAAAAGTTAGGCAAATGTTTAATTTTTGAATGCATTTTTTATTCTTTTACATTTACATTTTTATCAAGGCATTTATTTAAAAGACCATGCTTCAAAACAGGTTGTTTCATAATAAAATGCGAAAGTGTAACTCCTTCGCCGCTCGCTGCATCTTTTACAAGTACCGCATTCATTATTTCCGGCATAAAAGACGGATGAAGTCCTGTTGTTAGCACTTTTTCGGTGCGAAGAATTGCAATATCATTGAAACCGATTTTATCACCGCTTTTCATATTGTGCATAAAATGAATGGAGCGGTTTGTCCTTTCGTAATTTTTTTCTTCTGAACGAGCTAATTTTTTTACGCCTGTGCCTAAAACGGCTTTTACTTTTTCAACTCCATAAAATCTATTGAGTGCTGTTATATTTTCTTCTTTTGTAGAACTTTCAGCTTGACGCACAGTTTCTACCATTTTCTTAAAATCTTCCGGTATGAGAGCAACAGGGTCATCAAGTCCATTTCCATCTTTGCTTAAACATATATGTTTTTCAATTACTGAAGCTCCGCACGCAGTAGCAAGAACAGGCACTAAAATCGGATCAAGACTATGATCGCTTACTCCAATATCAATGCCGAATATTTTACTTAGCGGTTCAAGAACATTTAAGTTATAGTCTGTTTCTGGAGCTGGGTAACTCGTAACACAGTGTAAAAGTGCAATGTTATCCATGTTTTTATTGGAGCGATTTTTTTTAATTGTATCAAGAGCTTTTTCAATATCTTTTAGTTTCGAAACGCCGCTTGATAGAATAATCGGAATATCTTTTGCTTTTGCAGCAGTTCGTGCAAGAAGTGGCAAGTGGTTTAATTCGGGAGAAGCAATTTTAATTGCAAATGGTTCAAGTGCAATAAGTTCATCTAAACTTTGCAATCCGAAGGGAGAAGCGCAAAAGCCGATACCGCATATTTTGCAATAATCTTTACAGCGGAAAAAAAAGTTTTTAGTAACTTCAAGCTCCTTAAATCTATCATATAATCGTATATTTCCGCCGGGAAGCGATACAAAACCTGTGTCTGGGTGCAGAATTTCATCTGCATAAACTATTTGAAATTTTACACAGTCTGCTCCTGCTGCGGCAGCTGCTTCAATGAGTTTTTGTGCTTCTTCAAAAGAACCGCCGTGTGCGGTTCCAATTTCTGCAATAATGAAAGGATGTCCTTTTTGAAAAATGTTCATATTTTTTTATCGGATTTATTATACGCAAAGTTTGCCATTTTATGCGTTTTTCCGCATGTTGACGCTATTTTTTCTATATGGTAAACTTTTACAAACAATATACATTTTATCTTACAAGAAAATTTTATTTTGTAATTTTATTATAAGGAGACATCATGTCAGGACATAGTAAATGGGCGACAATTAAACACGCCAAAGGTGCTGCCGATGCAAAACGCGGTCAGTTGTTCACAAAATTTATCAAAGAAATTTCAATTGCTGCAAAAATGGGCGGCGGTGATCAAAACTCTAACCCTCGTTTGCGAACTGCTATTCTTAAAGCACGTGCAGCAAATATGCCAAAAGATAATATTGAGCGTGCAATTAAAAAAGGCACAGGTGAACTTGGTGCTGCAACATATGAAGAATTAGTTTATGAAGGATTTGGTCCTGGTGGAGTTGCTATTCTAGTTGAAGTTTTGACTGATAACAAGAACCGTGCTGCAGCAAATGTACGCAACATTTTCAATAAAGCAGGCGGAAATATGGGTGTTTCAGGTTCTGTTGCTCGTATGTTTACACGTCAAGGTGTTATTGAATACGATGCAGAAAATGCAGACGAAGATGGAATTATGGAAGTTGCTCTTGAAAACGGAGCACAAGATGTTGTAAATGAAGGTGGAGTAATAACTGTAACAACAGATCCGTCGGATTTTGATACATGTCTTGAAGCTCTTCAAGAAAAAGGGTTTGAATCAGTTACGGCTCAAATCTCGATGGTTCCTTCATCTTATCAAGTTATTGATGCAGAAACAGCTCGCAAGTGCGATAAACTTACAGATAAACTCGAAGAAGATGATGACGTTCAGAACGTTTATACAAATATTGAATATCCCGATGGATATGAAGCTGAGTAACTATTGAAAAAAAATTACGGCGATGATTCATTGCTGCAAGGAACTTCTTCAGAACTGCCCAAAACTGAATGTATTAGTGCATGTAGTTTGGGCAGTTTGACTTTTAAAAGAGAAGCAAAAAATAATGCGGATTTAACTCCTCAAAGAAAAAGTTCTCAAAAAAGGCGTATTCTTGGCATCGACCCGGGACTTGCCTCAACCGGCTGGGGTGTAATAGATGAAGTTGGCTCTAGGATTGTGCATATTGCTCATGGTGTAATTGAAACTACAAATCAGGTGGAACATCAAGTTAGGCTTTTAGAAATATATAATCATATTCTTAATATTTTGCGAGAGTATAAACCGGACGAAGCAAGTATGGAAGCTCTTTATTTTGCTAAAAATGTTACATCAGGGCTTGCTGTTGCAGAATCACGTGGGGTAATAACATTATGTCTTGCACAAAATGCTGTTCCTTTGTCTGAATATTCGCCACTTTCAATTAAGCAATGTGTAGTTGGTTCCGCAAGAGCAGAAAAAAAACATGTTCAGCAATATGTAAAAATACTTTTAGGTCTTACGCAAATTCCAAATCCAAATCATGCAGCAGATGCTCTTGCGGTAGCTATAACTCATACAATGAATGCGTCAACTGTTTTAGAATTTTGTCGTTAAAAGCTTGTTTTGCGTCTGACACGACTCGAACGTGCGACCTGCGGATTCGAAGTCCGATGCTCTATCCAGCTGAGCTACAAACGCAGAAATATTATAAAGGCACTGAAATAAAGTTCAGTGCCTCTTTACTAAAGGGTGCCTGATGGGATTTGAACCCACGACAACCAGAACCACAATCTGGCGCTCTACCCCTGAACTACAGGCACCACGCTTTATCAATGGAAATAAACTACAGTAAAAAAGCACTTGTGTCAAGCAAAGCCATAAATCTTTCTATATTTGCGTTTCGCCAACACAAACCCCAAATTTTCAGATTAAACCCAAGTGAACGCCCAATCCTTCAAGTTTTTGCTCCGCAAAAACTTGGCGTTTTGCTAGATTAAACCCAATTTTGTAGCTCCAATCCCAAACGCAAAACGCAAACATTGAAATATGAAAATAATTGTGCTAAAATGATTTTATGCGGAATTATATTTTTCATGCTATTTTCGCAAAATGAAATTAGGACAAACTTTGATGTCATTAAAAAATGATGTTCACGTATATATCATTGGTGCCGGTTTTGCAGGGCAAATGATAGCGGATGAACTTGAAGCAAAGAAGATTTTTGGACGTGTTACCGCTTTTTTAGACGATGATACAAGTCTTATTGGCAAGCAAATAAACGGTATTCCGATTTATGGTCCTATAAGCATGGCAGGTTTGTTAAAGCCCGGTGCTTATGATGAAGCAATTATTGCTATGCCAAGCACTCCAAATGAGCGTTTGCGAGAAGTTTATGTTATCCTAAGCAATGCTGGTTTTTCTAAAATTAAAATTTTGCCAAGTGTTTCGCAAATTATTGATGGAAAAGCTCATCTTGTTCAAACTCGCGAAATAAATCCGCTTGATCTTTTAGGAAGAACTCCTATCACAATTTCACTAAAAGAAACATTATCTTACCTTAGAGGCAAACGTGTTTTAATAACAGGTGCAGGTGGTTCAATCGGTTCGGAATTAGCGCGTCAGCTGCTTTCCGGTGGCGCAGAACGTCTTTACCTTTTTGGGCACGGTGAAAATTCAATTTATCACATAGAAAAGGAACTGCGTATTCTTCAAGCAGAAGGAGTAGGAGAGAAAGCGACAGTTGTTCCGGTTATTGGCGAACTTAAAGATAAAGCTTATCTTGATTGGCTTCTTCCTAAAATGCACATTGATGTGATTTTCCATTGTGCGGCTTATAAACATGTGCCTTTAATGGAAGAAAATCCAGTTGCAGTAATCGAAAATAATGTATTTGGTACGCAAAATCTGCTTGAAGCTTCTCTTGCAGCAAATGTAAAGCGGTTTGTTCTTATTTCTACAGATAAAGCAGTTGAGCCTGTTTCCGCATATGGTGTTTCAAAAATGATTTCGGAGAAACTTGTTCTTGCAGCTGCAAAAAAAGCTTCAAAAGACCAGTCATTTATGTTTGTTCGCTTTGGGAATGTTTTAGGAAGTCGAGGTTCTATTCTGCCGCTTTTTATGGAACAAATTAAAACAGGCGGACCTGTTACAGTTACACATCCAGAGATGAAACGATTTTTTATGACAATTCCTGAAGCTTGTTCGCTCGTTCTTCAAACAGGCGGAGTTGGCAAAAACGGTCTTTCTTATCTTCTTGATATGGGTGAACCTATAAAAATTGTTGATATTGCAGAACATATAATTCGTTTTTCGGGGTTTGAGCCAAATAAAGACATTAAAATTGAATTTATCGGTTCAAGGAAAGGTGAACGCTTTGACGAACCTTTGTGGATAGAAGAAGAAAATCCGACTAAAACTGAATTCCCCAAAATTCTTAAACTTAAATCTTTGCCATTTAAAGATAAAGAACTTAAAGAATTACTCGGTTTGCTAAAACCTGTTTGCATATTTAATAAAAAAACGAAAGACCTTTATCGTAATAAAACATATCTTTTAAAAACACTTTGCGACAATGTGCCTTCACTCAAGGAGTTTTATGATGCTCAGACAAAAAATTAACTTTTCTGTAGCTTCTATTGGCAAAGAAGAAGAAGAAGCTGTTTTACGAGTTCTTCGTTCAGGGTGGCTTACAACCGGCAAAGAAACTATGTCATTTGAAAACGAGTTTGCACAAAAAATAGGCGCGAAATATGCTCTTGCAGTAAATAGTGCTACTTCCGGTCTTATGCTTGCATATGATGCAGTTGGTGCAAAAAACGGTTATAAAATTTTAACAACTCCCTATACTTTTGCTTCCACAGCATTAGCCGCACATCATTTAGGAGCTCGCGTTGAATATGCAGACATAGAAAAAGATTCATATAATATTTCACCAGAAGAAGTTGAAAAAAAACTTGAGCAAGATTCAAAAAACGGAAAAAAAATAAAAGCTATCGTACCTGTTCATATTGCCGGTAATGTTTGCAACATGGAAAAATTAAAACAAATAGCAGCATATTATGATGTAAAAATCATTGAAGATGCAGCCCATGCTTTTCCATCAAAAACAAAAAATGGTTTTGCAGGTACATTAGGCGATATTGGCGTATTTTCATTTTATGCAACAAAAACAATAACAACTGCAGAAGGCGGCATGATTGCAACAGACAATGAGGATTTCGCAAAACGAATGCAGATTATGCGTTTGCACGGAATTGACCGTCCCGTATGGGATCGTTACACAAAAGATAAAGCTTCTTGGGAATATGATGTTGTTGATGCAGGTTTTAAGTGCAATTTGCCGGATATACTTGGTGCAATCGGTAGAGAACAGTTGAAAAAAGCTGATACATTTTTTGAAAAACGCAGTCGCATTGTTGAACTTTATAATAAATCATTTGAATCTGCTGATTTTTTAACTGTTCCTCCTAACGAAGAAGGCAATGCATGGCATCTTTATTTAATACGCATAAAACCTGAATTTTTAACAATCAGCCGCAATGAGTTTGCTTCTTTGTTGCAAGATTCGGGTGTATGCATTTCGATGCATTTTATTCCGCATTTTAGAATGACTTATTTTAAGAATGAATATCTGCTTAAAGCTGAAGATTTTCCAAATGCAGAGGAACATTTTGAAACAACTATTTCGCTACCTTTATGGCCTGATATGACAGACGAAATGGCGTATCAAGTTATTGATTCGGTGCTTTCTATAGGAAAATCTCACCATGCCTGAAACTGATACTAAACCTAAAAAAAAGCGTTCTCGTCTTAAAAAGCACTTTGATTACACTGATATATATACAAGCGATATAGTTTTAGATAATATGCTTTTCGCCGTTCTTATAAGAAGCCCTGTTCAGTGTGGAGCGGTTTTTGAAATTGAAATACCTGAATTGCCAGAAGGAGTTTCTTTTTTTAGTGCAAAAGATATTCCCGGAAGCAACAAAGTTTTTATAAAAAAAATTAGTACAAGCGTTTTTGCAGATGATGATATTCTCTATTATGGCCAACCAATCGGTATTCTGGTAGGTTCAGATGAACATAAGCTTAACGAACTTTTGTCTTCAATTAGTTTTTCTATAGATTCGCTGAATATGCCAGTTGGGCTTGAATTTTCGGAATCATTTTCGGCAGATCAGCTTCTTGCAAACCGCTCAATTCTTCACGGTGAACCTGATAGAATATTTGCACAATCTCATTATCAAATCGAACAAACTTTTAAATCTAAAATTACGCTTCCAAAAGAGGAACGCAACAGTTGCGTTGTTTATTTTAACGGCAAACAGCTTCACATTTATACAAATTCGCAATGGGCAAGTCATTTAAGAAAAACAGTTGCAGAAACTCTCGCGATAGATGATGATAATATTTTGATTCATAAAACACATCAAGCAAAGACTCGAATAAATGATATATGGATTTCAAGCGTAACTGCAGCGCAAGCAGCTGTTGCATCTTATTATCTTAATAGACCTGTAAAAATTGTTTATTCAATTTCTGAACAAGAAACTTACATTGAACGCTCAGACCCTGCTTTAATACGATACAGAACTTCCTGCAATTCTGAAGGAAAAATCACTTCAATGGATATTTGTATTTTGATAAATGCTGGAATTATAAATCCTTTTATTCAGTATATTCTTGACCGTTTTGTTATTGCAGCTACTGGAGTTTATAAAATTCCAAACTTGCGTGTAGATGCATATGCAATAAAAACTAACTATGTTCCACTAAATTGCACTTTTACATGGGGAGATTCCCAAGCGTTTTTTGCAATAGAAAATCATATGCATTATATTGCAGAAAAATTGAATATTGACATAAACGAATTAAAAAAGAAAAATTTTTTATCTGAAAACGGTTTTGATTTTTATTGTAAATATCGACCCATTTTCATTGAAGAAACTATAGAGAAAGTTGCTTCAATGAGCGATTATATGCGAAGAAATACAGCTTATCAGTTGCTTTCATCTTTTCCGCCAATTACTCCGCAAAAAAAACTTAGAGGTATTGGTCTTGCTGTTGCATTTGAAGGGGGCTGTTTTCTTGCGGAAGATCTTATTAGAACAAAATATTCTCTAGAAACGACTCTTGATACAGACGGTTTTCTTTCCGTAAAAGTTTATTCTCCAACGGAACATTTAAAAATAATTTGGAAAAATTTCATTGAAAAAATTCTTGATATTCCGCCTGAAAATATTCACTTTGATACAGATTATTCAAGTACAGAAGAGCCTGCTGAGCCGGATGTGCTTTCGTTGAATATTACTATAATGACGCAGCTTTTAAAAAAATGTTGCACAACTTTGCAAAAATCAAGATTTAGGCAACCTTTACCTATTCATGTTAAAAAAACTTTTTCGCCGTTAAGAAAAAATCAGTGGAATACATCAGAGTTTTCAGGGCAGCCTTTTCAATCTACAACTTGGGCAGCTGCTGTCGTTGAAGTTGAAGTAGACACAATAACTTACGAAGTTTCTTTACGGGATGTGAATATTGCAATTGAATGCGGGGAGCTTCTCGATGAAAAATCAGCAACTTCGAGCGTTAAAACGGAAGTTTCAAGAATCATGAGTAATTTTGTTGAACCGAATTCGCTTAATGTTGTTTATCCGAAAGTTGCTTTTATTCAATCTAACGAGAATCCAAAAGAAATAGGTTCGGTTATAGAAAACGTTGTTCCGGCAGCATTTAGCTCTGCAGTTTCTCAAGCTTTAGGTGTTGAAGTTACGACGTTGCCATTAAAGACAGACTCAATCTTTAATCTTTTATCTCAAAAAGGAATAACTTGTGAAAATTAATTGTGTTATAAACGATAAGCTTGAAACTCTTGATATGGCAGGAACAGAAAAACTTATAAATATTTTGCGCAACAATTTTGGACTTTCTGGTAGCAAATTAAGATGTGGAGAGGGCAGGTGCGGTTCATGCACAGTGCTTTTTGATAATGCTCCTGTTCTTTCTTGTATTTTACCTGTTTATGTAATACAAGACAGTTCAATAATCACTATTGAATATTTTAGACAAATGCCGGAATATGAAGATATTCATAAAGCTTTTGAAAAAGCAGGTGTGCATCATTGCGCCTATTGTGAAGCTTCCAAATATTTTACAATCAACGAATTTATTGAAAAAACAAAAACACCGACAAAATCAGAAATTGAGCAGTTTGTTTCCACAATGCCATGTAAATGCGTTGAAATGGACATTTTAACAACCGCTATTATATTAGCGGCAAAATATCGCAGGGCACGAAAAAATGAGTAATGAACAAATAAAAATTAAATATGCTGAAGATATTGCAGAAGCACTTTATCATCTTCGTACTATTGAAAATCTATCAATTACAGCAGGTTGCACCGGCGTAAATTATAGTTCCAGTCCGGCTTTTTTAAGTTATCCTGATTCAATTTTGAATGTTCGAAGAATAGTTGAATTCAGACAAGTTGACAAAACAGAAAGAACTATTGAATTTGGAGCTGGTGTAACGCTTTCTCAAATTGAAAATCTGCCGCAAAAATTTCCAAAAGTTTTATATGATGCAGTATGCACAATAGGAAACAGACAAGTTCGTAATATTGCAACTATTGGCGGCAACGTATGTACACAGCCTATGAAAATGACAACTTTTGCACCGCTTCTTGCGCTTGATGCAAAGCTTGTACTTAGATCCGGTACAGAGCGAATTCATATAGATAAGCATTATTCTCCTACAGAAACACAAATAATACTGCCACTTTCTAAATTTGATGCTGTTCCAGCAGGATATTTTTTAACACGTATAAGAGTTCCGCTTGAAGAATGGAATATTTCTATTTTTAAAAGAACCGGTCCTAAAAATGAAATTAATAATTTTTCAGCTTCTTTTGTTTTTCTCTCAAATACTCAAAAAAATTTTATATCCGATTTACGCCTTGCATTCAGTGGCGTATTTTCTTTTAGGAATAAAGAATTTGAAAGCAGTCTTATTGGAAACAAATTGCCGTTTTCTGCAAAAACCGTTCAGTCTTTTACGGAAAAAGCAGCAATCTACTTTGATGAAGATATAAAAAAAGATACTTACGATCCGATTTTGCGCGCACAATTTATAAATCTTGTACGGGAATCATTGGAAACTTTGATGTAGAAGAGAGGTGCGTATTTTGATTCGCCAAGCATTTGACTTCCTACCAAATGATACGAACGTCGGTTCCCCAAATTTGAAATTGTAGAAGTTGCTTTTTGCGATTTACTACCGGAGCCGGAACACTTAACATATCCGCTTATATAAGATTTCACTCCAACCCAAACAATATGTTTCCGTCTTCTTCAAGCTCCCAGCTTCTCATAAGACGTTCCCACAACTTACTAATACACACATCATCGTATTTTTCACCCGGGTATACGTCAATAATTTCCATCGTTATAACATTTCCTCTTAAGACCTGATCAAATCGTAACAGTTGCGGTTGTGGAGTGTCTTTGACATCAAACACTTTTGTTGTCGTTTTTTTAGTATGCGGATTATACAACGTGAATTTAATTTTTTTAGGGCGGGAATTATTTTTGTACAGATGTGGACGATTATAATCGACAAAGCCCGAAATAAGAACGAGTACTTGCACATCGCCGTTTTCAAGAACGGAGCTTTCGTGTGCCATATCATCGTTGGAACTATCGAATACAACCTTCTCACCCTTGCCGTTATTAGACATTGCAAAACAACTCGTAAAATTATTGGCGTCAAACAGATTCTCTACCGAGTATGTTATTTTCCCTTCGACAACTTCGTCTGTCGCACGGGCTGTCTTACACCACTTGAAAAATCCGAATGGGAATTCCCTAAGTTGACTCGTCAGTGCAAACTCATATACGACCATATTATTTTTTCCAATGAACTTACAAAAATACTCGCAGTACAAAAACAAGTGCTCGTTTGATGAGTCCCGAAAAAAACGCGGAGTATCATATTCACCATGCAATTTCGTATCAAAATGCATACGGATAAAAGAAAGGGCACCACGTTTTGAGATTATGTAATCATATGTTTTTTCGCGATTAGGAGAATTCTTTTCTTTAGAAAAATCCGAAACTTTAACTTTAGTGGCGGACATAAAAAACATATTTGAGTTTTCATTCAAACTATATTTGTATCCACAAGGTGTTTCTTGCGCAAAAATAAAAAAAGTATACAAAATAAATAACAAGCTAAAAAAAAGATTTTTTTTCATATATCACGCCTCCCATATTCTTTAATTATTATAGCATGTAAATATGTTTTTAACATTTATAAGAATAATTGTTTTTAATGAATCGTTTTAATCTGAATCGAAACAAATAAATTGACCGAAAAACATATACATAAGGAAAAGTTAAATATTCCTAGAAGATTTTTCTAAACAATGATATGATCGAGGCAGAAAAAAAGATAATTCTTTGCGTCGCAAACTTTTTATAGAGGTTGCAATCAAAACTTTGCCGAAGATGGCGTCAAAGTTTTGATTGCAAAGTTTGCGTTGCAAACTTTATTATTAATTGTGCTTCCTCGCTATGCTACGGAAGCACGTAAAAAGTTACTTTCGAAAACTGAAGTTTTCGAAAGTAACTTTTTATAGGGGTAGTATGGAAACTTTTGTTATGGTTCGTTCTGAACATTTAAATCATTATGGGAAATTGTTCGGTGGGCAACTACTTAAATGGGTTGATGAATTCGCATGGCTTGCGGCAAAAAGAAATTATAAGCAAAACACATTTGTAACACGTGCCATGGATAATATTGAATTTCATCATATGGTACCTCCCGGAGCCATATTGCGTTTTCATATGGAAGAAGTAAAACGAGGAACTACCTCCGTTGTTTATTCCGTAGACGTGTATCATGAAGAAAACGAAGACAAACATATTTTTTCAAATAATGTTACGCTTGTCGCAGTGGACGAAGAAGGAAAAAAAACGCCGTTAGTTTATAAGGATTTTGGTAAAAATAATTGCTTATAGTATAGACAATAATTGTTTGGCAATCGAATTAAAATGAGGTTGTTATTTATTTCGGCTTCGTAATCCGTTTCAATATTTTCTGTTTTGCAAACTCTCCAAGATTGTCATTATTAGTTTTATAGTTCTTATTCAAAACCTGCAATCAACCTGCAATCCTAAAGCGAAACTGTTGTACAAAATCTCAAAAAATTGATACATTAAACAATAGATAATTATCAAAACTTTTTGTTTTGTTCAGTTTATAGGAGGTTTGGAAAGCAACAGCTTTTCTTTATAAAAATGGAAATACCAAAAGTTCGCAGTACAACAGTTATTGCAGTTAAAAAAAACGGAAAAGTTGCTATGGCAGGAGACGGTCAAGTAACAATGGGCGAAACTGTTATGAAAGCAAATGCACGTAAAGTGCGCCGTATGTATGAAGGGAAAGTTCTTACAGGTTTTGCCGGTGCAACTGCCGATGCATTTAATCTTTTTGATAAATTTGAAGCTAAACTTCAGGAATATAGCGGCGATATTACGCGTTCTGCGGTTGAACTTGCAAAACTTTGGCGCACGGATAAAGCTTTGCGCAATCTTGAAGCATTGCTGCTTGTTGCTAATAAAGAGAAGATTCTCTTAATTTCTGGTAACGGCGATGTAATTGAACCGGAGCATGATGTTCTTGCAATAGGTTCTGGTGGAAATTATGCTTATGCTGCCGCTTTGGCTTATATGGAATCTTCCGATATTTCAGCGAAAGAAATTGCCGAAAAAAGCCTTGATATTGCTGGTTCAATTTGTATTTACACCAACAAACATATTACAGTTGAGGAGCTATAAATGAATGCACCGAATGTTTCAAATGTTAATCTTGAAGAATTGACACCACGCGAGATTGTAAATCGCCTCGATACATATATTATTGGTCAGCATAAAGCTAAAAAAGCAGTTGCTATTGCGCTTCGTAACCGCACGCGTAGATTGAAACTTCCCGAAGAAATACGAGAAGAAATTGCGCCTAAAAATATATTGATGATAGGTCCGACAGGTGTTGGAAAAACAGAAATAGCACGTCGACTCGCAAAATTATGCGGTGCACCTTTTTTGAAAGTTGAAGCAACAAAATACACGGAAGTTGGTTACGTCGGTAGAGATGTCGAATCTATGATTAGAGATTTGATGGTGGTTGGTTACAACATGGTAAAATCCGAAATGCAAGAGCAAAATCGCACCTCCGTTCAAGAAAGAGTAGAAGAAGTATTGCTTGATTTGTTATTGCCGGGCAGTAATACAAAGCATAAAAACTATATGCGACCATCTGAGGAAAAATTGCCGACTTTTACAGATGCAATAAATGCTCCATTAAATGAACAAAATCAAACGGCAGATTCTCATCATAATATGTCTGAAACTCGTGAAAAGTTTAGACAAATGCTGCGCGACGGAAAACTTGATGAAAGACAAGTTGAAGTTGATGTGAGTCGCCGTCTACAAGGTCCCACAATGGAAATTTTTGCAGGTGGAAACATTGAAGACCTTGAAGCAACGATGATGAATCTTACAAATATGATTTCCGGTTCACGCTCAAAGAAAAAGCTTGTTTCAATAAAAGAAGCTCGTGAAATTATTACAGCCGAACAGCTTGATAAAATGATTGATGCCGACAAAGTTTGCGATGAAGCTAGAAGACGTGTAGAACAGATGGGCATTATTTTTATTGATGAAATTGATAAAATTGCCGTAAGAGGTGGTGAAAGAGGAGGTGGGCACGATGTTTCTCGTGAAGGTGTTCAACGTGATATACTTCCTATTGTTGAAGGTTCTAACGTAAATACAAAATTCGGTGTTGTAGATACATCTCATATTTTGTTTATAGCCGCAGGCGCATTTTCTGTTTCAAAACCAAGCGATCTTATTCCAGAACTTCAGGGACGTTTTCCGCTACGAGTTGAGCTTGAATCTCTTCATGCTGAAGATTTCAAGCGTATATTGCTGGAACCCAAAAATGCATTGATTCGTCAGTATACGGCACTTCTTGCAACAGAAGGTGTAAATATAAATTTCGACGATGAGGCTATAAATAAAATGAGCGTTCTTGCAGAAGATGTAAATAAACGCATGGAAAATATCGGAGCTCGCCGTCTTCATACGATTATGGAAAATCTTCTCGAAGATTTATCTTTTGAGGCGGATAGTCATGCCGGAGAAACTATTGAAATTACAGCTGATTATGTTTATGAACATTTAAAAGATATTGTTCAAGATCAGGATTTATCAAAATATATTTTGTAAGATTGTATACAAAGCCGGTCAAAGAACCGGCTTTTTTTTATTGCTTAATCTAATTAATTCAATAAATCAAAACAAAATTTTATAAAAACGCAAAATAAAAATATATAAGATTAGAAAAAAAATCGGATTTCCCCATATTTTTCTTAAAAAATACAAAATACTTAAGTCTTTATTTTGTTTGCCGAAAATGAAGCTGTATGGAGAATTTTGTAATTCCATACAGGGTAGGTCAATATGAATAGTTTTACAAGAACAACTGATATGCTTCATCGGGCAATGGACGTAAGTACATTGAGGTATCAAGTTACTGCAAACAACCTTGCTAATTCAGAAGTGCCGAATTACAAACGTGTTGAAGTTAATTTTGAAAGTGAACTTAAACGAGCACTTGATTCTGAAAAAAATCAAGGCGAAGCTTTCAAGATGCGCACTACAAACGAAAAACATATTCAGTCGGAGGGTTTTCGCGACTATCGTACTGTTGAACCTCGCAGAGTGCGCGATTATTTGACTACCACAAAAGCTAATGGAAATAATGTTGATGCAGAAACAGAGGCAATGAATGTACTCAAGATTCAGCTCAACTATCAATTATTGACACAATTGCAAACTTTTGAGTTCTCTCAGGTGAAATCTGTGTTAAAATAGGAGCTAGATAATGGGTCTTTTTACAAGTATTAACATTGCAGCTACAGGAATGAGCGTTGAACGCTTGCGAACCGACGTTATATCGGATAATATAGCTAATGCGTCTACAACAAGAACACAAGACGGCGGACGTTTTAAGCGTGCTCGTGTTGTGCTTCAGCCAATAAATGAAGAGTTGACATGGCGTGGACCTTTCGTTTCGAAAGAAATGGATAAGGGGCTTGGACAGGGTGTGCGTGTTTCAAAAATCGTAAAAGATGATTCTCCGGGGCGTCTTGTTTATGATCCTCAGCATCCGGATGCTATTCTTAGCGGACCGAATGCTGGATACGTAGAATATCCTAATGTTAATATTGTCAACGAAATGGTAGACTTAATTGCTGCCAATCGTGCATATGAAGCGAATTCATCTGTTGTTCAAGGGTCTAAAGAAATGTTTGCAAAAGCCCTTGAAATTGGGAGGTAATAGATGATTAGCAGTTTAGGCACGTTGTCTATGATTCGCACAGATCCGGCACATATAGGATCTGAGCCGTTGACATCTATGATGACACATGACATCAGAAAAAAGCAGGAAGCTGAAACGGGAAAAACCCGTGGTGCTTTTGAACAGTATCTTTTGAATGCTGTTACATCCGTGAATGATAAACAGATGTCAAGCGATGCAATAGCTCAGCAACTGATTACAGATCCGGATTCTGTTGATGTTCATGATGTTACAATTGCAATGGCACAAGCAAGCCTTTCACTTAGTTTGGCGCAGACTGTCATTGACAGGGTTATAAAAGATTGGAATGAAATTACTACCACTCGGTAAGGAATTAAATTTTGCAAGAAGGTAGAAACAAACTGAACAGTAAGTTTCTCATTCGATGTGTTCGTTCACGGGAGGGGTGTCATGAACGAATGGCTTAAGAAGCTGTTGGCACAAATTAAAGAATTATGGTCTAAATGGACGGTAGCGCAACGAGCAATATTAATTGGTATTGTCGTTGTTATAATTGCTACGCTTTTTGCAGTTACACGTATATCTGCAAAACCGTCTTCTGTTCCGCTGTTTAATACGGCTATCACAGATGAAACTGCTCGCGATAGAATTACTCTTCGTCTTGCAGAAGAAAATGTAGAAACTCAAGTAAGTGCAGCCGGAGTTATATCTGTAAAAGACGAAGCAACTGCACGTCGTATGCGTTCAATTTTGGTCAGAGAAGATTTAGTACCATCTTCTGTTGATCCATGGGCTTTGTTTGATATTGAACGCTGGACAATTACAGATTTCGAGCGTAATATAAATTTGCGCCGTTCAATTACAGAAGTTGTAAAACAGCATATTGAATCTATTGATGATGTTGATAGTGCAAATGTTGTTATTACAATGCCTGAAAATGCGCTTTTTGTAGAAGATCAAAATCCAGTAACAGCTAGTATTGTTCTTTATACAAAACCGGGTAGCGACTTAATAAAAAACAGAAAAAAGATTGAAGGCGTTCAAAAGATTGTTCTTAAAGCTATAGAAGGTCTATCTGCTGATAATGTTACTATTTCTGATTCTGCCGGAAATATTCTTAATGATTTTGAAGGCATGGCTGAAATGGATAATGTTGCTGTTACAGATAAAGAGCAGAAATTAATTCAAAAGCAGGAAGCTGTCTATCGAGCTAAAGTTTTAAATGCTTTGCAGCAAACTTTTGGCAACGACCGCGTGCGTGATTTAAATATTAAAATAGATATGGATATGTCTAAGCAGAAGATAGAAGCGAAAGAATATTCGCCGATTATTATTAAGCCAGACAATCCAGATACTCCATATGATGATTCAATAATTGTTGAGTCTGTTACGATTTCTTCTGAAGAAGTTCATAAAGAATGGAAAGGAACAGGCTATAATCCTGAAGGACCAGCCGGAGTTGAAGGGCAAAATCCGCCTGTTTATTCAGATATGTCTAACTTGTACGGTGTTTCGACAGAAAGCGGTGTCAAAAAGAATGAAGTTATAAATGAGCGTCAAGTTTCTTCTGAAAAACGTCCTTCGATTGACCGTGTAACTGTTTCTGTTAACATTGACGGTACATGGCATAAAAAATATGACGAAAACGGAAAATTAGTCGCCCTTAATAATGGAAGACTTGAACGTGAATATATTCCTGTTTCGGATGAAGATATTGCAAAAGCAACATTGCTTGTTCAAAATGCAATAGGTTACGACCGTTCTCGCGGAGATGCTGTTTCTGTTGTGTGTATTCAGTTTGACCGCACAAAGCAGTTTGAAGAAGAAGATGAAGCTTATTTCCGTCAGCAACAGACACGACAGACTTTGATTATTACTGGTGTCGGTATTGCTGCATTGCTTGTAGCTTTCGTTCTCTTCCGTGTTATTAGCCGTGAAATGGAACGACGCCGACGGCTCAGAGAAGAAGAGATTTTGCGTCGACATCAAGCAGAGCGCGAACGCGCTTTATGGGAAGCAGAACAGCAGGGGTTGGAAGTTTCTATGTCTGTTGAAGAACGCAAGCGTCTTGCATTGCAAGAAAATGCAATTTCAATGGCTAAAGAACACCCTGAAGATGTGGCGTTACTTATTCGCACATGGCTGATGGAGGAATAGAATGGCTACTGCAACAACTATAACTTCTAAAGAGAAATCTAGTTCTAAGAAAATTAAGGATTATAAAAGCCTTACAGGAAAACAAAAAGCTGCAATATTTCTTGTTTCTCTTGGTTCAGAAATATCTGCTGAAATCTTCAAGCATTTGCGCGAAGATGAAATAGAAACGCTTACTTTTGAAATTGCAAGACTTGAAAGTGTTGAAGCAGATTTCAAAGATGCTGTTCTTGAAGAATTTCAAGAGCTCATGCAGGCACAAAACTTTATTACCTCAGGTGGTATTGATTATGCCCGTGAGTTGTTGGAAAAATCTTTGGGCAGTCAAAAAGCGATTGATATTATTAATCGCTTGACAAGCAGTCTTCAAGTTCGTCCGTTTGATTTTATACGTCGAACAGACCCTGCACATTTGTTGAACTTTATTCAGCAGGAACATCCGCAAACAGTTGCTCTTATTCTTGCTTATCTTGAACCGAATAAAGCTTCATATATTTTGCAGAATATTCCGGAAGAATTGCAAAGTGATGTTGCAAGACGTATTGCTACAATGGATAGAACATCACCTGATGTTCTTCGTGAAGTTGAAAGAGTTCTTGAAAAGAAACTGTCAAGCTTATCAAGTGAAGATTATACAGCAGCGGGCGGTGTTGAATCTATTGTTGAAATTCTTAACCTTGTTGACCGTTCTTCTGAAAAATCGATTATCGAGTCATTGGAAGAAGAAGATCCGGATTTGGCTGAAGAAATCAAAAAACGAATGTTTGTTTTCGAAGACATCGTTATGCTCGACGACCGTGCTATCCAGAAAGTTATGCGCGAAGTCGATACACAAGAACTTGCAAAAGCGCTTAAAGCTGTTGATACAGAAGTTCAGGATAAGATCTTCCGCAATATGTCTAAACGTGCGGCTGCAATGCTTAAAGAAGATATGGAATTCATGGGACCTGTGCGCTTGAAAGATGTTGAAGAATCACAGCAGAAGATTGTTTCTACAATCAGACGCCTTGAAGATTCAGGTGAAATTGTTATTGCACGTTCAGGCGAAGACGAGCTTGTTGTATAATATGTTTTCTTAAAGCGAATAAGAAAAGAAGTGAACTGTCTAACAAGTTCAAAAAATACGGTCATTACAATTATTGCAATGACCGTATTGAGATTATTGAAATATGTTGCGATTATATGCACGATTGCGATAATCCAAACACAGGTTATTCTTTTGGACAAACCGGTGGTTTGTGCCGTTTTGGCGCATTTATAAAGCGACTTAGCGTGTCGCTGTCATTAGTTCCTAGAGAGGTCATGTATCATGGCAAAAGCAGTATTTCGACCACATGAAATTACATCTGTAACAGATAAAATTATGCTAAAACTTTCTCATAGCTTTGAAGAAGAAGTGCCGGAAGAAGAAGAAATTGAACAGGAATATACAGGCCCTACTGTTGCAGATTTACAAGCAGAAGCTGAAGAATTTAAGGCAAAATGGGAACTTGAAAAAAAGGAACTTTTAGAAAAAGCAAAGGCAGAAGCTGATCGCATTATAAGAGAAGCAGAACAAGCAGCTTTTGAAGAAGTTAAAAGACAAACAACGCAAGGTCAAATAGAAAAGACAAATGCAGAAAACGAAGCAGCATCAATTCTTGCAGATGCAAAGTTAAAATCAGAAAAAATGCTGGAAGAAGCAAATGCAAGTAGAGAAGAAATTGTGGCTTCTGCGCGCCAAGAAGGCTTTAGTGCTGGTCATAAAGAAGGATATAAAGAAGGCTCAGCCGAAGTGCAACGCCTTATTGACAGACTTCATTTGATGATTGAAAAAATTATGGACAAGCGTGTTCAAATTCTTTCTGAAACAGAACAGCAGATTGTAGACCTTGTTCTTTTGATGACAAGAAAAGTTGTTAAAGTAATTTCTGAAAATCAGCGCAATGTTGTTATGTCAAATATCGTCCACGCTTTACGCAAAGTAAAAGGGCGCGGAGACGTTTTGGTTCGTGTTAATATGGCAGAACTTGCACTTACAACTGAACATACAAAAGAATTCCTTGCTGCTGTTGAAAATGTGAAGAATATTACTATTGTGGAAGATTCTGCTGTTGATAAAGGCGGTTGTATTATTGAAACAGACTTCGGTTCAATAGATGCACGCATTTCAAGCCAGCTTGGTGAGCTTGAGCAGAAAATTCTTGAGATTTCTCCTGTTAAAGCGAGCGTTAAGCCGGTAATTCCAACGGAAAGCTAAGAGCATGTCAACAATTTTCGACAAATATATAGAAAGCATAAAAAACACCGAGACTATTCTATATAATGGAGTAGTTTCAAAAGTTCGTGGAATGCTTATAGAAAGCACAGGTCCTCAATCTGTTATTGGCGAAATATGCCAAATAATAATTCCCACAACAGGAAAATCTGTTACTGCAGAAGTAATTGGCTTAAACGGAACGACGGTTCAGCTTATGACTTTTGCTGATACAAAGGGAATTGAAATTGGAAGCAAAGTTGTTGCTTCCGGTTCTGTTTTAAAAGTTGGTGTTGGGAAAGCACTGTTGGGTAGAGTTTTAGACTGCATGGGAAAAGCAATAGACGGAAAACGAGATATAGTTCCAGAAGCATATTATCCTGCTGTTGCAAATCCTCCAGATCCGATGAGTCGACGTTCGATTGAAAAAAGAGTTGTTACAGGCGTTAGAGCTATAGATTCTTTGTTAGCAGTCGGTTTAGGGCAGCGTTTAGGCATTTTCGCAGGTTCCGGTGTTGGAAAATCTACACTTTTGGGCATGATTGCCCGCAATACAAAAGCAGACATAAACGTTATTGCTCTTATTGGTGAACGCGGACGCGAAGTTATGGATTTTATTAAAAGAGATTTAGGCGAAGAAGGACTTAAACGCTCTGTAGTAGTTTCTGCAACTTCTGATACATCACCGCTTTCTCGCATTCGAGGTGCCTATACAGCGACAGCAATTGCAGAATATTTTAGAGATCAGGGGAAAAACGTAATGCTGATGTTTGACTCTGTTACTCGATTTGCAAAAGCGCAACGAGAAGTAGGACTTGCAATTGATGAACCGATTGCCCAACGCGGTTATACAGCTAGTGTTTACGAAGCATTGCCAAAACTTTTAGAGCGTTCTGGAACATCTAAAGACGGTTCGATTACAGCATTTTACACAGTTTTGGTAGATGGTGATGATATGGACGAACCAATATCAGATACTGTTCGAGGAATTCTTGACGGGCATATTATTTTAAGCAGAAAACTAGCTCAAGCAAGACATTATCCTGCAATAGATGTACTCGCTTCAATAAGTCGACTTGCAAGACGTGTGTCAGGGCCGGAGACAAGAAAAGCTTGTGATTACATAAGAAGATTAATGTCTGTTTATGCTGAACAAGAAGATATTATTAATGTTGGTGCATATCAAAAAGGTACAAATTCGGCTATTGACGAAGCTATAGATGCACACGATGCGATCGAAGAATTCCTTTTACAAGAAGAAGCTGAAAAAGTAACAATCGAAGACACAATGGAAAAATTTGCGGAACTTGCAAATATTGAAATTCCGCCTGAAGAGTTTAATTGATGAAGCGTTTTAGATTTTCTTTGCAGAAAGTTCTAGACTTACGTACATTTGCAGAAGAGCAAGCAAAACTTGCTCTTGCAGCTGCTATTTCAGAAGCTGATAAAATCAAAAATGAACTCAAAGAAATTGCGCGAAAAAAAGTAAAAGCAAATAAAGAACGTTCAAGTTGCAGCGATTTTACAGAGCATATTGTAATTGAAAAATATATTACACGTCTCGAGCTTAGAAAAGAAGAACTTTTAGAAGAACTTGTTCAAGCAGAACTAATAGTTGAAGAAAAACGCAAAGCTTTTAGAGAAGCTATGAAAGAGCGCAAGGTTCTATCTAATTTACGTGAAAAAAAATATGCCGAATACAAAAAAGATTATAACCGCTCACTAGAAATAGAGCTTGATGATATAAATCAATCAAAATACGCAAAATTTGAAATTGAACAAAACAATTCCTAACCCCAAAAAAAGAAAAGTCCAAATTTCCAGATTAAACCCACAAGAAATACCAATTCATCAAGCTTTTGCCCCGCAAAAACTTGGCACTTGTATAAATCCGCACTGCAAGGAGGCAGTACGCACTTTAATCAGACAGGAAGTCTGATTAAAGTGCCAATACTAATATTTAAATTCACTTCCGCCAATAAATTCCCTGAGCAAAGATTGCGACGGCACAAAATTAGAAGGGATAGGTGAAAAATGTGTTAAAAAGCGCAGAAGTCTTGTTGCTTCTGAATATTCTTCTTGAAGCGGAGTAACACATCTTAAAAGAGGTTCCGCATAAACTCTTAGAACAGCTAATTCATAATCAAGGGCGGTATTAATCATTATGTCGGCATTGTTTTGAAATGGAAAAATATGCAGACGCTCACCTCTTTTTACGCTTGGCCACATATCGATTGTATCAGCAGCTGATTTTCCCCTAAATTGAGAATCTCTTACAATACGTCGAATCAGGCGGTTATCGCTTGTTGAAATTCGTGTTAAATCATCAAGATTGAGCTGTGTTAAAGCAGAAACGTATATCTTAAATTTTAATGATGTATCTATAAGTGGTGTAAGTTTATCATTTAGAGCATGTATTCCTTCTAGAATTAGAATATCACTTTTTTCAAGGCGCATTTTTTTGCCTGAATAGCGGCGTTCTCCTGCTACAAAATCGTAAGTCGGAAGATTTATTTCACCGCCATTGAAAAGCAACACGAGATTTTCATTTAAAAGTGCAATATCAAGTGCCTCAAGGCATTCGTAGTCGTAATTTCCGTTTTCATCTTTTGGCGTGCTTTCTCTGCCTACATAATAATCATCTATGCTTATAATGCGTGGAGAAAATCCGTTGACTTGAAGTTGCTGTGCAAGTTTTTTTGATGAAGTTGTTTTGCCAGAACTTGAAGGTCCTGCTATTAAAACGACTTTTACATTTTCTTTTTTTTGAATAGTATCAGCAGCTTCGGCAAAACACTTATTTTGCAAAGTTTCCGTTATGTTGATGAAATCTCTAAAAGTGCGGTTTTTTATAAAATAATTGAGCTCTGCCGCTGAGGTAACTCCAATGCGTTTTCCCCAGTCTTTGTAGCGTTTATAGACGCTAAATAATTTGGGATTTTCTGTATCGGAATCAAGTTTGCCAGGTGTTTCAGACGGAGGAAAACGCAGAAGAAAACCGTCTTCGTAAAGCGTAAGGTCAAAAGCGGATAGTCTACCTGTACGATGCAAAAGCGGAGAATAATAAATATTGGAAAAACCTGTGAGATTGTTCATTATAACTTTCGATGGGCAGTTAAAATCAAGTGATTTTCTCGTTTGTTCAAGATTTAAATCTTCAAGGATTTTTAATGCTTCTGCATATGAAACTACCAATTGTGTTATTTCAAGATTTTTTTCGATAAGCAAATGCATTTGCGCTTTCAGTTGAGATACTTCAAAAAGAGTAATAGGTTTCTCATCATCTAAAGTGTAATAATAACCATGTCCAAGACTGTGTCCCACAATAAGTCGTTTGCCCGGAAAAAGAGTATGGGCTGAAGCTGCAAGTACAAAACAAAGAGTGCGTCTGTAAATATCAGCACCTTCATTTGAACTGGCAGGCACTGCTTGTATAGTGGCTGTGTAATCAAGTGAATATGATAATGAACAGATTTCATTGTTTACCCGCACTGCGGCAATATTTTCAATAGAAATATTTTCCGCTTCTGCAATTTTATCCAGAAAGTCTTTTGGCTGCATTCCCGGACGAACATCAATAGTCGAAGAATTTGAAAATGTTAAAGTAATCATGGTAAGCAGTATATCGTAAATTACTTTGATTGTCTAATTTTCTTGCTGTTTTTTTGTTTTTGTATTGCAAAAACTTAAAGGTTCGCCATCCATCCATTCCGAGTATAACTCAATACGGTCTTGTGTAAAGCTTAAAAACATTGTACAAAGTTTATTGTTATCTAAAGTCATTGTAATTTGTGCAAAGTGCAAATCAGGCGTTTCGCCACAAGCGGTTCGCAGCCCAAAAGGATATGTTAATGATTAATAAAGCTCTCGCTCTAAAAATTTTTGAAGGATTTTCCATTGAAAGATGGAATGATTTAGTGCGGCCATTTGCATTGATAGAAATGGATAAAGCCGCAGAAAAAATGGTTCTTGTATACATTATTGGAAAATTTGAAGAACAGTGCGGAAAAAAAATTAACTGGGAATGGCTTATTTATGCTTCGTTTTTTGAACTTTTGCGTAAAATTGCTTTGTGCGATATAAAATCACCTGTTCAGCGAATGATTAGAAAGCAATACCCCGATGAATATAGCAAATTAAACAAATGGGTACTTGAGCAATATAGAGAGTTTATAACTGATAATTGGCTTATTGAAAAATTTCAGTCTTATATATGTGAAACATCTGCTATTGAAAAATCTTCAAAAACGGAACAATCTTTGGAAATGAAAATATTCAGAGCTGCCCACAAATTTTCTACAATGAGAGAATTTGAGATGATTGCGCCTGTAAATGAAAATTCCAGACTTCAAGAAATTGAAAAAGAATTAAATGAAGAGATTGGAGATTATCTTGACTTGCGAGCACTTCAACTTCTTGTAACAAAACAGCGACCGTATGAATTCCTGCTTGTAATCGAAAAGCTCCGCTTCCAAACAAGATGGAATCAGACGCCACGTGTACCGAAAACGAGTGTTTTGGGACATTCTTTTTTTACTGCCGTATTCACACTTCTTTTAAGCAGAAATTCCGGCGTTGAAATGTGTTCGGAACGTCTTTTTAATAATTATTTTTCCGCTTTGTTTCATGATTTGCCGGAAGCAGTAACAAGAGATATTATTTCACCTGTAAAACAAGCGACTTCAGAACTGCCGTCTATTGTTAAAGATATTGAAGATACTGTTGTAAAAAATGAACTTTTGCCTTTGATGGAAGATTTTTATGCAGATGAACTTTTGTATTTTACAAATGATGAATTTGAAAACCGCATTCGTCTCAATAATGGTATTATAAAGCATGTTTCATTTGAAGATTTGAATGATAAATTTAATTCTGCACAATATTCACCTGTTGACGGAAAATTTGTCCGTGTTTCAGATCATATTGCAGCTTTTCTTGAAGCAGACAGCTCAATAAATTACGGTATAACATCAAAACATTTGCGTGATGGGCGTAAAAATCTTGTGAAGCTTTATCAGTCCGGTGAAACAATAAACGGTTTTGACGTTTCTGCCTTTTTTAAGGAATTTGAATCGCAATAAAGCTTTACGATTTCGTACATTTTTATATAATCTTTGTTTTTTACAAGTTTGAGATAGTCAGGTTCCTATGTAAAGACAAAATTAATGATATGCAAAAGCTTTTGATGATTATCTATTCGTTCAAATCGTTAAAATCGTTCAAAAAATCAGCGAATAAAATAAAAAAAGCAGAAAAGCTTTAACTTTTCTGCTTTTGGAGATGGGGAGAATTGAACTCCCGTCCGAATGTGCGAACCAAGAGCGTCTACAAGTTTAGCAATGCGAGGTATTTGTCGGGAATCGGTAGCAGCATTGCAAGCGTCGTTTCCGTATTCTGATAAATGTCCTTGAAGCGTATCAGACACCACTTCAAGCAAGCTCCGGTTAGCGTCGGACTTTCAGACCGCTCAGAGCGGCGCAATCTGAAGTCCGCGATTATGCAGCAAGTGCGTAGTCGTAAGAATTGTCAGAATTGGCAATTATAGTTTTTGTCTGTTCAGAGGACAGGCAGCCTCACTTGCAACTCAAGATTACGAATCACACCCGTCGAAACCGGTGCACCCCCATAAGAGATTCTCGTACTCTTAACTTATGTTAGAATAAGTTTAAACTAAATTTTTGTCAAGTATCCGGAATTATTAGTTTTTATTCAGTCTTGTATATTGTGGAAATCCTATAGTATATGTTTTAAGAGTTAGTTATCTAGTCCATTCATATAGAATGGTTTTGAAAAGCTTATAGACACTCTTGCCTAAAATGCGGTTTATTTCATCTTTTACTTTAAGGAATTCCTGCCATGATTCAAGTATATGAATATTTGATTCATTTCTTATGCCTGATTCAATAAGGCGAACTTCTACGACCATCGGACCGTAAGGAGAAGCCATTACGTCTGAAAGCTGAACTATTTTATCTTCCAGTGTGTTTGGATGTTGTAATACAAACGATTGTAGAAAGTCTAAATCTGCGCTTGATATGTCAAAATTTGTATGTTCAATTATGCGGTTGCCTGGAAAAACGTGTGTAATGCAATATCTTGCACATTCTTCCTCGCCCATTTCGCATAAGTAACGATAACCGTCTAAAGCATGGCGTATTTTATGCTTGCTGCGAATTCGTCCAATATCATGCAACAATGCGTAAATTTCACATTTTTCGGCATCAAGACCTTTTATGCGAGATGCAATTGTATATGCTATATTTCCGGCTGTTATGCTGTGTTCTTTCCATAAACCGGGATTTTTTTCATATGCATCGTCTAAAAGTGAAAGAGCTTTTTCTTTTGTCATTTTTGTGCCGTCCTAGGAGTTTATTTATGCGAGTTGTAATTTTTGCAACAAAGATTTCAAAGATTCATTATCACCCTGTTTTACAAACAATGCAAGAATTTTTGTAAAATAATCAAAATAATCAATTTTGTTTTTGCGGCTTTTTTCCACAAGAATTTTTTTCTGTACAAAATCCTGTAAGTTCGCATTTGGGCATAAAAAGCATTTCTACAAGTGTTTTCCATTCAGCAGAATAATTTGCAAGTGCATTTGAAAGTTCCGCAAAAAGATTTCGATATTCCCAATAAGCGCGTGTACACATTCTCTGGTGGGACATATCAACAAGGTTTCGTAAATTGCGTTTGTCAACAATTTTGGTTGTCATTCCAAGCGGCAGAATCATTGCGCTGTCTTCTCGTGGAACATTTAATTTTTCAAGAATTTGTAGAGTTTCTTTGATTTTGTTTATTGTTTCTGCCACTGCATTTTCAGCTTCTTTACCGGCTTTTGTTATAGAGGGGGGGGTGATAATATCGAATGTTTTGTAATTTATGTATCGTGTTGAAGCTTGCAATCTTGTAGGTGCTCCGCCTATATGCGTGTACCATTCTCTTATTACACGCGCTGAATAACCGTCGATGACCATTTCAACATTTACATATTCCATTACACGCCCATGTTCCGATTTTAGGCAGTCCATCCCTCGTTTGTAATTTTTTTCTGAATCTGTTGTATCTGCGCCCCAGCATACACCGGCTCTTTTTCCCATTAATGTAATTGGATTTTTGGTAGTTTCTTCTAATATCGTAATCATTTTACTTTAATCCTTAAATATTTGTGCAGAATATTATTGATTCGGCATATGTAAACTCAAGGCGGTTTTGTGATTCATTTTTTATAATCCTGAAAAATTATTCATATTAGCACCGAATTGATTCATTAGTTTTTGCTGCATCCCTTTGTTTTTGGTCATTTTCTTCATTGCAAGCCGTGTTTTTTCAAACTGCTTTATAAGGCGATTTACTTCTGCAACTGAAGTTCCCGAACCTTTTGCAATTCGTTTTCGGCGGCTTGGTCCAATAATAAGATGATTTGCTCTTTCTTTTTTTGTCATAGACTGAATTATTGCTTCTTGATGTTTTAGATTCTCTTTATTAATCATACTTTCATCAACTTGTCCCGCAAGACCGGGAAGCATATCGATAATTTGTTGCATTGAGCCAATTTTTTTCATTTGTTGCATTTGTTCAAGCATATCTTCAAGTGAAAATGTTTCTGTAGCCATTTTCTTTTCGAGCTTGGCTGCTTGTTCCATATCTATTGTTTCTTGAGCTTTTTCAACAAGAGAAACAATATCGCCCATTCCGAGAATTCTGCTTGCAATTCTATCAGGATAAAATGGCTCTAAATCTTCAATTTTTTCACCAATTCCGGCAAAAAGAATTGGCTTGCCTGTTACGGATTTTAAAGAAAGTGCTGCACCACCTCGTGCATCTGAATCAAACTTTGTAAGAATAACACCAGAAAGATTCAAGCGTTCGTCGAAAGTTTTTGCAACATCAACTGCACTTTGTCCGGTCATTGAATCTGCTACAAGAAGAATTTCATCTGGCGAAACTGTTTTTTTGATTGATTCTATTTCACTCATCATTGAATCGTCAATCTGAAGCCGACCGGCAGTATCAATAATCAAAGTGTCGAATGAATTCTTTTTGGCATACGATAAGGCATTTTTTGCGACTTTTACGGCATCTTTTGTGTCTTCTTTGTAGACTTCAATGCTTATTTTTTCACCTAAAACAGAAAGTTGTTCAACTGCTGCAGGACGCACAAGGTCGCATGCTGCAAGAAGCGGTTTTCTTCCTTCTTTTTTTAGTCGCGCAGCTAGTTTTGCTGCTGTTGTTGTTTTTCCCGAGCCTTGAAGACCTAAAAAAAGAATAACAGAAAGTGTGTCGGTGCCTTTTAGCTTTAAATCCTGTTTTTCGTCGCCGAGAAGTGCAACGAGTTTATCATTTATGATTTTTACAAACTGCTGACCGGGATTTACAGAACGTATAACTTTTTCGCCTTTTGCTTCTTCGATTGTGCTGTTTACAAAGCGGCGCACAACGCGAAGATTTACGTCCGCATCAAGCAGCGCGATTTTGATTTTTTCAACATATTCATAAATGTTTTTTTCTGAAATTGTAGATTTGCCCGAAACTGTGCGGACGACATCTGTAATTGTATTTGTAATTTTCTCAAGCATTTTTATTTATCATCTCCTAAAAATTCATCTAACAAGTCTTCCGGTTCAATTTCTCTGTTAAGTAGACGATAAAGTCCTGTTGAAATGGGCAACTTTAAATTGTGTTTTTCAACAATTTCATGAACGTGTTTACATGCAACAGCACCTTCGGGCAAATAGCCGATTTCGTCGATTCGCTCAATTAAGTCGTCGATTGAAGAAAAGTTTTTCAATATATTTTTAGTTATAATTTCTTGCCCAAATCGACGATTCCTTCCGTATTTTGAACGACATGTAACATCAAGATCGCCTACACCGGAAATAGAAGTGAATGTTTCTGCATGGGTTGCACCCATTGCAACACCTAAAGCTTGAATCTCGTTTAATCCGGCAGCTAAAAGCAATGATTCTGTATTATCGCCGAATAAATCTGATGTTTGGGCAGTTGCATCAAGACAACCGAAAGCAACTGCAATAACATTTTTGGTAGCTGCGCAAATCTGAACGCCAATAACATCAAAACTTGAATAAACAAGAAGATTTTTCCCTCGAAGAAGTTCTCGAAAAGCGATTGTATTTTTAGGATTTTCACTTGCAGCAATAAGACCAGTGATTTTGCCCATTGCAACTTCTTCTGCATGGCTTGGTCCTGCAATGTATACAAGATTTTTTGCGTAACATTCCGGCAAAACTGATTCCATTTCTTCAAGAATAAGACGCGGACCGTTGTTTGAAGGTACAAAACCTTTTGTTAAAACACCGATACAAGTCGAGCCGTCTTTAATTGACGCTACATCTGATATTTTTCGAATAGTCGATGCAAGGTATAACGATGGACTTGCAAAAATAAGAAATTCTTTGTTTGCGGCAACTTTATTAATATCCGAACTTGCTGTTAAATTATTTGAAAGAGTAAAATCTTTAAGGTAGCGGTCGTTTGTGTGATTTTTATTGATAGAAGATACAACATCTTCTTCAAGTGCCCAAATTTCAACTTCGTTATTTTTTATTGCAAGCGAGTGAGCTATTGCAGTTCCCCATGCACCTGCTCCAATTACGCCCACTTTTTTTTGCTGCTTTATTTCCATAAATTTGCTCCTTAAAACCAATGGGCTGATTCATCAGTCCATGAAATTATTTCATCTGGTGAAAAGAACAATGATATTTCACGTTCAGCAGATTTAACAGTGTCTGAAGCATGAATTATATTATGTTGTGTGCGAAGACAATAGTCGCCGCGTATAGTTCCCGGAAGTGAATCTTCAATATTTGTTGCTCCAGCTGTTTTTCTGATTTGCATTATAGCATTATCGCCTTCCCAGACCATAGCTACAACAGGTGCTGATATTGTGTATTCAATTAAACCTTCATAAAAAGGCTTCCCAATGTGTTCTTTATAATGTGTTTGTGCTGTTTCCTTTGAGATTTTCAACAATTTAACTGCAACAAGATTAAGCCCACGTTTTTCAAGTCGAGAAATTACTTCTCCACAAATACGGCGATTTAATACGCCGGGTTTAAGCATAACAAAACTTCTTTCCATAAATAAAAACTCCAATAATGCTTTAAAAGTATAAAGCGTTTTTAGATTAACCATATTTTATGAAAAACTCAATAGCCTCGGTTTTGCGTTTGGGATTGGAGTTATAAATCAGGGATTAATCTGGCAAAACTTGCAAGATTTGCTAATATCTTGTTTGATTTATGCAATCTGTCTTTACAGAATTATCAAGGTAATGTAAATTAAACGTATGAAATTTTTACAGACAGGCGATTTGCATTTAGGAAAATTTTTTTATGAATATCAGCTTCTCGAAGACCAAAAATATGTTTTAAATCAGCTTATCAATGAATTAAAATTGCAAGTTGAAACCGATTCTCCGTATGATGCGCTAATTATTGCAGGTGATATTTATGACCGCTCTATGCCGCCGGCAGAAGCCGTTCAAGTTTTTTCTGAATTTTTAGCAAAAATCCAAAAAGCTTTTCAGGAACTTCATGTGTTGATTATCCCTGGAAATCACGATTCGGCGCTGCGCCTCTCTTATGCTCAACAAATTCTTGAGCAGCAGCGTATTCACATAAGGACAGATTTAACAAGAATTGATGAACCTGTAATTATAAAAGATACAGCTTTTTATTTGATGCCTTTTCTTCAGCCTGCAAGTTTTTCTTTAATTGAACAGTCTGATGAAAAAACCGAGACTAAAAAAAATGATAAAAAACTGGAAAAGCAAAAAAAAATACAACCTTCAAAAACTTCATTAGAAAAAAATTTAGATTTATTTTCTAATGTTGACGAAAATCAAGCTGAAAATAAAACAGATTTGCTTTTAAAAGATAATTCAGAAAAAAAAGAAACATTTTTAATGAGTCAGACAGATTTAGCAAAAGAAGCAATTCGCAGGATAAATATTTCTAAAAATGAAGATATTCCAAGCGTTCTTGTTGCTCATTTATTTACGGCAGGTTCTGTCGAAAGTGATTCTGAGCGAATAATTTGGGGAACAGCCGAGCAAGTAGATAATTCCCTTTTTAAAGATTTTTCTTACACCGCATTAGGTCATCTTCATCGTTGCCAGCAGGCGGGAAGTCGAGCTTTTTATTCAGGTTCTCCTTTAGCATATTCATTTGGCGAGAGTAATACCGATAAAGTTTTCCTTAGAATAGAATTAGAGAAGAATAAAGAGCCGATTGTTACAAAAATTCCTATCGAACCGCTTCATCCTGTCATTTCACTTACAGGTTCTTTTGAAGAATTTTTTGATTCTGAAAAATATGATAAATATAAAAATCATTTTCTTGAGATTGTAAGCATGACTGAAACTATTATAGAAAATCCCGTTGCACTTCTTCGTAAAAAATTCCCATATCTGCTTTCTTTTAGACAAGACAAAGCTTTTGAAAGAATTGCTTCAAAGGAAATTGTCAATAGAAGATTAAGTCTTTCAAATAATGAAAATAATATAAACGAGCAATTTGTGCTTTTTCTTGAAGAAATCTATTCTTCAGACACGGATTTTACAGAAAAAAAAGCACTTTTTGACAAACTTTTTGCAGAAATGAAAGAGAAAAACCATGAAACCAAATAAACTTATTCTAAAAAATATCGGTCCGTTTACTGAACAAACAGTTATAGATTTTGAAACGCTTGGAAATATGTTTCTTATTTGTGGAGATACAGGATCGGGCAAAACTACAATTTTTGATTCAATTTGTTACGCACTTTATGGTTCTTTGCCCGGTTCTTATCCAAAAATGCCAAGAAGCTTACGGTCGGATTTCGCGCTTAAAGATGAAATTGCAGAAGTTATATTTGATTTTTCAATAAATAATTGCCGCTACAAAGTTGAACGAATGCCGCCAAAACCATATACAGACAGAAATGGCAAAGAATCTGAAAAACCTGCGGAAGTCGTTTTTTATAAATTCACCGGAAATAAAACTCAAGAAAACTGGACTGTTATTTCTAACAAGACTCAAGAAGCAGATGCTGCAATTAGCAATTTGATTGGTCTTACTATAAAAGAATTTTCAAAAATTGTTCTTTTGCCACAAGGTGATTTTGCTGAATTTTTAAGACTCTCATCAAATGATAGAAAAATTGCTTTAGCAAAACTTTTTCCGATTGATGATTATCGTCTTATTACGGAATTTGCAAAAAATAAAGAAGATGAATTTAGAAGTCGCCAGAAATTGATAACAGCACAAATTGAATCATTGCAAAAAAATTTCGATTCAGTTTATGCAGAAGAGCAGATTAATCAGTTAAAAGCAGAAGAAAAATCATGCAATTCAGAATTATTAAATCTTAACAAACAGCAAATGCAATTTGCTGCGCAGCTTGAAAATGCACGTGCATTAGATAAAAAATTTGACAATCTTGAAACTTTAATTTCCGAAAATGAAAAAATAATTGAGCAAAAAACTTCTATTGAAAATCTTGAAAATACTCTTGAACAGAATAGAAAAGCACTTTTTGTAAAGCCGGTTTTTGAAGCTTTTATAGATATTGCAAAACGTCTTGAAGTTTCAAAAAAAAGTCTTGCAAAAACAGAACAAGACTTGAAAGAATCAACAGAAGTTGTGCAAAATCTTGAAAACAGCAAAGATTCAATAGAATCAAAAAAAACAGAAATTGGAGATTTGCATATATTAATAAATGAGTTTCAACGTGCAGTTTCGATAGAAAAAGATATGCTGATACTTCAAGAAGAAAGTCTAAATGCAGAAAATCAAAAAAAAGATTTATCAGCTAAACTTGAATCTTGCAAAATATATATTGATAATCTCAAAAAAGAAGCAGACTCTCTTGAAGAAGCAATTTTGCCGCAAGAGGAACTTGAAAATGTTTTTGATAAATCGAGCAAGGAACTTGAAGAAGCTAAAAACAAAAAAACATATCTTGAAGAATATAAAAAACTTCAAAAAGAAGCTGAACTTACAAAAGAAGGTTTTGAATCAAGTAAAACCCGTTACGAAAAAGCAAAAAAGAATTTTGAACTCTTAAAGGAAGAAATAATAGAACTCGAATCCAAACAAAATATTTATGAACAAAGCAAAAATGCGTTTGCTTTTGCTAAAAATCTTAAAGACGGCGAACCGTGTCCGGTTTGCGGTTCTGTTCATCATCCAAAGCTTGCGGTTTTGTTAAACGAAGATTTTTCCATTGAAGAAAGAATAGCACTAAAAAAATCAAACCTTCCGGAAGCAGAATCTACAGAAAGAGAAGCATTTGCAGTTTTTTCCGGCGTAAAAAGCCGTTTTGAAGCCGCTACGCAAAAGCTTGAATCTTGCGAAGCACCTGTTTTAAATGCAGCTGAACTTCTTGATTTTGCAATTTCTCAGATGAATGAGGCTGTCGCCAAGCGTGATAAAAATCGCCAAAACAATAACAGACTTGCAGATATTCGCCGTAAACAAGAAAAAGCTCAAAACGATTATTCTTTTATACAGAATGATTTATATAATTGCACGCAAATATATATTTCGAAAAATACTAAATATGAAAATCTCAAAAATCAATTTGATTCTCTAACAAAAGATAAGATTGAACAAGGTCATAATGTTGCAGCTACACTTGAAAATCTAAAAATAAAACTTGATTCTCTACAAAATGAAATAACGGTTTTTAATGCTGAAAAAGAATCAGCTTTAAAACTTATGGCAGAATATTCTGCAACAAAAGAATTTATAAAAAAACAAACAGAAGAGCTTGAGCAAAAATTTAATATTTCTTCAACAACATTAGATAAAGAACTTTATAATCAAGGTTTTTCGTCAGTTGAAAAATTAGAAGCTTCGTTTTTATCTGAATCTGAACGTATTTCATTTGAAAATCAAATTCCAGAATGGAAATCCAAAAAAGAACAGCTTGCAGGACAAATTGAAAGTCTTAAAGCTGATGTAAAAGATTCAACAAGACCTAACATTATTCATCTTGAAAAAGAATCTGAAAAAATAGATATACTTTATCAGGAAAAAACACAAAAATTTAATGAAATTGTTCTTAAAAAGCAGAATATTGTTGACAATTTAAAACATTGGCAATCGTTAAATGAAGAAATAAAAAATCTCGAAAAAAACAGTCAGGTTTTTGTTGCTTTGTCAAAAGACCTTTCCGGAGATAATATAAAAAAACTAAGCTTTGAATCATGGATTTTGGGTGTTTATCTTGAAGAAATTGCTGTACATGCAAGCCGTCGTCTTGCTCGAATTTCGGACGGACGATATTCACTTCATTTAAAAATAGACAAATCAAGCGGACATCAAAAATATGCAGGACTTGATCTTGAAATATTTGATGCAAACACGGGGAAAAAACGCCCATGCGACACATTATCCGGCGGTGAAACTTTTTTTGTTTCTATAAGTCTTGCGCTTGCATTAACAGATGTTGTTCAAAGCCGAAGTGGCGGTGTGCAGCTTGATTCGCTTTTTATTGATGAAGGTTTTGGCTCCCTCGATGATGTTACGCTTGAAAAAGCTTTGTCTGTTCTTGACGAGATACGCGAAAATCGCATGATAGGTATTATTTCGCATGTTGGAGAGTTAAAAAACAGAATTCATCATCGTATTGAAGTTACGAAAAAACAAAATGGTTCAACTCTTACTGTTGTAGGTGAATAAATTTTTTAATGAATATTTTATCCTCAGTTTGACAATTTATAATTTTATGTTATATTCAATCACATGAAAAAATTACAAAGCAGTGCGCTTTTTACAGATTTTTACGAACTTACAATGGCACAAGGTTTTTGGAAACAGAATAAAGATTCTGCTGCCGTTTTTGATATGTTTTTTAGAAGGCAGCCTTTTGGCAGCGGTTTTTCTATTTTTGCAGGTTTAGACAGTTTGTTTGAACTACTTGAAAAATTTAGATTTTCAACAGACGATTTGGATTATTTACAAAGTTTAAATATTTTTGAAGAAGCTTTTATAAAATATTTATCAGACTTTAAATTTTCAGGGGAAATATATGCAATGGAGGAAGGGTCGGTTATTTTTCCGGAAGAGCCTGTTTTGCGTGTTCATGGAAATATTGTTGAATCTCAGATTATTGAAGGTCTTGTGCTCAACCAGATTAATTTTCAAAGTCTTGTTGCTACAAAAGCTGCTCGTGTGTGGCTTGCATCAAAAAAAGGCACTATTATGGAATTTGGACTTAGGCGAGCGCAAGGAACAGACGGTGCATTAAGTGCTTCAAGAGCTTCATATATTGGCGGAACTTCATCAACAAGCAATGTTCTTGCAGGAAAAATTTACGGCATTCCTGTTTCAGGAACAATGGCTCATTCATGGGTGATGTCGTTTGATTCAGAATTAGAAGCATTTCAAAAATATGCAGATGTTTACCCTGAAAATTCAGTTTTTCTTATAGATACCTATAATACGCTAAATTCAGGAATTGAAAACGCTATTATTGTCGGAAAAAAACTTACAGAAAAAGGCTATAATTTTGGTGTGCGTCTTGATTCCGGCGATATACATTATCTTTCTACAGAAGTTAGAAAAAGACTTGATGAAGAAAATCTTAATAAAGCATTTATAACCGTATCAAATGAACTTACAGAAGAAATTGTTGAAGCTTTAGTTAATCAAAATGCACCGATTGATAGTTGGGGCGTTGGTACGCACATGGTAACTGGTGGAAGCGAATCGTCTTTTAGTGGAGTGTATAAACTTGCCGCGCGCAAAAATCAAAATAATGTAATGTCTGCTACAATGAAAATATCTGATAATATCAAAAAAACAACGAATCCGGGTATAAAAAATGTTTGGCGGCTTTTTGATGATAAAGGTATGGCTTCTGGAGATATTCTTGCGTTGGAGCATGAAGTTATTTCACCGAACAAAGAATCATGCTTTCATCATCCGTCTGGAGATTTTCGGCACTTTTCTTTTAAACCTGCTGCTGTAAAACAAATGCTTACACTTCAAATGAAAGGTGGAAAACGTTTGCAACGCAGTTCCCCAAAAGAAGAATTAAAAAAAGCTCGTGCTGTTGCTTCTTCTCAACTTGAATATTTTGATGCATCTTATAAGCGCATTTTAAATCCACATATTTATAAAGTTTCGATTACAGATGAGCTTAAAAGCTTAAAAATGTCGCTTATACAAAATCAATAAATGTTTAATTGTTTTGATTGTTCTTCTGTATGCGTTCAAACAACAGGTTAAAAGCATTATTTGTTTTAAAAAACTTTTTTATAAGTGCATTGTTAACAATTAACATTTTAGATTCCGATTCTGCTGTAAAACATATTTTCCCTGAAGATATTTTATAAAGAGGAACAAAAATATCTTTCGGTAGATACTTATTTTAGTTTTATCACTTAAAAGACAGTTTATGCAGCCATTTATTAGAAATGATATTTTTTTAGATTTTTCGTTATCAACAAATATTTGCTCATCTTTTTTGAATGTTTTTATTTTTAAGTTTT
>JAAYQG010000015.1 GCA_012519415.1 Treponema sp. | reverse complement strand
TAGGGACTAATCTAGCAAAACGCCAAGTTTTGCGGGGCAAAAACTTGAGGCTTGGGCATTTGCGTTGGGATTAATCTAAAATTTAGGGACTAATCTAGCAAAACGCTGATTGGGCGGTTGGTTGGGTTTTATCTAAAATTTGGGATTTGGTGTGTCGAGTGGGGTTTATCTGGCAAAAAGTACTGGAAAAAATCTATTGTTATGATAAACTTGTAATGAGATCGAATATTCAGCATGAATAAAATTGGAGAAAATTATGGATTATGATATAAAAAAAGACAATCGTTTTTATAATGTTGATTTATTGAAAGCGTTGGCGATATTTTTTGTTATAATTTATCACGGTTGGTTATCGAAAATAAATTTTATTGAGGCTCCTAGTTTTGAAACATATTTCAATTTCTTTTTAATGACAATTCTTTCAACTGGAGTTCCTTTATTCTTTTTTTGCAATGGTTTTCTTTTGTTTAATCGTTCTTTTGATTTTAAAAAACATATTTTTAAAGTTATTCGTTTAATGATAATTACAACAATTTGGGCTTTTTTAACTATTGGTGTGATGATGTTTACAGATAATGTTTATTTTTCTCCAATGGAATTTTTTAAAGCGGTTCTTGACTTAAAACAGGATATGATTGGATATCTTTGGTTTATGGGTGCATTAGTTTGCGTGCATATAGTTTTTCCTGTATTAAAAGCTGCTTTTGACGCAAATAAAAAAAGTATTTTGTATCTTGCTTTTATCAGCTATTTGTTACCGTTAGGTTTTATGATAATAGACCGAATATGTTCTGCTATTGTAAAAGATTCAGGCGGAGTGTATTTTAAGATGTTCAATCCTTTTAATAGTCTGTTTGCTTATTCATTTACTTTTTTTTGTTTAGGTGGACTTTGCAATTTTTATCAAGAAAAAATCGAAAAGTTTATTGAAGAAAAAAATATAAATGCAAAACTTATCGCAAGCGGTTTGATATTTGTTTCATGTGTTTGTCTTGCTACATACGGTGTGCTGAAAAGTTATCGCATTGGCTCAATTTGGGATATGGTATTTTCAAGTTATGATTCTATTTTTACCATTGTGAATGTGGTTGCAATTTATATTTTGAGTTTAAACTATAAACCTGAAAAAAATAATTTTATGGTGCGCACAATTTATTACGTTGGAAAAAATACGCTCGGTATTTATTTTATCCATGAGATTTTCATACATATTTTTACAAAGCATCTTGTTGTTATTCCATGGTGCACAAATATTATTTTTAATGTTTTTTATGCAAGTGCAATCATTTTTGCTAGCCTTTTTGTAACATGGATTATTAAAAAGATTCCGCTTTTGAAGCATATTCTTTAGATTTATGATTTTGTATTTTGAAGTGAGCTATATAATCTAATCGCAATGAAAATGTTTGCGGTTTGCACTAGAATAATATTTATTTACATTTACAAACGTGGAGTTTGTAAACTTTTCATTTACAAACTCCCCATTCCAGTTGTTATTTTACTTCGCCGCGGAGTGTTGTTGCAAGTTCTTTCCAGACAACTTTATCAGCTTCGCTCAAAGATTCAAAGTCTTTTTGTCTGCCCCATGCTGAAAAATCAATAAAGCGACTTGTTCTTTCTTCCAAGTCTATAAAACGCTTTTCTTGAAAATTTTTAAGCCATTTTGGTACTTTTTTAGTAAATGTTATGAGTTTTGCATAATGTTGAATACATAAGCCTTGACTTTTAACAAAGAAAATCGGCAACGGAATATCTTCGTTGTTTTGTGGATTTGTAGAAATATTTGCTTCTTTTGCTTCTGCAATAAAAGTTAAGAATTCTTTTTCCATTCTTGATTGTTCTTTGCATGCAGGGCATATTTCTTTGCGTTTTCTTATGCGGTGTTTTTTAAAATCTGCAATATAATCTTGCAATGTATCACGTCCAAGAATAGCAACAGCAAGACCATCTCGATAAGAAAGCAGTATTTCTGAATGTCTGTTACAGAAACCGCCGGCTGCTTTGTATTGTGCTCTAAAAGTTCTGTCGGAAATATGTTCAAACAGCATTCCGTCTATATAGCGGTCTATTCGCTCATTGATAATAGTGCAAAGAGGGCAGCCCGGTTTTTCACATGCTTTTTGAAGTGCAAAAAAGTTTACGTGTTTATCTATCATTGTTTTTCCTTTTGGTCATATGCTGATGCAATTATATCATAACCTGTAAGCGAAATTCAATTTTTACATTTGAAATGGTGAAATATTAAAAAAGGCTGCCCAAACGGACAGCCTTAAATAGTATTTAGGTATTAATAATCTTTTTTATCAAAGAGGGCGGTTTTTGTTGCCTGTTGTGTGCCATATATCGTGTCATAAGGTGTGAACTCAACAACGTAGTTATTTACATAATACGGAGAATTTCCATTGCCGTTATTGCTCAAATCGTTCCAGATATATGTACCGCAATATTGCGCACAATATTCTGTGTTTGAGTTATTTGGTTCGCCGTTATTCCAGTTCGCATAGAAACCGTCAACAACTTTACCTCCGGCAGCTTTTGTCGCTTTATCATAGAACATTTGACCTGCTTCTGGTCCACATGCCCAGCTCCAATAATTATCGTAACTTCCATGTGTCCATGTTGAAGCATCATAACTGCCGGTTGAATTTTTAGCACGGGTTCCACCGAGCCAAGCTGCTGTTTTAGAGGGGTCTGAACCGGTAGGAAATAGTTTATCATAAATAAACTTGTTTTCCGCTTCTGATGTAATTGTCATAAGATAGCCAGTCAAGCCGTTGAACTTCTTCTTTTTGGCAGCATTATATGCTTCTGACCATGTATAATGACCTGCATAATCAACATCTTCTCTAAATCTTTTATAGAAGCTACCGTCAAAGTATGTTACACCTTCGCTATTAACAGTTTCAATTGGCACAGTTTCAAGATTAACACGCACTGTTACTTTTGCTGAACCAACTTTGTGGAAGACAATATGACTTAAATATTCATCTGCATTTGCTGCCGTAATAGTATTTTCATTAGATATAAACTGAATATAGCGATAATGCAAGTTTGGTTTTAATTCATAAACATAGCCATCTTCTTTATTATTATTATCTAATGGAATGCCCATATCGAAATTCGCTCCGGGCAATGTATCTTGTGTAATAGTAAAATAACCGCCGTCGGCAAAAATAGTGAATATAGTTCCATTTGTAGTTATATTGCCACGATCGAATTTAAATGTATCTTCATTCCATGTTACGTTTTCTTGCAGGGAAACATCGCCTATTATTACGATGTTTGAACCATCAGCATTAACATTGATTTTTTTGGTAAAGCTTTCATTTGTGAGTACAAATTTACCTGCATCTGCTGTTCCGTTAGAGAAAGTTGCAACGACGGTGTTACTTGAAAGTTTGTTACTAACAAGAGTAATAGCCTTTGCTTGAGCGGAACTAAGGTCGTTTGCCAAAACTTTGTTGTCTGTTAATGTTCTAAGATATACACCGTTTTTGGACGCATCGCCGATTATGGCAGAATCTTTTACAGTTACTTTTCTTAAACCGGCAGGTAGACTACCGTTTTTATTGCCGCCATGAACATTTGCTACTTTTCCGCCTTTGAAAAGAAGATTAGTAGATATTACTTGCGGGCTAGTTACAACGCTATTATTTCCGCCGTAAATAGTATAACCGCTCAAG
>JAAYQG010000090.1 GCA_012519415.1 Treponema sp. | reverse complement strand
TTTTACAAATTTGGGTTTAATCTAGCGAAACGCCAAGTTTGTGTGGAGCACAAACTTGAGGACTGGGCTTCCCGTTGGGTATTTTTTACAAATTTGGGTTTAATCTAGCGAAACGCCAAGTTTGTGTGGAGCACAAACTTGAGGACTGGGCTTCCCGTTGGGTATTTTTTACAAATTTGGGTTTAATCTAGCGAAACGCCAAGTTTGTGCGGAGCACAAACTTGAAGACTGGGCTTCCCGTTGGGTATTTTTTACAAATTTGGGATTAATATAGCGAAACGCCAAGTTTGCAGTTTAATCAGACGTCCTTGTCTGATTAAACTGCCACTGCCTCCATGCAGTGCGGATTTGTACAGAGGGGCGTTTTGCGTTTGCGTTTGTGCTACAAATTTGGGAATAATTCTGCGAAATATGAGATTTTGTGTATTGGAATTAGATTTATTCAAGAGTAAATACGATTTATACTTTGAACAAATCAATTTGTTTTCCGATTTCTTTTATTGAATCGGAAACTTCTTTTGATATTGAATGAAGTTGAGCACCTGTTTCGTTGATTGTTCGCGCGCCTTCCGTCATTTCGTTGATACTATCTTTAATTATTGTTGTTGAATCTTGAAGAATTTTAATCTCTTCAAGAATCGATTTATTGCCGGAAGCCATTTCTGCAGAAGCGGAACGAACTTCATGCGTGCTTTCATTCATTGTTTGCAGAGCAGAAAGAATCTGCTTAGAACCAGTTTGCTGTTCAATCATAGCTTCACGTAAAAGATGCATAATTTCATCTGTTTGCATAAGTCGTACAGAAAGACTGTTAAATGTTTCTTCTGAATCTTGTGAAGAAATTACAACAGATTCAAGTGCTGTAATAATTTTATTCAATTCTTCGCCGATAGTTTTAGACTGTTCTGATGATGTTTCTGAAAGTTTTCTAATTTCATCCGCAACAACAGAAAAACCACGTCCTGCATCGCCTGCATGAGCAGCTTCAATTGCCGCATTCATGGCAAGCATATTTGTTTGAGAAGCTATACCTGCGATTGCAGCATTTGCTTCTTGAAGCATTTCAGATTGAGAAGCTATTGTGCGAATAGTTTCATTTACATCGCTTTGTTTATCAATACCTTTACGGGCTTCATTTGCAAGCTGACTAAATTCGGTAGCCATTTTTACAATGCTTGAATCTACCGAATTAATATTGCCAATCATTTCTTCAACCGAAGCAGAAGCTTCTGCTACACCAGCAGCTTGGTTTTGAATCATGTTTTCAAGCGACTTAATGTTTTGAGCTATTTTTGTTACAGCACCTACAGTTTCTTCAACACCTTCTGACTGTGTTTCAATTAAATGGCTTACGCTTTCAATATTGAAAAGAATTTCTGTAATTGAACAGCCTGTGTTTTCGACACTCTGCTTTAAATCAACTTCAACAGCGGCGAGACGATTTTTTGATTTCATAACATTACCGACTATTGTTTGAAGTTTTTCCGCAAAAAGATTAAAACCATCTACAAGTCGTCCGATTTCATCATCTCGCACAACATCAACACGTTTTGTTAAATCCGCATCACCTTGCGCAATTCCTATAATTGTGCTTTCAACAACACGAAGCGGTTTTACAATTCGAGATATTGAAACAATACTGAAAGTAAGCAACGCAACAATTATAAAAAAGCTTAGAAAAACTATTGTTATAATAACAAGCCTGCTTGCCTGATTAATTTGCGATACAGGCACTTCAATTCCAAGTGCCCATGAAGTTTCTTTTATAGGCTCAAAAACTACAAGCATTTTACCATGTTCATTATGATAATAATCAAAGCTACTCTTTCCGCTTATCATTGATTTTGCAATATCGGAAAGCCCTTGTGTGTCTTTATACTGATCTGTAAGAAAATTCGCTTTCATTATTTTTTCTGTGTCCCAATGCGCAAGCACTGTTCCATCTCCAGCTAAAATAAATGCACGCCCTTTTTCCCCAAGTTTAATGGAATTGACAATTACAGATATTGTATCAGGTCTTACGCTTCCTGCAAAAAAACCAAAAGTTTTTCCTTTAGAATCTTTTGCAGCACGAGCAATCATAATTACATAAGAAGATATAGCACGAGAAAAAATCGGGTCGGCAATGTAAGTATCTACACCATTTTCCATAATAGCTTTATAGTAAGAACGGTCTGCAACATATGTAGATGATTCCGGCCCAAACTGATACGTATTTCCGGTTATATCGCAGAAAAAAGAATTGGCAAACAAATTATTCTTCATCGCTCGATGTTCATTTATCCATGATTTTATCATTTCTACATCGCCGGATTTTATAACAGGATTATCTGTAAAAATGCGTAAATCATTAACGTATATTTTGTTCCAGCTATTTATTTCATCTGCCCTAGCTTTTACAATTTGCCGGCAAAGCTCAATATATTGATTTGTTGTTGTCTTTCTAACTTGAGTAGTAATAATTGAAGTTTGTAAACTTATAAATAAAAGAAGGCATATTGAAATGCCCGTCATAAAGACTGTAATCATTTTTTTATTACGTTTTGCCATAAAATCCTCGCACTCTTAACATAGTATATCGGGGAATCAAAATATGTTAAACACTGAATATTGCGTTTTTAGTTTTATATAAACTTAAAAATCTCACCACAAATTTAAAGATTGCTTCAGCTACATCTTTACACTTGTATCATTAATGGCAACGTTAACATAGACGTTAAAGTTTGTAAACTATTTTAAAACTATAGCATATAGATTTTACTGCATTTTGCCGATTCGCATATGATTGCTTATACAAATTTTGTACAAATACGCACTAATATGATGCTATGCACAAGGGATGAGTTTTTATAGAAATAAGTTTTATAGAAACAAACCTTTCCAAGATAAAAAAATACAGTTATAATTACGATGGAATCGTATATGGCGTTAAATTCACCGAAAACCAATAATAAAAGAACAAATTCATGCCTAAAAATTGGGCTGTTGATTCATAATATTGAATCAACGTTCTCTGATTCAATCATCACTTTTACTGCAAAAGCGTGCGCTCAATATAGTGCTGAACTTATCGTCTTTCCATTGCGTGAAATTAAAGGAAATTTCGGTGTTTTTACATATCAGTTTTGGAAATTATATCCACTTATTACAGACAAAAATATTGACGCACTTATTGTAATTTCTAATACACAATGCCACTTTATCAGCCCTGAAAATTTTGCAAAAAAACTTAAAGCTCTTGGGAATTTTCCAATTATCAGCATTGGGCTTCAACTTCCAAACATTCCAAGCATTGTTACAGACAATCGTTCCGGATTTTCAGAAATTATCTCTCATTTAATTGAAAAACATAATTGCCGGCGCATTGCGCTTTTAACGGGAAAAGATGCATCGCCTGAAACTATTGACCGAATTCAATCATTTAAAGATACACTTGCAAAACATAATGTTCCCTTTTATGAAGACCTTGTGTTTTATGGAAATTTCTCTTATCTATCGGGCTACCAATGTTTTAGCAATTACACTTCAAAAGAAGATTTAGACTTTGATGCTGTTGTATCTCTTAATGATGATATGGCGCAAGGTTCTATTGCATATTTTTCAACACACGGAATAAATGTACCGGAAGATGTCGCTATTACAGGTTACGATGATATTGCAATTGAAACTAATAATTTTATGGGAATTTCAACAGTAAATCAGCGTCTATTAACGCAGCTTAAACTTGCAGTCGATTATGCTGTGCAACAAGAAGAAGGCAAAATAGTACCGATGATTACAAGAGTTAGGACAATTTTGCATATCAGACATTCATGCGGCTGCAACAATACACCGGATATGTCTTCGGTACGCCACAAGCTCATAATCGAGCCGCTTGATTTACGCTACCAAATTAACTGCTTGCGTTATTTTGAAGATGGACTTAACGCTGAAATTACACTTTATCAACTGCAAAAAAAACTAAAAGATACGCTGCTAAGATTTGATATTAAGGAATTTTGCGCTTGCATTTATCCTTCTCCCATTTACTTAGACGAAAACACAGATTTTATTCCACCAGAAGAAGTTGAAATTTTTTTAGGATTCAACGAAACAAAAAACATAGAAATAAAACCAAACCGAAAACTTAATCCTAAAAAAAATCTATGGCCTAATGAACTTTTTAATGACGGCAAACATACTGCGATTTTTATGCCGATTTATCATGAACATCTTCAATTTGGATATTGTCTTGCAAGCAAAGGAAGTTTTTACAGCATCATATACGAAATGTTTCAGTCTACTTTTTCTAGGATTTTCGCATCCGCATATGCATTCACACGAAGAGAAGAAAAATTAAAAAGACTTATGAAACAAAACAAAAATCTTGCAGAACAAAACTTAACATTAAATATAATTTCTCTAACAGATGAAATGACAGGAATATTAAACAGACGCGGGTTAATAAACTATGCTTTTCCAAAGATACAAAATGCTGTGCAAAACAAACGAACAGGTCTTGTAATATACGGCGATATGGACGGCTTAAAAAAGATAAACGACACATACGGGCATGATATTGGAGATGAAGCAATAAGAGCGGGAATTGAAGTTCTTCAAAAAATTTTTAGAGAAACAGATATTATTGCACGCATGGGAGGCGATGAATTTGTAGTAGTTGCATTCGATATGAAAAAATCGAATATAAGGTCAATAAGAGCAAGATTAAACAGAGCATGTCTTAAATGGAACGAACAGTCAAATTTTCCATTTAAACTTTCAATCAGTATAGGTGCATGCGAATTTAATGAAAAAAATAAAGACCTTGAATCTCTACTGGTAAAAGCAGACGAAAATCTTTATAAAGCAAAACGCAGGTACTATATGCAGCTTGCAAAATCTCGGACAACAGATGAATCAAACTTTAATTGAAAAGCTTAAAATGTTGGCTGAAAAATATGAAACAAAAGCTTTTATAAAAGAAGATCCAAGCCGCTTTTTGTGGTGGTATAACGATAAAGAAAATGCGGAAATAGCATCTTTTATAGCTGCAATGCTTTCTTTTGGAAACCGCAAACAGTTTATTCCCAAGATAGAATTTATTTTGAATATTGCAGATTGTTCAGGCGGAATAAATAACTGGATTAAAAGCGGCAACTTTCAAAAAGATTTTTTACCCAAAAACAAAACGGAAAGCCAAAAGTTTTACAGATTTTATTCCTACAAGGATTTACTCAATCTCTTTTTAGCATTGCAACAAATTATTTGCAAATGCGGAAGTTTCGAGCAGTTAGTTTATAATGAATATAAAAAATCGCCTCAAAAAAACATTATAGATATATTATCAGAAATATTTGCAGATTGTGCGATAGTTCCCAAAGGCAAAAGTTCCGCAAAAAAAAGATTATGTATGTTTGCACGTTGGATGGTTCGCTCAAATTCATGCGTAGACCGCGGTTTTTGGTCTTGGGTGCCAATGAAAGATTTGATTATTCCGCTTGATGTTCATGTACTTGAAGAATCTATTAAGTTTGGGTTGCTACCGCCGGAATCTAAACCGACAAGAAAAACAGCAGAACTTTTAACTGAACAACTTAAGCAAATATGGCCGGAAGATCCCGTAAAAGGCGATTATGCACTTTTCGGTCCTGGTGTTAATAATTGACAAGCTTTATAATTATCTAAATGATAAATGCAAAAAACAAATCAAAAAATCATATTTGAAAAATTTGTTACAAAAATTGTGCCGTTTTTTGTTAATTCTATAACTTTTTGTTTAGAAAACATATCCATGACGAACAAAGGCTTTGCCGTTCAGTTCAATTTGTTTAGAATTTCTAATGCTTTATTAAAGGCAAAAGTGATGCCGTGAATATCTGAATACTCATATGATAAAAAGCTTCATTTACTTATTTTGCACCATATTTATCATAATAAGCATCTATTTCCGCTTTAATTTTATCATCAATAAGAATGCGATTGTCAAACTTTTTGTTGTAAAGACATTCCACAACTTCTTGCATTGTTACAATAGCTTTTGCAGGAAAACCATAAAGGTCGGTAATTTCATCGAGAGCACTTTTTTCACCTTTGCCGCGCTCCATTCGGTTAAGAGAAACAATCAAACCCTTTATTTCTATTTTTGCTTGTGCTTGCAAAATCGGAAAAGTTTCTTCTATAGATTTGCCTGAAGTTGTTACATCTTCAATAATAATTACACGGTCGCCATCTTTTAACTGGCTACCGAGCAAAATGCCCGCATCTCCATGATCTTTTACTTCTTTTCTATTTGAACAATATCTGATTTCTTTATTGAATAAATTGCTATAAGCAATAACAGTTGCAGTGCTCAGCGGAATGCCTTTATAAGCAGGCCCAAAAAGCACATCGAAATCATCACCGTAATAATTATGAATTGCATATGCATAATATTCACCCAAACGCAAAAGCTGAGAACCAGTTACATAAGCACCGGCGTTCATAAAAAAAGGTGATTTTCTGCCACTTTTAAGTGTGAAGTCGCCAAATTTTAATACATTGCACTCAACCATAAAATTTATAAATTCTTGTTTATACTGTTCCATCGAGTCCTCTTTTTTTGCAAAGATTTCGTAATTTTTAGTTCGTTCACTCTAATGATTTTTACGCATTTGTACCAGACACAAAACATCTAAACTTATTATCATTATAATTAAAACATACAAAACCAAAATCAATACACAGAATCCATAAACGCCCAATCCACAAGTTTTTGCCCCGCAAAAACTTGGCGTTTTGCTAGCATAAACCCTAAATTTTAGATAGAACCCACCCGTCCGCCCAATCCACAAGTTTTGCGAGCTATACTCAAATGTTGTGGACTGCCTGAAAAGCAGTATAGAAAAAGAGGTTTGAATCGGATAAAATGTTTTTCGTAAAAAAAAATAACATACCGAAGGAAACCTCTTATGAAGATTATACAGGATGAAGTAAAAAAAGAAAACTACAATTTCTTTGAAGTTTTAGACGAAAAAATCAGAGAAGCAAGCAAGGCAATGATTGAAAGAATCTATTCAGAAGAAGTACAGGATTTTCTGGACAGAACAGCATTAATCGTTGATGAAAAAGGCCATAGACTTGTTGTAAGGAACGGATGGAATAAAGAAAGGACGATTCAGACATCAAGCGGGAATATTGTTGTAAAACTTCCACGAGTTGATGATCGTAAATCATCTGAAAAGTTTGTCAGCAAGCTACTTCCTCCGTTTGTAAGGAAAACACCTACGGTAGAAACGCTGATAGCTGCCCTTTATCTTGCAGGAGTTTCATCGAATAAATTTCAGGAAGCACTTTCAAGCATATTCGGAAAAGAATCAAAAGGATTT
>JAAYQG010000014.1 GCA_012519415.1 Treponema sp. | reverse complement strand
CTTGAGCGGTTATACTATTTACGGCGGAAATAATAGCGTTGTAACTAGCCCGCAAGTAATATCTACTAATCTTCTTTTCAAAGGCGGAAAAGTAGCAAATGTTCATGGCGGCAATAAAAACGGTAGTTTGCCTGCCGGTTTAAGAAAAGTAACTGTAAAAGATTCTGCCATAATCGGCGATACGTCAAAAAACGGTGTATATCTTAGAACATTAACAGACAACAAAGTTTTAGTAGATAATTTAAATGAATCTGCAAAAATTGCACTTATAGGTTCAGATGTTAGTGTAAGAGCCGGTGTTTCAGTTGCGACATCTCTTATAGGTGCGCCAAGAAGAGCTAATTTCGCTGTGAAAAACGAAAGTCTTCGCTCATTTGATATTAATGTCGATGGACAAGATCTGAAAGTAATCGGAAAGATTGATTTGCCGGATGCTGATTATATACAATGGCATGGGGATACATTCACAGTAGGAACAGGAAATGTAACAACAGGTGGAACAATTTTCTCTTTATTTGCCGGCGGCGGTTATTTTACTGTTACACAAGATACATTATCCGGGGCGGAATTCGACATGGGTATTCCGCTAAAAGACGATAAAATTACGGAAGATGATTATACAAGTGTATTGAGCAAAGATAAAATGTATCGATATATTCAGTTTACTTCAGAAAATGGAGAAATTAATTCTCAAAACGCAGATGAATTTTTGAGTAATGTAGTTTTCCACAAAGGTGTTTCAAACAATGTAACAGTACGCATTAATCTTGAAACTGTTTCTTTGAATGAAATAAGAGCAGCAGGCGTAACATACTTTAACGGAAGTTTCTATAAAGCTTGCCCTGAACATCTTTCATGGACAGAAGCTTACAACAAAGCTAAAAAACAGAAGTTCAACAATCTTGTTGGCTATCTTATGACAATTACATCACAAGCGGAAAATAACTTCATATATGATAAGTTATTTGCTACAGGTGGAGTGAGCGGAACTGCATGGCTTGGTGCAACACGCACTGAAAACACAGCTGGTGGTTACGATGCTGCAACATGGACACATGGTGCAGATCACGATTCATGGGAATGGGTGTGCGGTCCGGAAGCCGGACAGAAATTCTTTACAAGAAAAAATTCTGCCGGTACTGTTGTTTCCGGCTGGTATGCAAACTGGTATAGCGGTGAACCAAATGCTACATACCAAGGCATATATGGTGTAGAAAAATGTGCACAATATTGCGGAACATCAAGTCCATCAACAGCCAAATACAAATACAAATGGAACGATTTAACAGATGTAGGAGACCAAAACAAAAATAACGAACAATGGTATGTAAATTATTACGTTGTAGAGTTTACGCCATATGGTGAAGGTAAATACAATGCAACTCATGCGGCATTGACAGCTGAAAAAACTTACTAACCAAAATGCCCCGACATAACCGTCGGGGCATTTTGCACATTACTCCCAAATTTGTAGAACAATCCAAGAATGGAAACATAGTGTTTTGCTAGCCAATTTCAATCTGTAACACAAAACGCAAAAAAACGCGAAACACTCTTAACTTCCATAAAACCTAACTTTCTGCTATATTTTACAGTTATAACTAACTTTGATTTATTCGTGCGGAGAGATCACGATATATAAACGCTTTGCGGCGAGGTTTGTTGATTACAAATATTTTCTTATTGGAGAAAAACAATGAAATCATTATTTTATTTTATAAGCATTACTACTTTGTTTGTTATTATTTCAAGTTCACTTTTTGCTTCCGGCACAGGAGAAACAGAACAAGCTCCTGCACAAAAAATCGAATATACTGAACAGCAAAAAATTGAAACAAGGACAGATAATTCAAAATCAATGTTATTGAAAAAAGATTTTGATAATGCTGTTAGAGAACAAGACTTAATAAAAGCTCTTGATGTTTGGCAGATTGCAAAAGATTATATGCTTGAATCAGACAATGAAGACATAAGCGAAACTTTTGATTTTATTGAAAATACGATAAACGATTATTTTTCAGATATTTCGTTTGAAAAGATTTCTGCACCGGCACCAACAATAAAAGGAAAATCTTTCAAATCTTCGTTTTCAGTACGCATTGTTTCAAAAGAAAATAAAGTAAATCCATTAAAATTGAAATATTCCGTGACATATCCTTCGGTTGATGCAGAAGGCAAAAAAATAACTACAACAAAAATTCTAGAACCGGCAGAAGACGGCACAGTTGAATTTATGAGCCCTGTATTAGATTATGCAGTAAGTTCTTTTGCAACATTTAAGCTTGATATTCCCCCTAACGTTTATGAAAACTTTGAAAATGCACCATCAATAGATTTGCCTTTTCTTGTTGCCACAAATATGAAATCAAGTGGCGGTTCAATTTCAATTGTTGATTTTTCAAAAGCAGGCAAACCGATAACATCAAATTCAGAAACATCTTCTGCTGTTTTAACAGAATTAATAAAGAAAGGCTTTACACGAATTGGCAATTGCGACTTTGTGAATGAAGTTGTTTCTAAAAATGATGCAGCGGTTCAACGTTCGGCAGTAGAACTATTTGGCAAAAGCGTAACATATCTTATATACGGCACAGTAAAATATGAAACAATCGAAAAAACGGAAAATGGAATTCACGTAATTTTAAAAGCAGAACTAAAAGTTAGAAATATTCTTCAAAATAAAGAGTTGCTTTCTACAACGGTTTTGTCTGAAGCAACAGAAAAAACCGAATGGGCTGCAATTAATGCGGCACGCAAAAAACTTGCACTTCTTACATCAGATAAAATTCTATATGGAATGTAATGAATTCACAAAACATTAATCGCCCATCAAGGATAGTGCGAAGTTGTGTATCAACAATGCTTTGTGCATTTACATTAATTTTTGCACATCTGCTTTTGGTGTTTTCTACAAAATCGGAAATTACACTTTTTAAAACCGAAACGCTGCTGTTTTTTATAAACAGTGCAGCTTGTTTTGGCGTAATATGTTTTTTACTTCCGCGTTTTTTATCACATATTTTTATAATGTCGCTAATTTTTTTGATTGTTCTTGCAAACTGCATTCAAATCTGTTTTTACGGAGTTTTCGCAACGTACAGTACGTTTGGAATAATAATTAATGGAACAGCAGCTTTAACAAATTTTCCACAAATAGTTTCAAGCACAATTATAAAAAACAGCAAATTTCTTCTTTTAATGTTGTTACCGCTATCGTTTGCAGCAATTTCGTTTTTTATAGACAGAAAACATTTAAAAAAGTGCAAAATAATTCAAAAAGAAAAACTTGATAAATTAAAAAAAGTTTCACGCCGTAAACGTACTAATAAAAAATCTTCACGGATAAAAAGAAGTCAAAAACGAAAAATTGAAAATCTCTCTAAAGAAGAAAAACTCACTTTAAAAAATATTATAATATGTACAATACTTTTGTTTTTTTTCAAACTTTTTACTGCTGTTTTTTTATCAGGGAATTCATCAAATGCAAGCGGAATATTTCATGTTTTAATTGAAAAAAAACCGGTTGAAGAAACTGTAATCAATATCGGTTCGTTTCATTCCTATTCTTTAGACTGCGAGCGGTTGATTCTTAAAGAGCAAAAAACTATTGAAACAATTGTGCTTAGCATAATAAACAAAATATTTGATAGCAATCCTACGAATTTGGAAACAATTAAAGATAAAACAGATCTGCATATAGAAAGCACAGCCAATGTTAAAACAGAATCCGAAACAAAATATAATATTCTTGATATAGATTTTGATGCACTTCTTGCAGACGATGCAGACGAAATCATTCATCAAATGGATATTTACTTTAAAAATCGAAAACCGGACAAACAAAATAAATATACAGGGCTTTTTAAGGGGAAAAACTTGATTTATATTACAGCTGAAAGTTTTGCAAGTTTTGCCGCAGACCCAGAAATTACACCAACGCTTTATCGCATGGTTCATGACGGTTTTTATTTTAAGAATTTTTACACGCCTTATTGGGAAGTATCAACAATAGACGGTGAATATGTAAACTGTCTTGGGCTTATTCCAAAATCAGGCACATACAGCTTAAAAGATTCTGTAAAAAATCACATTCCATTTGCATTGGGCAATCAGTTTAAAAAACTTGGCTATAAAACTTTAGCGTATCATAATTATCTTGGTAGTTATTACGACCGCAATCTTACGCATCCACATTTGGGATATACATTTATTTCAATGGACAACGGTTACCGCAAAACTGAAAAATGGCCGGATTCAGATCTTGAAATGATTCAAGAAACAATTAACGACTATATAAATGAAGATAAATTTCACGTTTATTACATGACAATAAGCGGACATCTTCCATATAATTTTTGGGCAAATGCAATTGCTATAAAAAACAAACATTTAGTTGAAAATCTGCCATACGATGAAACTGTAAAAGCTTTTTATGCATGCAATATCGAATTAGATCGTGCATTAGCTTTTTTACTTGAAGAACTTAATAAAAAAGGCAAAGCAGAAGATACCGTAATTGTTCTAGTTGCAGACCATTATCCTTATGGGCTTGAACTTTCACAACATAGGCGACTAATGAAAAGTCATGTTGATGTTACATTTGAACTTTACAGAAATAGTTTGATTCTTTTTAATCCATCGCAAGAATCATGTGAAATTGAAAAAATTTGTTCAAATATGGATATTATTCCAACAATTTCGAACCTGTTTGCTCTTGAATATGATTCAAGACTATTGATGGGGAACGATATTTTTTCTGATACGGAGCCATTTGTTGTATTTAAGAGTGCAAATGTAATTACCGACAAACTAAAATACAGAAGCGACACAAACGTAGCTGTAACTTTTGACGGACAAACTGCAACCGCAGAAGAAATAGAAAAGATAAAAAAACAACTTCATGACGAAGTCCTTTTTTCAAGACTTATACTTGAAAAAGACTATTACCGCCGTGTTCTCCCACCAGAACCCCTAGCCAATAAACAAGATTAATCTCAAATTCGTGTATTAACCTCATGCGAAACCACCATTGCACTCATAAACGAAAATCCGTCCTTGTAGTTTGTTTGACGCAAACTACAGGTTTCGCCAAATAAATCTCAAATTTGTATTATAATTTCCATGCGAAACCAAAATATTGACTTTTTCTCCTGTTTTTTGTATAAAGGAGAATCACCCTTTATGGGTAAAATATATTATTGGAGTTTCAAGTGGTTAAAATCAGACTTAAAAAGTTTGGAACAAAGGGTCGCCCTTACTACCGTATTGTAGTACAGGATGTTCGTAAACCTCGTGACGGCACCACCATTGAAGAAATTGGTGTGTATCATCCTATTGAAAAAGAAGAAAATCAGATTTCTTTCAATGCAGAAAGGGCTCGCTATTGGATTGGTGTTGGTGCACAGCCAACTGATACTGTTCGCAAGATTTTCAACAAGAAAAACTTTCATATCTAATTTTGAGGAGTATAAGGGTGGAAAAAGACCTGATTGAATATATAGCCAAATCATTGGTCGATGATCCCGAAGCTGTCTTAGTAAACGAGGTTGAAGGTGAAAAAGGTGCAGTACTTGAATTAAGAGTTGCACAAGATGATATTGGTAAAGTCATCGGAAAATATGGGCGTATTGCAAAAGCATTGCGCACAGTGTTGAGTGCTTCTGCTGGAAAAACCGGAAAGCGCTATACGCTGGAAATCCTTGACTGATGGAACGGCACTCTGGTTCATCAAATCAGCGGTTTGTTGTGGGAATTATTCGTCAAGCTCACGGCTTAACGGGTAAGTTCAAAGTTGAAAGTACTTCAGGTGAATGCGAGCATTTTGCTTTGCTAACGGAAGTTACTCTGAGGAAAGGAGATACGGAAAAACTTTTTACTGTTGAATCAGTTGAAGGTTGTATTTCTAATCTGTTGCTTAAATTTAAAGGCATTGACAATTACGAAGATGCTGAAAAGTATCTAAATTGGGAAATTGTTGTGCCGCGTGATAAAGCTTGTCCATTAAAAGAGGGTGAGTTTTATATCGAAGATTTAAAACAATGTGCGCTGATTTACAGCGAGCAAGACGGGTGTGCAGAAAAGACTGCGCCTATTGAAATAGGTACGATTACAAGCGTAATGGAAGGCGGAGCGGGTTACCTTTTAGAAGTTTCCTTGTCCGAGAGCTTTGCAGGTTATGGCGGAAATAATTCAAAAACTAGATTAATTCCTTTCAACAATGAATTTATCGGAGTAGTTGATATTGAACGCAAAACGGCTCAGCTGATGCACCTCTGGATTCTGGAGTAGTCTATGAAATTCCATGTGCTAACCTTGTTCCCTGAAATTCCTAAAGCCTTTTTTGAAAGTTCAATTATGGCTAAAGCGGTTGAAAAGGGAATTATTGCCTACGACTTGGTGAATATCAGAGATTTTGCTTTTGATAAACATAAAACTTGTGACGATAACCCGTATGGGGGTGGGGCCGGAATGCTTATGTTACCGGAAACCCTCGGTGAAGCGCTTGATTCTGTAGAGTCTTGGAAAAAACGCGTTATTTATGTAACGCCGTCAGGCAAGCCTCTTACACAAAAACTTGCGCGGGAAATAAGTCAGGAAACTGATTTGGTTCTTATCTGCGGTAGATATGAAGGTATTGACCAGCGGATAATTGATTCTCGTGTCGATGATGAAATTTCCATTGGAGATTATGTAATGTCTTCTGGAGAAATTGCTGCTTTGGTTGTGATTGACACAGTATATCGTCTTATTGACGGTGTGATTTCCAGAGAATCTTTGGACGAAGAAAGTTATTCTGACGGGCTTTTGGAATATCCGCAATATACGCGGCCGGAAGTTTATAAAGGTATGCATGTGCCCGAAGTGCTTTTGTCAGGTCATCATGAGAATATTCGTAAATGGCGTTTGAAAAAACGACTGGCAAAAACTCTTGCGGTTAGACCGGATTTAATTGCGGCAGCACGGCAGACAGGAACTCTCTCAAAAGAAGCGGAGTTCATGATAGGCGAGTTGACTGGAGTTACAGTTGCTCAGTCTGAAAAGCGACGTAAAAAACGCAGACGTGAAAAAACAGGAGACAAAGATGGATATAATTAAGACTATCGAAGCTGCTCAAACAAGAGATGATATTGATCAAT
>JAAYQG010000089.1 GCA_012519415.1 Treponema sp. | reverse complement strand
CGAACCACGTGTTTGCTTGAGCGAAAACTACAAAGCGTTGTTTTCGGTTGGGTTTATTCTATGAATTAGGATTAATCTTGCGAACCACGTGTTTGCTTGAGCGAAAACTACAAAGCGTTGTTTTCGGTTGGGTTTATTCTATGAATTAGGATTAATCTTGCGAACCACGTGTTTGCTTGAGCGAAAACTACAAAGCGTTGTTCTAGTTGGGTTGGTTCTATAATTTAGGATTAATCTTGCGAACCCACGTGTTTGCTTGAGCGAAAACTACAAAGCGTTGTTCTAGTTGGGTTGGTTCTATAATTTAGGATTAATCTTGCGAACCCACGTGTTTGCTTGAGCGAAAACTACAAAGCTTTATTTTCGCATATTTTACATATAGTGCGATTGATGTGGGGTTCTTGTAAACAAGCGATTTTTGCGTTATTCTTTTTTGTATGGTTTATGAAGTAACAGCTACACGACGACGTCCGCAAACATTTGAAGATTTAGTTGGTCAAGAATTTGTCGTAGCGACACTAAAAAATGCAATTAAAACCGGCAAAATAGCTCATGCGTATTTGTTTTCAGGACCAAGAGGGTGCGGAAAAACATCCAGCGCACGAATTCTTGCTCGTGCACTTAACTGCGAACATGGACCAACAGACATACCATGCGGACAATGTAACGCATGCAACGAAATTGCACGCGGCTCAAGCCTTGATGTTATTGAAATTGACGGTGCTTCTAACACAAGCGTAAACGATGTGCGCCAAATAAAAGATGAAGTTCTTTTTCCGCCAAATAGCTCACGCTATAAAATTTATATAATTGACGAAGTTCATATGCTTTCAACAAGTGCTTTTAACGCCTTGTTAAAAACAATTGAAGAACCACCGCCATACGTTATTTTTATTTTTGCAACGACCGAATTGCACAAAGTGCCTGCTACAATAAAAAGTCGCTGTCAACAGTTTAATTTCCGCCTTGTAGCACCGGAAATTGTAAAAAACTTGCTTGCAGATGCAGCAGCAGAAATGAACATTAAAGCTGACGATGAAGCTCTTTATTGGATTGCTAAAGAATCTACAGGTTCTGTGCGCGATGCATATACGCTTTTTGACCAAGTATCATCTTTTTCAGACAACCATATTACGTTTGAAAAAATCCGCGATAAACTAGGTCTTGCCGGAGTTGATAAGTTAAATGAATTATGTGAACTCTGCATTGATAACAAAAACGGCGAAGCATTAGAAAAGCTTGATTTAATTTTACAAGCGGGAACTTCAATCGATCAATTTATTATTAATTTTGCGGACTATCTTAGAAGCCTTCTCCTCATCCAAAGCGGAGTTACAAAAGAAGCGTTGCTTGGACAATCTGCCTCCCGATTTTCTACAAAAGTTATCGCACAATGGGATTCTATCAAACTCGAAAGAGCTCTTTCGATGTTTTTGCAGCTATTTAGAGATATTCGCTATTCGCTTTCTCCTAGGGTTGAACTTGAACTTGCAATTTCAAGACTTGCACATATTTCAGGATATGTTTCGCCTTTTGAAGTAAAAAAAGCAATTGATTCTGCAAGAAATCTGTTGCTTTCAGGCGTACAAACAAATACATTTGATACTTATCAAAAACAACAAGGTGGTGTAAACCCTTTATCCCTGAGCGGTTTCAGCAATGAAAACTCTGAAACCGCATTTCTATCGAATAGTACAAGCCCTTTCGATCAGATTCGCAAAAACATAACGGAAACACGTACACAATCATACCAACAACCGGTTCAATCGACTCTATCGCAACACTCAACTGGCTCAACTGAGTTGATAAAAAACAATGATTTTCAGTCACAAACACAAGCGCAAGATTTTTCACAAAAACACGCCCAAAATAACGCTCAAGAAACAAACGACCTCGTTGCAGATTCAGCATCATTTTTAAAGCAGCAACAAGATACGAAATATTCCACAGAAATAAATATGCAGGCAGCATCTTTTGTCTTTGATAATGCCGGAGATTCCCCAATCGAAAAACCAAATAATTTTTCGATGCAAACTCAACGCGAACAATACTCAAAACTTAATGCTTCACACTCATTTCAAGATTCAAGTGATGTCGCAAACAATACTGAAGAAGTGAATATCCCGCACGAATCAACAGAGCCGCTTATCAATTCGTCTCAAAATGTTCAGCAAGAAAATGCTTCTTTACAAGAAAGTTCTTTTGTAAATTCCGAACCGTTTTTTTCTACTGAATTTGAAGAAGATGATGAAGATTATGAAGAATACGAATATCAAGATTATCCGAAAAAAGATTCTGCTCTTCAAAGTTTTGACCCAAAAGCAAACAAACGTTATGCTGTCGCAGAAAACTCCATGAATAGCACAGATAGCCTCATTGGAGAAGTTGTCGAGCGTATTTCTTCAGAAAAAACATTGACAGGAACAGCTCTTCTGAATGCTATACGCTGGTCTTTTGTAGATAATAAAGTTATCTGCTTTATCGAAAAACCTTTCTTAAAAAACCAAATTGAAACGGAAACTAATTATATCAGTTCGGTTTTTTCTGAAATAAGTGGCAAGTCTTTAGTTTTTGAAGTTCAGCTTGAAAAACAACCTGAATCAGCGCAAACAAGACAAGAAGAAATTCCAAAAGAAGTAGAACTTTTATGTCAAGTTTTTAAGGGAACACAAATTCCTCAATAATTTTAATTTTTTGATTTTATACCGCATCGCGGTTTACAGGGAGAAAATATGAATTTAAATCCGTTTGAGCTTTTAAAAAATGCACAAAGTCTTCAGCAACAATTTGGCAAAGTACAAGAAGAGCTTAAAACAATAACCGCAACAGGTGCTTCAGGCGGCGGCATTGTAAAAATTACAATCAACGGACAAATGGAAATTACTTCAGTTGAAATAGATTCGGTTGCCGTTGACCCGCGCGACGTGCCGATGCTTCAAGATTTGATTATTGCAGCACACACGGACGCTCATACAAAAATCCGCGACCTTATTACAAAAAAACTCGGTCCAATGGTGAATGGATTAAATATTCCGGGGTTGACTGTATAAATGAATGCACTTGAAGAACTTACAGAATCTTTTTCTCGTTTGCCCGGAATCGGAAAAAAGAGTGCAACACGCATCGCTGTTCATATTTTAAAAACGGATGAATCTTATGCGCAAAATCTTGCACAACAACTTTTAACATTGCATGAGCGAATTCATCCTTGTTCTATTTGCGGTGCTTTTACAGAAAAAGATACGTGCGAAATATGTTCAGACCCTTCAAGAGAAAGAAATCTTTTATGCGTTGTTGAACAGCCGCAAGATGTGCAAACTATCGAAGCTTCTCGCGAGTATCATGGGCTTTTTCATGTTCTTGGCGGCGTTATTGCACCTTTAGAGGGAATCGGACCGGAGCAGCTATCTTTTTGTTCACTTGTTGAGCGCGTAAAAAATGAAAATATTCAGGAAGTAATTATTGCAACAAATCCGACAATCGAAGGCGACACGACCGCCCTTTATGTCAAGAAACTCCTCTCCGAATTGAATATTGCAGTTTCCAGACTTGCTTCCGGTTTGCCTGTAGGTGGCGACCTTGAATATGCAGATAAATTAACTTTGCAAAGGAGCTTTAGAGGGCGCATTTTTCTTGATATGTAAAATTCTTAAGCAGCTAAAGAAAAAGCCGATAGACTAAACATGAGTATTATTACACCTAAATGCCATTTTTGTTCAGAATGTATAGGAAATGGCTGTATTTCTGAATTGCCCGGAACTGGCGGAATTCGTAAAAACATTAATTTTCAGCTTAATTGCAGCGACTGGGATATTTATCCAAGAAATGATGTTCCGGACGAAGAGCTTTTCAAATTAAATCCTCCAATAATAAGACTTGCTCCTATAACAGGCGGCTGCGAAAACGTAGGATATGCAATAGAAGAGCAATTTTATTTTGATATAATAGAATCGTGTTGCAGAGCAAACATTGCTTTAAGTATTGGAGATGGTTGTCCTGATATTAAACTGAAAAGCGGTATTGCCGCCGTCGAAAAACAAAAGACGAAAGCTGCCGTTTTTATTAAGCCGTATTCAAATGAAAAAATCATAGAAAGAGCACAATGGGCTTCCGGTATTGCGGAAATAATCGGAATAGATATAGATGCTTATAATATCATTACAATGCGAAATCTTGTAAGTCTTGAAAAAAAGAATACTGAACTTTTACTGGAACTCAAGCAATACGCAAACAATGTTCTTAAAGTTCCCTTTGCACTCAAAGGCATTTTTACAACAGAAGATATTGAGCTTATAAAAGTGCTTCACCCTGACATTGCAGTTGTTTCAAATCATGGCGGCAGAGTAGACAACAGAACAGGAAGCACTATTGATTTTTTAGCAGAACATAATAAAACATTGAAAAAATCATGCGGAGAAATCTGGATTGACGGTGGAATTCGAAAAAAACGCGATATTTACGTTGCTTCTTATTTTGGCGCAAAACAAGTTATGATTGCCCGTCCGTTTATAAGTGCCTTATGTAAAAGCGGCCTTGACGGAATAAAAGAATATGTAGAAAAGACTTACAGATAAAAACCTTAAAACTACAGTTTCAAAAGATTTTTCCCAAAACGAGCGTACAAGTTTAGTCTATAAAAAGATTTGCTCAAATTCAGAGTTTAAACAGTTTTCACATCTTGCAAATTATTCTATATATAAGTAAATTGGTATGTACGAGTTATATTTTATAAAACTGAAAATATATGAATTCAGAAAAGCTGTTAACAAATAAAACATAAAAAATGTTAAACGCTCTATGCTCGTTCACATCAAATATGATGTATGTAAGCCGGTTGGTAAATTTCAAGATGTACCTTGTTTTTTGAAATTCACACGTAGAGAAAATTTACAAAATATTATTTCGTTATTTTTTTTAGGAGGATATATGTCCAGAAAAAAACAATCAATGGACGGCAACCAGGCAGCAGCTCATGTAGCATATGCTTTTACGGAAGTTGCCGGCATTTACCCTATTACCCCGTCTTCACCAATGGCCGACCTTGTTGACCAGTGGTCGGCAAACGGGCTAAAAAACATTTTCGGAACTCAAACAAAAGTTATCGAAATGGAATCGGAAGCAGGTGCTGCTGGTACGGTACACGGCTCACTTGCAGTCGGTGCATTGACCACAACTTTTACCGCTTCCCAGGGGCTTCTTTTGATGATTCCCAATATGTACAAAATTGCCGGTGAACAACTTCCTGGCGTTTTCCATGTTTCAGCTCGTTGTGTTGCTTCACACGCTTTGAACATTTTTGGAGATCACTCAGACGTATATGCTTGTCGTCAAACCGGTTTTGCAATGCTCGCAGAATCAAATACTCAAGAAGTTATGGATTTGGCTCCTGTTGCTCACCTTGCAGCAATTGAAGGCAAAGTTCCTTTTCTTAACTTTTTCGACGGATTCCGTACTTCACACGAAATTCAGAAAATTGAAACTTGGGATTATGAAGACTTAAAAGAAATGTGCAACATGGACGCTGTAAAAGCTTTCCGCGAACATGCACTTAATCCTAACAATCCTGCTATGCGTGGTTCACATGAAAACGGAGATATTTTCTTCCAGCACCGTGAAGCATGCAACAACGTTTATATTGATTTACCTGCTGTTGTTAAAAAACACATGACCAAAATCAATGCTAAACTCGGCACAAACTATGACTTATTCAACTATTACGGAGCAAAAGATGCAGATCGCGTAATTGTTTGTATGGGTTCATTCTGTGATGTTGCTGAAGAAGTTGTTGACTACTTGAATGCACGCGGTGAAAAAGTCGGTTTGATTAAAGTTCGTCTTTATCGTCCATGGGTTTCAGAAGCTTTTCTTAATGTTCTTCCAAAAACTTGCAAAAAGCTTGCAGTTCTTGACCGCACTAAAGAGCCGGGTTCTCTTGGCGAGCCGCTTTATCTTGATGTTGCAGTAACTTTGCGCGAAGCTGGTCTTTCAGACATTAAGATTTGCGGAGGTCGTTACGGTCTTGGCTCAAAAGACACTCCACCGTCTAGCGTATTTGCAGTGTTTACTGAACTTAAAAAAGACAACCCAAAAGATCGTTTTACACTCGGAATTGTGGACGACTTAACAAATCTTTCGTTGCCTGAAATTAAACCAGCACCGATTACCGCAGCTGAAGGCACAGTAGAATGCAAATTCTGGGGTCTCGGTGGCGACGGAACTGTTGGTGCTAATAAAAACTCAACAACAATTATCGGTGATAACACTGATAAATATATTCAGGCATATTTCCAATATGACTCAAAGAAAACCGGCGGTATTACAATTTCTCACCTTCGTTTCGGAGATAAGCCTATTCGTAGCCCATATTACATCAATCAGGCTGACTTCGTAGCATGTCATAACCCATCATACGTAATCAAAGGGTACAAAATGGTTCAAGACGTTAAACCAAACGGTACTTTCTTGATTAACTGCCAGTGGACAGACGAAGAACTTGACAAACATATGCCGGCAGTTTCAAAAAAATATATTGCCGATAACAATATCCAACTTTACACAATCAATGCAATTGATAAAGCTATTGAAATAGGAATGGGCAAACGCACAAACACTATTCTCCAATCAGCATTTTTCAAACTTGCAAATGTAATGCCTATTGAAAAAGCAATTGAATTGATGAAAGCTGCTGCTAAAAAATCATACGGAAAAAAAGGTGATGATGTTGTTCAAATGAACTGGAAAGCTATTGATGCCGGCGTTGATGCCATTCACAAAGTTTCCGTTCCTGCTTCTTGGGCAAATCCACCGGCAGATGCTGAAAAACCGAAATTGACAGGAGAACCGAAAGTTGTAAAAATGGTAGAAAACTTGATGTTCCCTATAGCTCTTATGGAAGGCGATTCACTTCCTGTTTCGGCATTCAAAGATTATGCAGACGGCCAGTTTGAACTTGGTGCTTCAGCATACGAAAAACGAGGAACAGCTGTTATGGTTCCAGCTTGGGATTCTACAAAATGTATTCAGTGTAACAACTGTTCTTTTGTATGTTCGCACGCAACAATTCGTCCTTATCTTCTTTCTGAAGAAGAAGTAAAAGCAGCTCCTGCAAATATTTCTCTTGCTGATACAAAACCGAAGCCATCACAGTACAAATTTACAGTGAGTGTTACTCCGCTCGATTGTATGGGCTGTGGCGAATGTATCACTGTTTGTCCGACAAAAGCAATTTCGATGGTTCCGCAAGAAGATGTGCTTCATATGCAGCCGGTTTTTGATTATCTTGTTGCAAATGTATCAAAGAAAACAGACGCAGGCATAAATGAATTTACTCCAAAAGGAAGCCAGTTCAACCAGCCGCTTCTTGAATTCTCTGGTTCTTGCGCAGGCTGTGCGGAAACTTCATATGCTCGTTTAGTTACTCAGCTTTTCGGCGAAAATATGTACATTTCAAATGCTACAGGTTGTTCTTCAATCTGGGGCGGTCCTGCTGCAGCGTGTCCATATACAATCAACAAAGACTCTAAAAAAGGTCCAGCATGGGCAAACTCTTTGTTTGAAGACAATGCAGAACATGGTCTTGGCATGCACATGGGTCAAAAACATATTCGCGACAGCTTAATCGTAAAACTTGAAGAAATTGCAGCTAGTAACAAAGCTTCTGCTTCCCTCAAAGACGCAATTGCTAAGTTTATGGAAACAAAAGACAACACAATTACAAATGCAGACGCAACAAAAGTTTTAATTTCAGAACTTGAAAAGCTAGACTGCGATTGCAAAAATGAGATTCTTGAAAAGAAAGATTATCTCAACAAAAAGTCTGTCTGGATTATGGGCGGCGACGGCTGGGCTTACGATATTGGCTACGGCGGACTCGACCACGTTCTCGCATTAGGCGAAAATGTAAACGTTATGGTTTTTGATACGGAAATGTACTCAAATACAGGCGGTCAAGCTTCTAAAGCTTCTAACATCGGTGGAATTTGTCAATTTGCAGCTGCTGGTAAAGATATTAACAAAAAATCTTTGGCAGAAATTGCAATGACATACGGTTATGTTTACGTTGCACAGATAGCATTAGGCGCAAACCCTGCACAAGCTGTAAAAGTAATTACAGAAGCAGAAGCCTACGACGGACCATCTTTAATCATCTGTTATGCTCCATGTGAATTGCATGGTATTAAAGGCGGAATGAACCACTGTCAAACTGCTATGAAAGCTGCCGTTGCATCAGGTTACTGGAACTTGTTCAGTTTCAACCCAGCACTCAAAGCGGAAGGAAAGAATCCATTCACATTGACTTCTAAACCGGGAGATGGTTCTTACCAAGCATTCCTTGCAAACGAAACACGCTACTCTTCACTTACACGCAAGTTCCCTGAACGAGCGGAAGTGCTTTTCAAGAGAAGCGAAGACACCGCAAAAGCCCGCTACGAGCATTTGCTAAAACTTGTTGAGCTCTATAAATAAGAGATTCAATTCATAAAAGATAATGCCCTAGCTGTGGACTGCAGCTGGGGCATTTTTTTTGCAAACTGAAAAACATGATTTTGTATTGACCCTTTTGAATTTTGATTTTAATCTCCAAATATGAACAAAAACCAATGGAAAACGTTTACAAATTTTAGACAATCTTTTAAGGACCAAGTAGAAAAGTGGCAAAAAGAACTTGAACGAGCAAATGCTTTCAGTCTATTAAAAGAACTGCAAAAAAAATCACAAAAAGCAGGAAATACACCAGATTACAACATCGAAACGCCGATTGTTTATAATTCCGCATTAGATAAAATCACAGAAGAAGATCAAATAAAACTGATAATTGTAGGCGACAATCCGGGAAAAAATGAACAACTCAGCAAAAACCGTGCATATCTTGTAGGACAAGCCGGAAAACTCGGCGAAAAATTTTTCATTGATTCTCCTGAACTAAATATAGATTTTAGAAAAAATGCAATTATTCTGAACAAAACACCGGTTCACAGCCCGAAAACAAAAGATTTGTTGTATATTATTTCTTCTGCTCAAAAAGAATTAAACGGAAATTCAATATATAATATTATAAACGAAAGCCAAATTTATATGGCTGAAAACACCGCAAAACTTCATCGCAGTTTATACGAACAATCAGAAACAGAAGAGGAAAAACCACAATTATGGCTTGTCGGATATGGGGAATTAAAAAAAGCCGGAATTTTCGAACCTTATAAAACAGCAATTTCAAATATATATAAACAATATTCAAATCACGATACAAATTTTCTTGATTCATTTTTGGTTTTTCAACATTTTTCCATGAATCGATTCTCAATAGATTTAAAATCCTTTTGCAAAACACAATCGGATTTATCCGTAAAAAAAGCTCTCGCCCGTTTAGGCAAAATACATCGTCTGAAGATTTTCAATTTTTAGCAAATTCAAAGTTAAATTCAATCTGTATAATAACTTATAAAATATTAAAAGCGCGATTTTATCTTGGACGAAACATAAGAGCTTTTCGCACAGCTTCAATATTTACTTCTCCGTCTGTCGTTAGCAATTCTTTTTCATCAATGTCCAATTCAAACGGGCGACGTGCAATATGTTCAATAAAATGCGAATCTGAAGAAGTTATAAGAGGATAACCCAAAGTATTTTGGGAAGAAGGAATGCGCATAACTTCGATAGCATCAAAATCTCCGTCAATAATACAACCAAATTGGCTTGTCAACGAAAAAGCAGAACGATCCGCATGAGCCGGAATTACAATGCCGCCTAAAGCATGAACTATTGATGAAACTTCATCGATAGACCAAGAAGAAGATGTTACAAGATATTTTTCAACTTCTCCGATAATATTTTCATCTTCATCTACATAAACTTGATCCCCCATTTTGTCCGGATTGTTCATAATAGGCGGAAGCGTTTCGTAAAGATTTTTTCCAAAATCAAGCGCAACATTCAAATCTGAAAACAATACAAGCAAATGAACTTCTTCGCTTGTCTGCACTTCCATTCCAAAAAGAGAAGCGATTCCATATTTTACACAAGCAGCTTTGAAAGACGGGCAATTCAGTGCCGAATTGTGATCGGTTAAAGCCGCAAGCTTGACACCTTTTTTTGCAAGAATTTCTGCAATAGTTTTCGGAGACATTGATAAATCACCACACGGAGAAAGACACGAATGTATATGAAAATCGGAAAGTATCATACCATAGCCGAATATAAAATACCCGAAATTTCAAATTGGTTTTTATCCGAACGGAAAATTCCAATACATTCATCTTTTGCAGCATCTATCATTTCTTGGGGAATAGTCCTGTTGTTGCATATAATTACAGCCGGAGAATCTTTTAACGTTGCAACAGCTATTGTGTTTTTATGAGCTTGAATCGTAATAATCACACATTCATCTTGTGCGTTTCCCATAACATCGCTCAAAAGGTCGGAAGTATACGCATTGCTGAAATTTTTAGCCCTGTCGCAATCTTGAATTATTTCAAGATTCAATATATTTATCATATCATCAATTATCATACTTCTCCTATAAAAAGTTACTGAGAAAACTTCAGTTTTCGAAGGTAGCTTTTTACGTGCTTCCGCAACGCAGTGAGGAAGCACAATGAATAAACAAGTTTGCAACGCAAACTTGCAAAACGAAAACTTTGACGCCATTTCCGGCAAAGCTTTCGTTAAAACTCCTATAAAAACGCGATAAGGCTAAATGTTTGACTTTTAGAAAACTCAAACATTTAGGCTTATTCATTATTCATTTGGATTTTTCAACAGGAACGAGGCTACGACGGTTGTTCCTTCCCCGAGTGAAGATTCTATGTTAAAAGAATCTGCTACACGTTTTGTATTGGGCAACCCCATGCCGGCTCCAAAACCCAAAGAGCGCACTTTATCTGTTGCTGTAGAAAATCCTTCTGTAAGAACTTTTTCTATATCGGAAATGCCCGGTCCGTTATCTTTTGCTTCAATGATAAGTTCTTTATCTGTAAGCACATAAAGCATCTTTCCGCCGGTTGAATGTACCACTTGATTTATTTCAAGTTCATAACTTGCTATGCCTGCTCGTCTTATCACAGAAGCATCTATGCCTCGATTTTTAAGTATTTTTTTTATTTCTGTTGAAGCGTGCCCTGCAAGTTCAAAATTAAACGGCTCGGTTTTGCATTCAAAAATAACTTCGCCGCCATGTACCGCATTAAGAGAAAGAGGTGCTGTTGGTTTTATGATTTTTTGTTTTTTTGTTTTTGATGAACAATTTTCTAGGCGTTCAACTTCTTTATTCATTGCCACAAGTAAAGCTGAAATTACATCCGTTGTTGTAACAATTCCGCATAAACGTCCCTCTGAATCAATAACAGGAAAACGCCCAAAGCGATAGCGGTTAAAATAAGTTACACAAAAAGAAACAGCCATAGATTCTTGAAGAGAAATTATACGCTTTGTCATATGTTTTTCAGCTAAATCAGAAAGATAATTGTTGTCAAAGGCGTTGACAATATCTTCCATTGAAACAATCCCGACAACATGCATATCATCGTTTACAATCGGAACGCCTGTTACTCTACTGCGTTTCATCAAGAGCTGAATCTCGCGCATTGTGTTGTGCGGAGCTGCAGTAAAAACAGGGGAGGTCATAACATCTTTTACTTTCAGCTTAAAAAGCATATCGTAAACAGCGTCTGAAGATGTATCTAAAGTCAACGGAAATGTCATCATACAGATAGTATAATGCAATTTTTACGAAACGCAAACTCCCTTTTGCGCACACAATCTTGAGTAGCAGAAAAAGTCAATTCTTTGTAAATCTGATTAGCGTGTCATTTTTCTGTAGATTGTTTTGTGCGGGCGATCTGCATCTGCACCTAGCTGTTTTCTTCGCCATTCTGCATAGTCTGACCAGTTGCCCTCAAACCAATTTACTTCACTGTTGTTTTCAAAAGCCAAAATATGCGTACAAATTCTGTCTAAAAACCAGCGGTCATGGCTTACGCATAAAACACAGCCTGCAAATTCATGAATTGCATCTTCAAGCGCACGAATTGTTGTAACATCTAAATCATTAGTCGGTTCGTCAAGCAAAAGAACGTTTCCTGCCTGCTTAAACATCATGCCAAGATTCAGCCTGTTTTTTTCGCCGCCTGAAAGCACTCCGACTTTTTTGTTTTGATCCGGACCTGAAAAATTAAACCATGAACAATATGCACGGCTGTTAATTTCACGGATAGCACCATTTAACGCTCGTCCTTTTTCATCAACAGCACCAAGCTTTATTATATCAAGACCGTCTGAAAGTTGTTCCCAAACTGTTTTGTTATCATCAAGCAGGCCCCGCATCTGGTCAACATAAACGAGCTTTACGGTTTCCCCGACTTTAATTGTGCCGCCATCCGGTTTTTCTCCGCCGGGTTTTCCGTCAAGACGCTCAACTGTTTGCCCTGCAGCATCTGTAATTAATCTAAAAAGTGTTGTTTTTCCAGCACCGTTTGGACCGACAATTCCTACGATAGCACCGGCAGGAATTGAAAACGACAGATTTTCAAACAGAAGACGATCTCCGTATCCTTTTGTTAATTTATCTGCTTCGATTACAAGATTTCCAAGTCTAGGACCGGCAGGAATTGTAATTTTTGTATCTTTAATCTGCCCTTTACCTGAATTATTCAAAAGTTCTTCATATTTTGTAATATGCTCTTTGTGTTTTGCCTGCCTGCCTTTCGCGCTCATATTAATCCATTCAAGTTCTCGTTTAAGTGCTTTCTGTCGTTCACTCTCGCTTTTTTCTTCCATTCTAAGACGGATTTCTTTTTGCTCAAGCCAGCCTGTATAATTTCCCTTGTATGGAATTCCTTCGCCTCTATCCAACTCTAAAATCCAGCCGGCTACATTATCAAGAAAATAGCGGTCATGTGTTACTGCAATAATCGTTCCCTCATACTGCTGAAGATGACGCTCAAGCCATGCGACAGTTTCAGCATCAAGGTGATTCGTAGGTTCATCTAAAAGAAGAATATCAGGTTTCTGCAAAAGAAGACGGCAAAGTGCCACACGGCGCCGTTCGCCGCCTGAAAGCACATCGACAATCTGTTCCGGCGGAGGACAGCGTAAAGCGTCCATCGCAAGTTCTAATCGCGAGTCAAGATTCCATGCGTCAAGAATATCAAGCTTTTCTTGAATTTCCGCCTGACGGGTGCAAAGTTTATCAAAGTCTGCATCCGGCTCACCGAAAGCTTCATTTACTTTATCGAATTCTTCAAGAAGTGCAACAGTTTCTGCCGCTCCTTCTTTTACAATTTCCATAACAGTTTTTCCGGCTTCAAGTTCCGGTTCTTGAGATAAAAAACCGATAGTGTAACCGGGTAAAATCGAAGCTTCGCCTGTATAATCTTTGTCCAAGCCGGCAAATATTTTCATCAAAGACGATTTTCCGCTTCCATTATCACCAATAACACCGATTTTTGCACCGTAGTAGTATGAAATGCTTATGTCTTTGAGAACTGTTTTTGTGCCGTATGAACGCGACACTCGATCCATTGTGTAAATGATTTTTTTATCGTCGAAAGTTGTTGCCATGTGAACAGTCTATCAAGAAAGGAGATTATTCACAATATGTGCGTTTTGCGTTTGGGATTAGTCTAAAATTTAGGGTTTAATCTAGCAAAACGCCAAGTTTTCGTGAACGAAAACTTGAAGGTTGGTGTGTCGGGTGGGTTTAATCTAAAAATTTGGGGTCTGTGTTAGCAAAACTCGTTGCGTGTGCACTGCATCCGTG
>JAAYQG010000088.1 GCA_012519415.1 Treponema sp. | reverse complement strand
TTACTTCATCAGCAAAAAAACAAGCAGCCGATTCCCTATCTTCCACAGAAGAAGATGATGTAGAACCAAACAAAATTGGAAAAACAAGCCCCTTGTCCGATAAATCAGGTTGATTACAAAACACACCGTATTTTTTTGCCTTATCTTGTAAAAGCTCATATACTGCATTAAAATTCCTGTAGCAAGTTTCTATTGGAGTTCCTTCATTTTGAGAAAAATCTCCTGAAAATCGAACCATCACACAAGAAGCATCTCTATAATCACCTGCAAAACCATCATAATTATTTTTAATCTGCTCTCGAATCATTGGATTCATAAAAGCGTATAATCTTTTGTAATAATGAGGTCTTTCATAATATTCATATAAATCAACATATTCCGGTCTTGGAACATTCTGCACAAAATCATCATCAACAGAAATCATTTTGTAAAAGCCCGATTCCTGCGGAGCAAACATATAAGCCATACCAGCTTGTTCTGCAAGTCTGTATGCTTCTTCTGTTATCAAAAATTCCTGACCATTGCAATTTTTTTCTGCAATAACAGCATCTCTAACAGCTGCACCGGAAAACATTGGAGTTACAAATCTAGTTAAATCGCCAAGAAGCAATTGCGTGTAAGAACCTGTGCCTAAACCGATTTTTGGATTTAACGCAAATCCATTCGAGCTTTCAAGAACTTCATTATAATTTATACTTAACTCCCATGTACGATACATGGCAGCAAAGCTTCTTTTAAAATTATCAACCATAGATTCACCGTCAAGCAAATCAAAGCCAATCAATAATGAATCTCCTGCAAACTGATAAACAGAACCTGAAAATTCGCGTAAATTCTCGATTATAACGGAATAATATGATGAGAAAATGTCAGATAATTCACCGACATCTCGTTTGTTATTTACATATTCAGATACAATATGTGTAAAACCGACTATATCAAGATATGCACAAGTTCCGCTCAAGGATGTTATTTTTTTTTCAAATAAACAGCAATCGCTTTCCCCAATAAGCTTTGCAATTCTAAACGGAACATATCTTGCCATCAGAGGGATTTCATCTTTGTCAATATCATCATCAGTATTTTTAAAACATTGGTCGCATGTAGTATTCATTAATTCTTCTCTGTGATTGTGAATATGAATCTTTGAAATTTCAAAAACATCAAAAATCGTTATTTTTGATGTTTCTTTATTATACAAGATTTTTTTAAATTCAACAATAAAAAATACCTGCAAATTGAAAATTTACAGGTATTTGTATATGGAATTTTCTTCCATTATTTTAGCGATATGTTTCTCTTTTAAAATATTTATTCAAGCGGGGCAAAATATCCGGTTTCTGCCCTGCCGGAGCGATTTAGAAGATATGCTTCTACTTCAACAGACAAAAAGTCTCTCCCGAAATTTGTGGGCAAAGATGATAAAAATTTAAGCTGATAATAACCAACAGGTACTGCAAGCAAATCGTCAATTATCATACTAATTCCATCAGGTCTAAAAATATAATAATCTTTTCCGGATGCTTGACCTGTCAAAAATGTTAATTCCGGAGCAAGCTTGTTTCTGCTTAAATTAATTGAAAAAAACGAAACGCCATTATTATTCAAATAAGAAGACAAATCAGTCAAACCATAGGAATTAAACGCATTTGGTGCAATTTCTCCTGCTGATATATAAATAATTCCACGTTTTTTCTCGCCGGTAACAAGTTTATTAACAGCAAGACGAATTCCAAGATCTACAGCGGGCTGTTCAACATTAGCAGCTTTTAATTGCCCCGGAACAAAATTCAAAAATTGATGTGGAGAACCGCTCTGTTCAAGCACAGGCACATTTGAAACAGAAACCATATACAAAGTTCCTTTTCCGTTCATAGCTTTTGCAATATCTCGCACCGCACTTTGCAAAGCATCTTTATATTCAGCGGTTTTCAAAGATTTATCAACAAGAATTGCTACATCACATACATCATTTAATGATGCAATTCCTGTTAATTTTTGTTCTGCTACAGGTCTGTTTTTTTCTGTTACAAAGAAATTAGGATTATTAAGCCCGACAATCGGCTGATGTTGTCTGTTTTCAACTCTAACATCTATTGTTACAGTTGGAAATTTAGACGAATCAACATGAACAACCTGAACAGCAAGACCGCCTACAAGCTCTGACATTTTAGACATTACAAAAACTTCATTTGATTTAAAATCCGTTACTAAAAGATTTCCGTTCATATCAGGCACAGCGCATGTTATTCTTGACGGAGCGTTTCCTGTAGAAGCAATTTCAAAAACAGCACCGCTTGAAATATCAACTGCAAAAACATGATTTGTATCTGCAACAAGAATATAATTCCGCCAAATTTTTAATGCTTCAGGACGCACAAAAGTGCCTTTTGGAACTAAAATATCAAGATAGTTTCCTGCTGTATCAAACATATAAATAGTACCCGGCGTTGAATCTGCTACATAAACTACATCATTTACAACAGCAACTCCACAAGGTGCAGAAAAACCTTCAAAATCACCGACAGGACGTCCAAATGAGAAAAGCCCTACTCCATCAGAATTAAAAACATCAATTCTGGCATTGCCAAAATCAGATACATAAATATTTTCAGAAGAATCAAGTGCCATATATTGCGGCCCTAAAAGCTCGCCTGTTTTTCTGCCTTTGTTGCCAAATGATTTAATGTATTTGCCGTCTTTTGATAAAATTGAAATTCTGTCTCCAGCATATTCACTTACAAGAAGAGTTCCATCAGCTCTTCTAATTATATCCATTGGACGATCAAATCCATTAACAGGTCCTCGAATACGTTCAATCATCAAGCCATTTGCATCAAAATGTAAAAGTTCATTTGAACCATAAGCCAAAACCCAGCATTCGCCATTTTTTTCCGGCAACACAGAAATAGGCTGGCTGTAATAAAATTTGTCGCCTTCAACGCCCGGAAAAGCACCTGCTTCAACAAAATGAACATTATCTTCAAATTGAACAGAACCGACTCGTCGCTCTTTTACTAAATCAATCTGATTTTGAAGCAAAAGTTCATCGCCTTTATAATTGTTTTTGAGCGCATCTTCCCAATACTGAATTGCTGCGCCTTCAATACCTGACTGATAATACGCATAACCGAGCCATTCAAGAATCATTGAATCATTAGGCAAATATGATAATGCTTTTTCAAATAGCAAAATTGAATCATTATAAGCACCGCGATAATAAGACTGAACAGCGCGTCTAAACTCTTCTGCAGCATAACCGCGGTCTGCTGCTGTAGGTTCAGCAAAACAAACTGAAGTAGTTAAAACGCTTAGAAATAAAAATATAAACAAAAACTTCACCGTCGAGCATCGCTCAAAGCATCGGGGTATTGAAGCCTTCGCACAAATAAACAATGAAAATATTTTTTTCACCACAAACCTCCGCTTATCGCCCTTGTATACTTGAACGGCTATTATCCGCCATTTGTTCATAAATTATGCGGTAATGATTCAAGATTTCATCATGTTTTGGATTTCGGGCTTTTGCTTTTTTTATATACGATTTTGCTTCTTTTAATAAACCGAGTTTATAATAAACCCAAGCTATCGAATCTAAGTATGCGGCTGACTCCGGAGAAATTTCCAGTGCTTTGCGACATAAAGAAAGAGCTCGTGTTAAATCTTTACTGTCGCAGGCAAGAACATATCCATAGCCGTTCAAAGCAGTAGCATTATCAGGTTCAATTTCGAGAGCTTTTGCATACCAATCAACAGCTTCATTTGTTCGTTTTTGCGCCCATGCGGCATAACCTAATACTGTAAGAACCGGAACAGTCTGACAGCCGTTTTGCAACAGTTTTCTAAGTTCATAATCAGCAAGTGTAAACCTGCCAGTTTGAACATAAAGAACAGCAAGAATCAAACGACATTGATTACATCTTTTTTCGTCTTTACACACTGTTACAATTTGCTCAAAAAATTGCATAGCTTCATCTGGTTTTGAAATGCGCACATAACACAAACCTATGTAATAAATAACGTCAAGATCTACATCTTGACCATCAGATACAAGAATACTTTCCAAACGGCGCAAAGATTCATCATACTTACGAAGCCCGTAAAGCTTAACAGCTTCCGTAAAAATATCGGCCATCATTTCCTCCCAAAACAGATTGCCTTGCATATCAAATTATTCTAATCGGTCATCTCAAAAGTTATATTAGCAAAACTTGAATAATCAGCACTGCTTGGCTGGGCTATAACTCTTGATACAGCAACAAATCCTTTTTCAACAAACCAGCTATCACATTCAGATGTGTTTTTAGTGCTTACATCGCCGCCAAGAAAAAAACTATACGTTTTTCCATTTGGTGCCTCATAAAGCTCTACTTTATCATAATATTCCCTTTGACTCAAAGGGGCTAATCTACACCCTGCAAAGCTATTACATGAGGGTGCATTCACATTTATAAAAACATCTTCAGAAAACAAACTAAGCAATGCTGAAATATTCCGGCGAACAAATTGAGCTAATGGCAAATAATTCCATTCACCTTTTATAGCTTCGGCAAATTGAGGCACAAGCTCAAGACTTGTTGCAATTCCAGGCACACCATATTGTAAAACTGCATGGCGAGCTGCGGCGGCAGTGCCTGAATAGATAAGATCTGTTCCAAGATTTGCCCCCTTGTTTATTCCTGAAATTACAGCATCAGGCATAGAATCTCTAAACAAATAAGAAATTCCAGCTGAAACACAATCAGCAGGCAAGCCAGAACATGTATATGACGTAATATTGTCGTTCTGAAACAAATTATCATGCTTTACAAGTTCAAGCGGCTTCCCCATTGTTATTCCATGAGAGACAGCTGATCTATTTCTATCCGGAGCTACTACATAAACCGTATGCTCTTTTGATAATTCTTCAGCCATAATGAGAAGGCCAAGCGATTCAATACCATCATCATTCGTCAATAACAATTTCATAATTATCCAATCTGGCGGTAAATCAATCCGTCCGCCGTTTGCACTTCGTAAAAAACAGCATGGAAGCCGAATATGCGTTCATATTCAGCTAAACGCTTTTCATACGAATTCAAAGATTCTTTCTGTAAAACTGTATAAGTTGATCTTCCAAAACCTTTGCCTGTTATACGTGAACAAGCTGAAAGTGGTTTTCCTGAAAGCATATCAGATTCAATCACTCTTTTTACAAGCCAATCTATTTCAGGACATGAAATTTGAAACAAATCACGTAAAAGTTCATGTGAATGAACAACATCGCGGGCAAATTGAGAAAAATTATTAGATTTTAATGCTAATACTGCATCATGTAGCAAAGCTTGTTCTTTCATAATACAAATAAGACGACGGCGATAATCTTCATTTACATCTGCGAGGACTTCATTTATTTCAACATCAGAATCCTCATACATGACTACGCCGTTGCGACTCACTTTTAAGTCTCCCAAAAGACAAGCATATTCAGCAGTCCAAAGAGTTTCTTCATTCCATACAGTAACTCTTGGAACTCTAGCATCTGTTAAAATAAGCGATGTTTCCGGAAAATCAAAAGGAATTATCTCAAAAGACAACCTGTTATAGTCTGTAACAATACATGTATTTTTTTTTGCAAAAAGTGCTGTGTATATATCTGCCAGATAACTTATTGAATTTAAAAAGAATCTATTGGCATTATCAATATATTCAACAAGATCTTCGTTTCGTGCTTTTGGAGCAATCAATTCCTTTAGTGCGCCTGCTGCAGCAGCTTTTATAGCACTGTTGATACCAAAACCGGCAGAAGGCAAAATATCAGAATAAATTGTAACGTTCATGCCCTGCGTTTCATAACCTGCGGCAAGAAATGATGAAAGCACGCCCTTAAAAGCATTTGCCCATCTGTCTTCTTTTCTAAAACGCATAGCAGGTAGGCTTGAACGTTTGCGCTCATTAAGCTGATGAAAATAAAACCGTAAATTATTGTCTTGCCGCAACGAAACAAGCACATAAACAGGCATATCAATAGCCAAAGACAAAGTTCTATCTTTAAAGTACCAAGAATGTTCACCTAAAAGATGAATTCGCCCTGGAGCAGATACAACTACATCGGGGTGAGAACCATATTCACTCAAGTGAGATTGCACAGCCAGATTCATTTATTAAATCACCTCTGAACAAGAGTGTTGATTTGTGCGAAATGTTTAATATCGAGATTAAATCCGCTTTCCCCATGCGGTTTTACAACAAGGTTGTTGATTCATTGCGACAAAATCATATAAAATAATAATATAATGATAGGAATTTTACAAGTTTTTTATACTATTTTTTCTGCCTTTCTTCTATCAATGGGAATTCCAAACGAATTTCTTCATTTTGGCTCGCCGATTCTTGGACTTTTCTCACTCGTGCCGCTTTATCTTGCGTTACGAAGCTGCAAAACTTTTAGACGTTCAGGTTTGCTCACAGGACTTCACTTTGGACTTGTGCAACTTTTTTCAAGTTTTTGGCTTGGAAATTTCAAGGATTTTGCTATTTTTACACTTGGAGCCCCAACTATAGCATATGCTTTTGAAGGATATATATTCGGAACTTTATTCCACGCTGCTTTTTCATTTCTTGAATTTTCTAAAAGCGAAGAGCAGCTTCAAGATTTAACTTTCAGATGCGCAAGCAAAACATCAAAGAGAATTCTCTTTTTTGCAACAATATATGCTTTATGGGAATGGTCAAAATCTATTGGTTTTTTAGCATATCCATGGGGCACATTAATAATGACATCTTTTCTCTCTCCATTGCTTATTCAAATAGTTGATATAACAGGCACATGGGGTATAAGTTTTTTATGGGCATTATTTGCAGCTACTATAGCAGAAGGTATAAAGCTTTTTTCAATTTATCAAAAAAGATTAGATTATTCAGTAAAACGAATGTATTTGTGTACGGCAGCTGTAACAGCATGTCTTTTTCTTTTTACTTTTATTTATGGCATAGTTCAATACAATAAAACTGAACCAATAATAAAAACTGCAAACATCGCAATAATTCAGCATAATACAGATTCGTGGCTGGAAGACGGCGATTCTCCAAGCATATTGGCAGCCCAAAAAATGACAATCAAAGCCCTTAAACAAGGCAAAAAACCTGATTTAATCTGCTGGTCTGAATCAATTTTTAATTATGCTTTTCCAAGTTCTTACAATTATTATAAAACATCACCGAGCAAACTGCCTGTTATTCCATTTATAGAAAAAATTCAAATTCCGCTTGCTGCAGGTGCGCCGCTTTATTTTGTTGAAAACGGAAAGCAAAAATTTTACAACGGAGCTGTAGTTTTTGATAAAAATGCTTCAATAGTCGGAATTTCTGGGAAAATTCATCTTGTTCCGTTTGCCGAATATATTCCATTTATGGATAAAGAATGGTTAAGAAAAATTATGAACGCTATCGTAGGT
>JAAYQG010000087.1 GCA_012519415.1 Treponema sp. | reverse complement strand
CAGGCGGTTCGCTGGATGAATTCCTATCCAAGAAAAATTCTTGAAGGAGAAACACCAGAGAGTATATACAAAAAAGAGTGCGGATAATAACAGTTGGTTGGGGAATTACTATTTACAAGTTACCGTTATGAAAAAAAATCAAACAAAGACTTTAAATTCTGGCAGATATGCTATAGCATATTGACTGCACAGTCTACAAAAAGAAACTAATTGGAAAGTTTATGGGAAAAATTACTCTTTGTTTTGGGCTTTTCGCCGAAACATCGGCAGACGGTTCAGGCATTCCAAATTCTAAAGTGTATGAAAATGGCTACAAAACTCTTGCCACATATTTATTTTCTCATGAAAAGATACCTTTTTCTTTCTTTTTTCCGGGAACCGTGCTTGAATGGCTACAAGCTCAACATGCTGAATATCTTTTAGTAATTGAAGAAATGGTTGCAAGAAAGCAAATTGAAGTGCTCGGCGGCGGTTATTATAATCCACATTTTCCGCTTTTGCAGCCGGCAGACCGTTCAGGGCAAATAGAAGCATTAACAACTGCTCTGCGAAAACATTTTAAAAAACGTCCGCACGGTTGTTTTATTAACGAAAGTGTATGGGATCCTTCTCTTGTAAATACACTTAATTCTTGTTCTTTAGATTATGTGCTTCTTGATTATTCCTTTTTTGCTTCGGAAATATCAGACCCAAAAGCGTTAACTGCTTCAATAACAGAAGATATGGGAAAAGCAATTTTTGCGCTTCCTGTTCACAATGAATTATTTGAAACGGCAGATACTATAATGCCTGAAGCTTTTTTTGAAAAACTGATAAAAATAGTTCCGTCTTCTTTAGAAAATCCTATATTTACTTGTTTTATCTCAACTGAAAAACTTACCAAGTTAATTCAACAAAACTGGTTCGAACAATGTTTTGCCTTACTTGAAACAACTTATAAAGACAAAATAGAACTTTCGTTACCGGGAAAAGTTCTTAAAAATACACAAAATTTTAACAAAGTCATAATACCATCAGGAATGAGCAAAAAAGCTTCAAGCTGGGCGTTAAAACCATATGAAAAAGTTGCACCAAATAAAAAATCCATACGCACTACTATAAGAAATTTTTATCTTTTATATCCAGAAATTTTAAATCTTTATTCAAGAATGGTTTACACAAGCCTCATGGTGAATCAATGCAGAGGTGATAAAGTTAGAAAAAAAGCAGCAAGAGAAGAACTTTGGAAAGCGCAAAGCGGTGCTGCTTATTGGTTTCTCGGGTCCGGTGGCATTACAAACGCAAAACTTAGAAATGAAGTTTATAAAAATCTTCTTCATGCCGAACAACTTACAAGAGAAGTTTCACCTATAAATGATTCTCTTAATTCATTTGATGTAAACTTTGATGGAAAAAACGAATATGTTGCACAGTTCAGTCTTTATGATGCATACATTTCCAAAATAGGCGGAACTATATACGAATTTGATGTTTTAAAATGCGAAAGAAATTTTGCTGCTGTTTCTGAAAAACGAATACGTGGACTTTTTTCTGATTTTCTTGTAACTGAAAAAGATTTTAATCTTATTGCAAAAGGACAAAGAATAGATAGCAATTTGTGCTTAAATGAATCAAATTATACTGAATTAAAATATGACAGAATGAAGAAAAACCTAAAACTTGAAGCACAAGTTCTATTTGAAAAGAAACATTATGTAAAAATTGTAAAAGAATTCCATTTTACAAAAGATTCAATTCGAGTTGATTATAGACTTATCAATATTTCAAAAGAAAATATTAACGCTTATTTTATTATTGAAAATAATCTTTGTATGTATGATAACAGTCCTGAAACACTTTTACTTGAATGTTCTGCGGACGATTTATTAATTCCTTTCTCTCCTGAAAAAGAATTCTTAAACAAAAAAGGCATTTTCTATCTTAGAATGACAGATAATGCTTCTCGTTGTTGTTTTACATTTTCTGTAAGCGATGATGCTGGACTTTATGCGTATCCATATTTTAGTCAACAACAATATCTTTCTTCTACAACAGGACTTTTCTGGAAAGTTCCATTAATGCCGGGCGGCGTTTTCAGCCGAACAATTACACTCTACATAAAGCATACACAAAAAAGCCAAACACAAAGTAGGAAAAAATAAAAAATGAACAAAGGGGGTGCGTTTAGATTGATTCTACAATTTTAGGTTCAATATCATAACCCCCATAAGTTTTGTTCGAAAACTTTTTAGGATAATTCATTCTGTCTGCCTTGACTTAGATTTGCTAAAATCTTATCATAAACAATTATGAACAGACGACTTATAACTTCGGCTTTACCGTATGTAAACAATGTTCCTCATTTAGGAAATCTAATTCAAGTTCTTTCTGCAGATGTATTTGCGCGTTTTTGCCGCAGTCGTGGATATGATACGCTTTATATTTGCGGCACTGATGAATATGGAACTGCAACAGAAACACGTGCACAAGAAGAGGGGAAAACACCTCGCGAATTATGTGATTTTTATCATAAAATTCATAAAGAAATTTACGAATGGTTTGATATTGCTTTTGATAATTTTGGACGCACATCTACGCCTCAACATACTGAAATTGTACAACAGCTGTTTTTAGACTTAGAAAAAAATGGCTTTATTAAAGAAAATACAATAGAGCAGCTTTATTGTGAATCTTGCAATCGGTTTTTAGCAGACCGTTATGTGCGTGGCACTTGTCCTCATTGTGAATATGAAGAAGCACGAGGCGACCAATGCGAACATTGTGGTGCGCTTCTTGAGCCAACTGAACTAAAAAATCCCCGATGTTCAACTTGCAGCAAAACACCAAAACTTAAAACAACAAAACACCTGTACATTGATTTGCCTGCGATACAGGAAAAATATTCATTATGGATGAAAGAAGCTTCTCAGAAAGGCAAATGGGCTCGTAATGCAATCCAAATGACGCAGGCATGGATTCGAGACGGATTGCACGAACGTGCAATTACACGCGATCTTAAGTGGGGGATTCCTGTTCCAAAATCAGGTTTTGAAGACAAAGTTTTTTATGTTTGGTTTGATGCCCCAATAGGATATATTTCTATCACTAAAGAACTTGCAGATAAATTAGCAAGAACAAAAGATGCTTTTGATTGGAAAAGCTGGTGGCTTCCTAAAGAATCAACTGAAACAAAACCGCCTGTTGAACTTTTTCAATTTATCGGCAAAGACAATATTCCGTTTCATACTGTAATTTTCCCGTCAACACTTATTGGTTCGGGTAAAGAATGGACAAAACTTTTCCATATGTCTTCAACTGAATATTTGAACTATGAAAATACTAAATTTTCTAAATCAAAAGGTGTTGGTGTATTCGGTTCCGATGCAAAAGAATCGGGAATCCCGGCTGACGCTTGGCGTTTCTATATTTTTTACAACCGTCCGGAAAAATCAGATACTCAGTTTACATGGAAAGATTTTCAAGAAAAAATTAATAGCGAACTAATCGGTAATCTCGGAAATCTTGTAAATCGCACGTTAACTTTTGTAACTCGTTATTTTGATGGCAAAATCCCTGAAGGTTCACCTAACGAAGAACTATGGAAAGCTGTAAGAAAACATGAAAAAAAAGCAGAAGAACATCTTGAATGTGCAGAGTTAAAAGATGCATTTCATAAAGTATTTGAAATATCTTCTATTGCAAATAAAGCATTTCAAGATGGTGAACCATGGAAAACCAGAAATACAGAGCCTGAAAAAGCCGCTGCACTTATCCGTGATTTGTGTTATGTAATCAAAGATTTAATGATTATGGTTCAGCCATATATGCCACAATATGCTGCAAAAATTTTAAGTTTTTTTGACAAAAAAATAACAAATAGCACTATTGGACAACATTCTGAATCAGATGCTTTAAGTTGGAAAGATTTGGGTATAACTAATGGTCTTGATAAAGTTATCAAATCTGAAATTATCTTTACACCAATGGATAATGCAAAAACCGAAAGTTATCGTAATCGTTATTCTGGAAATCAAAAAGAACGCATTGAAAAAGACTCTAAAAATTCAAATTCCGTTACAAAAGAACCTAAAAAAGAACCAAAAGAGGCGGAACCGCTTTCTCCTAAAGAACAGATTAATCTTTTCAACGAAAAAATCATGCTTAAAGTTGCAAAGATTATTGAAATAAGCCGACATCCCGATGCAGAAAAGCTTTATGTTGAAAAACTTGATGACGGTACAGGTGTTGAACGCATTATTTGTTCAGGATTAGTGCCTTATCTAAAAGAAGAAGAGCTTTTAGATAAACATGTTGTAATTGTAGACAACTTAAAATCAAGAAAACTTCGCGGAATTGAAAGTAGGGGTATGCTACTTGCTGCTGATTATAAAGACAGTGAAGGCAACGAAAAAGTCGAAGTGCTTGAATGTCCATGGGCAAAACCCGGCACGCCTGTTGTATTAAAAAATGCTTCACCGGATATTGTAAAGCCAGAATACATTGATGCAGAAACATTTTTTGCAGTTCAAATTGCTGTTGAAGATAAAAAAGTATGTGTACATGGCACTAGTCTTGTTGCAGACAATAAAGAAATTACAATGAAGCTTGTTGAAAGTGGCGAAGTTGGCTGATGTTTTCTCTTAATATAACTACAACAGAACCTCAAAATGAGGTTCTGTTTGATAATTTTCACTTTTTACAAAGTTCTTTTTGGGCTGAATTTAAATCTCATCATGGCTGGACAAAGTATAAATTCTTTTTAGAACTGAAAGGTTCTGATTTTTTTGCTGATGGCATATATCCAATTTTTATACTTGTCCGCTCTTTCAAAAGACTTTTTTCGATTGCTTATGTGCCTCTTGCTCCGGTTCTTATTAAAAAATCAGACAATAATTCTCAAAATTTATTCGAATTCTTAGATGATGAAAATTATTTAAAAGAATATTTAGATATTGTAAGAAAAAGTGCACACTTTGTAGTAAATATATTACATCATAATTTATTATTTATGCGATTTGATCTTCCTTTGATATATATCAATGATGAAAATTTTATAGCAAAAGATTCGGATAAATTATTGTTTAAAAAATACTGTAAAAATATACATTTTAAAAAACCTGTCGTAGATATTCAGCCGCCAGATACAGTACTGCTTAATCTTGAATATGATGATGAAACACTTCTTGCAAACATGAAACCAAAATGGCGTTATAATATAAGACTTGCAGAAAAAAAAGGCGTAAAGATACAATGTTGTGGTGTAGAAGCTATAGATACTTTCTATAAACTTTACGAAGAAACTTCAAAAAGAGATGGAATCGCGCTTCATTCAAAATCATATTATTATGATTTATTTGAAACAGCAGAAAAAATGAGGTCGATTGATAGTTCAAATCCAAAAATTTCTATGTATTTAGCAACATTTAATCAAGAACCTCTTGCAGCTATAATTACACTTTTTTCAAAAAAAATGGCTGTATATCTTTATGGAGCTTCATCAAACAATTATAGAAATCTAATGCCAGCATATCTTTTACAATGGAATGCAATTCGAGATGCAAAAAATTATGGTTGTAAAATTTATGATTTTTATGGAATACCGCCTACAGATGATAAAAATCACTCGATGTATGGGCTTTATCGTTTTAAAACAGGCTTTGGCGGCTCTATAATACATAGGGTCGGCAGCATAGATATGAGTTTTTCACCATTTTACTTTTTGTATTCAAATACAGAAAAACTAAGATTTTTATGGTATAAAAAAATAAAAAAAATCTTTATACGAAAAAGAAAGTAAATGCAGCTGGTACGAACTTAAAAAAAACATACGTTGTTTTTGCCAAAAATCCGTGTAATAATTTCTTTGCTGCCATTGACACATTAGTTGTATTGTTTTAAATTCTTAAACTTGAAAACTTCAATCTTTCAGAATGATTTTTCAAAAGTTTATAGTTTTTTTCTATTACAATATAAAATATACTGAAAATCAGAACTATATGTTTATAAAAATTTTTTAGGATAAATATGAATCTTGAAGCTTTTGTTCTAGGTTGTGGCGGAATGATGCCATTGCCATACCGACATTTGACATCTATACTTTTACGGCGTGAAGGGGATTTATTTTTGTTTGATGGTGGAGAAGGTACCCAAGTTTCTCTTCGAAGATTAAACCTGAAATGGAAAAAAATAAATGCCATATTTATTTCTCATACTCATGCAGATCATGTAACAGGTATTCCAGGAATTTTGATGTTGTCGGCGCAAGTTGACCGCGATGAACCGCTATATATTTATGGTCCACCAAAAATTGCAGAATACATTGAATCCAGTCGTAGAGTGCTGGATATGTATATAAATTATCCTATTGTAGTAAAAGAAATTACAACTCCATGTATTGTTCATGAAGGTGATGGTTTTTATATACGAGCTTTTCCGTTGCAGCATACAAAAACGTGCGTAGGCTATACTCTTGAAGAATTATCAAGACCGGGAGAATTTATGCCGGAAAAGGCAAAAGCACTTAATGTGCCGATTGGACCTTTGTGGTCAAAACTTCAAGCAGGAGAATCTGTGCTTTCTTTAGACGGAAAAACCATACTGCCGGAACAGGTAATGGGTGCTCGTCGTTCTGGCAGAAAAGTCAGCTATGTAACAGACACTCTTTATCTTCCGTCTATTGCGAAAGAAGTTCAAGGCTCAGATTTACTGTTTTGCGAAGGAATGTTTGACAGCACTCTCGAAGAAACTGCTATAGAAAAAAAACATATGACAGCAGCACAGGCAGCAACAATTGCCAGAGATGCAAATGTAAAAAAAATGGCAATGATTCATTATAGCCCGCGCTACACAGACAAAGAGTTGAAGACGCTGCTTGATGAAGCGCAAAAAATATTTCCGAAAACAGTGCTTTCAAAAGATCGCATGATTTTTGAAATTTCATATGAAGATTGAAATTGAATATGATAGAACTTATAAATTTTTCAAAAAAATATAATTCTGTAACTGCTGTAGATGATATTTCTTTTACAGCAAAAAATTCTCGAATTACAGGGCTTCTTGGCGCAAATGGAGCAGGTAAAACTACAATTCTAAAAGCTGTTTGTGCAATACATTATGCTTCAAGCGGAAAAGTTTTAGTTAATAACATTTCTTGCGAAGATGAACCTATTAAAGTTAAAAAAATAATCGGTTATGTTAGCGAAAATCCTCAATTTTATGAAAATTTTACTGTTTTGGATTTTTTGAAATTTATTGCAGATATTCATTTTTGTAAAACGAATATCGAAACATTTGCAAATATTTCTAAAAAAGAAAAGATTGAATCTGCTGTTGAAAAATGTTCTCTAAACGATGTAACTTCAAAAAAAATTTCGACACTTTCAAAAGGATATAGACAGCGGCTTGCTTTTGCAGCAGCAATTTTACATGATCCAAAAATACTCGTGCTTGATGAGCCTGTTTCAGGGCTAGACCCTGTGCAAATACAAGAAATGAGAACATTAATCAAGGAAATGAGTAAAGATAAAACAATTTTACTTTCAACACATCTTATGCAAGAAGTTGCTGCTCTTTGTAATGAAATTGTAATAATTGCAAAAGGGAAAATTTCCGCGCAAGGGACTCCTTCTGAAATTTTAGCACAAAGCGGGAAAAATAATCTGGAAGATGCTTTTTTGTTCTTTAATCAAAATTGTAATATTTGAGCTATCATTTATCTTCCGTAAAAAACATAAATTGACTACAATAATGTTATGAAAGACTTTTTTTCTAAAACATGGATTATTACAAAAAAAGAATTATTCAGTGCTTTTTTATCTTTAGCGGTATATATTGGAATATTAGTTTTTATTTTTGGAACTTCCGTAAATTTTTTTTTATTAAACAATTTTTTTGTTTCCGGAAAAGGTTCTTCCGATTTGCGTTTTTTTTATGCTTTTTTTCCATATATCAGTATTTTATGTATTCCATCTTTAACAATGCATCTTTGGTCGAACGAAGTAACAGATTTAGTTTTTTCACTGCCTGTTTCAACAATTTCGCTTGTTGTAGGAAAATGGCTTTCAGCACTTATTATTTGTTTATACATTCAAATAATTCTTCTTTTAGTGCCTTTTACTGTTCAGTTTTTCGGAAATGTAGATAAAGGGCAGGTAATTGCAGCAAATATTGTAATTTTGTTTTATTTTAGTGCTGTAACAGCTTTAGGCGGATTTCTTTCATTATCAACAAAAAGTCAAATATCTTCAGCAATTCTTACATCGCTGATTCTTTCACTTTTGAACAGTGCACATCTTTTTCCTATTTTATTCAAACTTCCGAGATTTTTTGAAAGTTTTTTTTGTGGAATTTCTTTTGCATATCATTTTGATGCAGCAAGCAAAGGCATAATTGCTTTTAGGGATATTTTGTTTTATTTAGTATTAACTATATTTTTTCTTGGTGCTCATATATTTTTAATCGAAGCCAAAAAGGAAACAAATTAATGCAGACAAAAAAACTAATTCATCTGACAGCTATTTGTGCAGTTTTTTTCCTTGTTTTACTTTTATGCTTTATAAATTCAATAAACGGAAGAATTGACTTTTCTAAAGATAAAGTTTTTACACTTTCGGATTATTCAAAAAACCTTCTTTCTAATGTTTCAGAAAAAGTTCAAATTACATATTATGTTTCAGATAAACTTTCAAGTCTTTATCCCGAAGCGCGCGATGTTAAAGATTTTCTTATTGAATATACATCAAAAAGCAAGTTGGTTTCTGTTTCTATTCAAGATCCGCAAAAAACAGGACTTGAGCAAAAACTTCTTTCTTTGGGGATAGAAGCTCAGCAAATTCAAACATCAACAGCAACAGAAACTTCTTTCGTTTCCGTATATTCTGCAATTGTACTTGAATATCGCGGTAAAATTGAAATGATTCCGTTTGTAGTTTCTACAGCTGGACTTGAATTTGAACTTACAAGTATGCTTCAGTTTTTAATAGACAACATTACAAGAAAGGTTCAAATCCTTGTAGGAAATGACTTTACGTTAGATAACGACTATATATATCTTGTTCCATGGCTTGAAAGTGCAGGATTTTTGTGCACTCAAGTTTTTCAAACAGAACTTGCAAAATTAGATTATTCAATTCCACTTCTTGTTTTAGGTTCTAAAAATCTAAAAGCGGATGATATTTTTGAAATTGAAAATTTTATAATGCAGGGCGGAAATGCTGCCTTTTGCGTAAGCAAAAATAATGTGAATATTTATACGGACTGGACTGCACAGCCTGATACAAACACTTTATTAACAGATTTATTAGATTATTGGGGAATTTCCATTCAAAATCAATTGGTTTTAGATATAATCAATTATCGAATTGAAATGCAAAGCGACAAGCAAGATTCTCGAAATGAATATATAAATTATCCATTTTGGATTGTTACAGGACGTCATTCGCTTAATTTTGAAAATATTTTATCTTTTGGCTATTCGGGCTTAGAAACTTATTGGGCAAATCCAATAGAATTATTTGAAGATTCCAACCTTAATAAAATAACTCCTATTCTAAAAACAAGCACAAAAGCATCTCTTATGAGTGAGCCTTTTGACACAGACCCGTTCCGAAATAAAACTCGTATTTTTGAAGATAAAGCGCAATATATACTTGCTGCAACGTTACAGGGCAAAGTAAAAGGGTATTATACAACAGCAGAAAGTCCAAATGTAAAAATTTTTGTACTTGCAGATCAATATGCTCCATCTCGAATGATTGAATACACAAATAGTCCGCACAACATGGATTTTTTTGTTTCTGTATTGCTTTGGCTTTCTAATGAAGATAATTTATTGCAAATTAAAAACAAGGGAATTCGCTCAACTTCTTTAGAGTCAATTTCAAATATCGAAGGCGTATTTTCAGCATTAAAAATGACAATTTTCTTATGATTTATTTTGCCGTTATTTATTTTAATTATTACATACTGTTGTTTTGTTTTTTATAGAAAAAGGATTAAAAAATGACGGACTTGAAAATAGAAAAATGGAAAAAAGCTATTACATTTTTTATAATATCATCAATAATTGTCAGCATTCTTATTTTTTTACAGCTTATCGTATTTTCCGACACGAAAGGAATTGCAGGAAAAGAAACAGCTTTACTTAACTCAAAATATGAGGATAAACTTTGCGAGATAATTCTCCGTTTTGAATCATCGCAGATAATTCTTTACAAAGCAGATAATTTATGGTGGGGAAAATCATTTATCAATAATGAATATGTAACTTTTCCGTTGAATCAGCAAAAAATTGCAAGTTTTATCAAATCATTATCTTCAATTCGTAAAGTTTATCATATATCTGATAATGTTTTACTTTATAAAGATTATAAACTTGATGAAAATGGTTTTTTTGTAGAAGCCCGAGACGATTCAAAAGCAATTCTTTTAGATTTATGTTTTGGAATTCAAAATTATAATGGTGCAAAAATATCTTTTAGAACCGGAAAATCTACATCTATTTACGAAACAGAATCTGATTTAAGCATTTTTTTGTATACAGATACTCATCGTTGGAGTGATATGCTACTTTTGCCAAAAGAAACTGCTTTTTTTGAAGAAACTGAAGTTTTGCAATGTTCCATCGACAATTTGCCCATTTTTACAGAAAGCAGGGCAGAGCTCGAATCATTTCTTTATAAGCTAAAAACTTACAGAGGTTCTTTAGTTTTAGCTCCAAACAAAAGCAATTTATTCGATAATTCTCACATAATTTTGATTGAAACCCCAAAAAAAGTCATAAGATTATTTATCTCAAAAAATGAAACAAATGATAATTACACTGTTCAAGCTGAAATAAACGGAAAATCGCAAAATTATGCACTTGAAATATCTCAATGGACTTTCAATAATTTATTTACAATTACAACGAAAATGTAATTTTTTTAATAAAAGGATTAAAAATAGATAAAAAAACACTTTTTCGGTGGTCAAACTTTCTGTAGTGTGATATATTAAATTGTTTACTATATTATTCGAATTGTAAAAACAAGAAAAGGGATTCACATGGATAAAAAAATCTACGTAGAAGGATTAGATGAGGGGAAAGAGTCAGCCATTAATACTGCGGTTGGTGCAATTCCCGGAGTTTCTGCATGTACGGCAGCTTCGATGAAAGCACAAGTGCTTGTTTCTTTTGATGAAAGTGTTGCTGGTATTGAAGATGCTATTAATGCTGCTATTTCTTCCTGCGGAGTTTCTGTTCTTAATTAGTTTATTTTAACTTAAGATTGTTTAGCTGTATAAATATAAATTTGTTTATACAGCCTTTTTTTAAGGCGGAATGTCAGGTGTTGTCAGATGCGGCATATGAGCGTCCAAGCTGGCCGCAAGCACCGCCTATAGTTCTTCCTCTTTTTGTTCTTAAAGTAACTGAAATTCCTGCCTTTTCGAGTTTTCCCATTAAATAATTTATTTCTTGTTTTGTAGGTTCTCTAAACGGTAGTGTTGGTACTCTGTTCCACGAAATCAAATTAAAATGAACATCTATTCCTTTAGCAAAATTTATAAATTCTTTTGCTGCTTTATCATTTGTATTTATATCATGTATTAATACAGCTTCTAATGTACAGCGAATGCCGGTTTTTTCAGTATAATATTTTATGGCGTTTTTTAAATCTTGTAGTTTATTTGTATTTGTTACAGGCATTAATTGTTTTCTTAAATCTTCATTTGCCACTGTCAAAGAAACCGCTAGTCGCAAGAATGGTCCGTTATCAGCTAAATCGTATATTCCTGAAATAATTCCGGATGTAGATAATGTAATGCGCCTTTTTGAAAGATTTCGACCTTCTTTTGAACAAAGAATATCAATTGTTTTTTTTATTGCTGCTAAATTAAGCATAGGTTCTCCCATACCCATAAAGACAATATTGTCAAGTTTACCTGCTTTTTTTTCAAGGTGGAAAAACTGCTCAACAATTTCACCTGCTTCAAGATTTCTGCCGAAGCCTATCATTCCTGTTTGACAAAAAGCACACCCCATAGCGCAGCCTGCTTGACAAGATACACATGCTGTTTTTCTACCGTCTGCATCTGTTAAAAGCACAGTTTCAATACAACGATTGTCAAAAAGTTCAATCTGCAATTTTATTGTACCATCAGGATCTACAAGAGTTTGTTTTATGCGGGTAGAGTAGACTTTAGAAGTTTTATTTAAATGAGAACGCAATTCTTTTGAAAGATTTGTCATATCATCAAAAGTTTCTGCGCCATTAGCAATCCATTTAAAAATTTGCTTACCTCTAAAATTTATATCAAGAGAAAGCTTGTCGGTTATTTCTTGAGGTAGTAGACCTGTTAATGAAGGAATCATAAAAATTATGCATCCTGAAGTTTAGCAAGATTATCATTTACAATTTGAGAGCGAACACCTTGCTTTATGCAGTTTTGTAAAACTTCGATTGCTTGTTTTTTATCACCAATTTTTTCATAGCAATCGGCTAAATCAATATACAATCTATAATTTTTCGGATCAGCTTGAACAAGGCGAACCAAACTTTCAATAGCATCATCATATTTTCCTTGTTCTTTATACAATAAAGCAAGTCCAAGTACAGCATAAAGATCAAATTCTATATTTAATGCTTTTTCATAATATTCTGTAGCTGTGTCATATTCACCTAAAGTTCTATAAGCATCACCTGCGCGGGTTAGAATAACTTTATTATGCGGATCGTTTTTAAGAATTCTGTTCCAATATTCAATTGAGCGAGATTGCATATTCATGCCGCGATAACAGTCTGCAAGTCCAAAAAGAGCATAAAAATTGTTCGAATCCATTTCTAACGCATATTCAAAAAAAGGCACACCTTTATCAAATGATTTTAATTTTCTATGACAATTTCCAATTGAAGTTAAAACTCTGATATCAACTTTATTTTCACAAAGTTCATACATATGCATCCAATAATAAAGTGCATCAGCATATTCCTTAAAATCATAATGAAGATGACCAAGACCTATAAGAGCATAAGGATTATCTTTTTCCATATCAAGGACGCGAAGATATAAATTTTTGGAATTTTTAAAATCTCGGATTTTTCTATAAGCATCTGCAACACGAGTTAAAACTGTAATATTTTCATTATCGTGTGTTAAATATCTTTCCCAAATATCGATAGCTTTATGATACTGGCGCATTGCTTTATAACAATCTGCAAGGCCAAAAAGGGCATAATTATTTGCTGGATGATATACCAAACAACGATTATAATAATCTGCCGCTAAAGAAAAATTGCGCTGTTTACGAGCAGAATCGCCAAGACCTACTAATGCATAATTATTATTATCATCAAGTGCAAGAATCTTTTTAAAAGCATCAACTGCACCGGAAATATTATCTTCTTTTAAAAGAAAATAGCCTTCTTTTGATAATTCAGCTATTTCACTACGCAAAGAGTCCGTTTCAGGATTTAGATTAGCTAAATCGGCAAGCTCAGAGGGATGCATTTCAAATGATTCTAAGTCGTCCATAATTTATTCCTCTTCAGACAGTATACTGGAAAGCATATTAGCTGTCTTTTCAATAAGCGGCATTGCTTTGTTTTTGTTATGCGCAAGCCAGTAATATTTTAATGCAGATAGTTCATCACCTGTTTTTAAAAAATTATCTCCAATTCTTGTTAAGCCATCTGAATAACCTGTTGCAAGCCAGATTCTACGAGCAGTATTTATGTCCCCAGAATTGAATAACAAATTTCCTTTTCGATTTAAAATGGCTTTTTCTTTAGATGTGAGATTTTTTGTTGGTGATTCTGTAACTTTGATAAAACCATCAATTGTTTTTTTTTCTTCAATCAGTTTTTTTAAATCATCATCCATAAACGTTTCTCACTTAAAAAAGTATACAGCATTTTTGAAATAAATCAAGCTTTTGTTTTTATTTTTAACCTTGTATGATAAAGAATTAAAGAAAAATGAGAGCTTTTATTTAAATTTTAATATAAATTTGCAATGTTTTAAGTTTTGTTTGTATAAAAATCTACTTCAGAACGACCATAAAAACGCCGGTCAAATCGAATAAAATTTCCGATTTTTTCATCTAATTTCTTTTCAGCAGGGTGGTGCATCAATAAAACGCCGTTTTCCTTCAGTGCATTTGTGTTAGAACATTTCAAAATTACATCTTGATGAAATTTATAAGGGAATGGCGGATCTAAAAAAATATAATCAAACTGTTCTTTGTTGCGCATTATAAATAATTCAACAGGAATAAAATGACATTGTATCTTTATAGGAGAAATAGAAACATTTTCAAATATTGTATTAATTTTTACTTTATCTTTTTCAACTAGGACAATACGTTCAGCACCTCTTGATGCAGCCTCTAAAGAAAGAATACCAGAACCGGCAAATAAATCTAAAAAAGATTTTTCGGACAAATCGCCTAATATGCTGAATAGTGATTCACGCATTCTGTCCATTGCAGGTCTAATAACTCCATCAGGGCACTTTATTGTTCTGCCGCACAATGTACCACCTGTAATTCTCATATAAGCTCCCAATAATATAAAGAATATAACTGGAATCTTAATATTTTTCAATATAACATATATTGGTAGACAGAATATGTATTATGAGAAGTAATTTATATATAAAAATAAACATTTATACTTCTTCCCTTTATAATTTTTTATTATGATTGTCTAAATTCTTTTGGTGAAAAACCTGTGTTTTTCTTGAAAATGAAACTAAAATAATGCGGATCGTTAAAACCTACTTCATATGCTATATCTGAAGATCTCATATCTGTTTCATTTAAAAGTTTTTTTGCATGTTCAATTCTTACAGATGTAAGATATTCAATAAAACTCTGTCCGCATTCTTGTGAAAAAACCGCACTAAAATGGTTTGGAGAAACCGCAACTTCATCTGCTACAGAACGAAGACAAATGTCTTGATTACTGTGATTTTCATCAATATATTTTTTTGCTTTTAATATCATGCTGCCATAACGACTGTTCATTTTATTATCTCGATACTCAAGCACTTTAGACAGTAAAAGCCTTGCGCTTTGCATAAAAGAATCAACAGAAGAAATAGCAACAGCAACGAATTTGTTATTTAGCACTTCTGGACAAACATCTGAAACATTGCCGCCTAATTGTTCAATTATTCGCGAACATGCTGTTATAAGTTCAATTATTAAATACGACCCTACTATCGTAAACTGAAATGGATTTTTATCAATCATTTCAACTTGTTGATTGATTATTTGATCTATTTCTTCAACAAGTGCGTATTTTATCATATCTACAAGTTGGCCACCGCCAAGATTTAAAAGTGTTTCGGCAGTTTCACTTTGTAAATCATCTGCACTTATCAGTCTTGAACTACCATTTTGTAATGCAACGTGCAACGCTTTTTCGGCATCAGAAAATGATTTTGGCACTTGAGCAAGACGATCTACAGTTGTACCAATTCCAATTCCGCAAGACTCAAAACCGGATTTTAAAAGTTTATGCTTTAACGCATCTATGGCAGCAAAAGAAGCTTCGTCTGCATCTTTTTCCGTTGAAGAAAGCACCATAAGACAAAGTCTGTCTTTAGTAGCAGCTGAAAAAAGCAGAACTTTAGCGTCTATATCTGTTGATTCTTCTTGCTCAAATAGACTTTTAAGCATTGTTTTTAAACTGAACAAAATCTCCGCACTAAATTGTTTTGATTCTTTGCTCGTTATTTTCAAAATACACATTGTATAAAAACGGCTTATACATTTAAGTGAAAAATTTTCAGCTTGTTGCATAAAATCTTTTGGACTAATGCTACCAAGTACAAAATCCGATAAAAAACGGTCTTTTATGATTTCCGTATTGCTTTCAACTTGCGCTTTTAATCGTGCAATATCAAGTGCTTTTTTATTTTCTTCTTCAATTCGTAGTGCGATTTTGTTTAGAGATTCAAACAAATCATCTTGTGTAAATGGTTTTAAAAGATAATCTTCAATACCGATAGAAATTGCTTCTTTTGCATATTCAAATTCATCGTGTCCAGATAGTATTATTATTTTTACCCAAGGTTGAATTTTTTTAACAATACGAGAAAGTTCAAGTCCATTCATAAAAGGCATTTTAATATCTGTAATAAGAATGTCCGGTTTTATTTCATGAATCATTGAAAGCGCGAGCTCTCCATCTTGAGCTTCTCCTGTAAGAAGAATCCGTTCATTTTCTGCAAGACATGAACGAATTCCATCGCGAACAATAATTTCATCATCAACAAAAAAAACTTTATACATTTTTTCGATAACCTTCCGGATAATTTTCCGACTGTATTTTATATTCAGCTGGAACTGAAAAACATACAGTTGTACCTTTTTGAGCTGTGCTTTTAATATGAAGTGTCGATTCTTCATTATAATACAAACATAGGCGTTTGTTCACGTTATAAAGTCCATAAACGGAACGTTTTTCGGTTTGAAGAGAATCTGTTGCGAGTTCTTGCAAAACTTCATTAAGTCTTTCTTCTGTCATTCCATTTCCGTTGTCATGCACAGAAAAATGAATAAATTTGTCTTTTTTTTCAACTAGAACAGTTAATTTTCCGCGCCCTCGCCTTTTCTTTATTCCATGATAGAGTGCATTTTCTACAAGTGGCTGAAGAATCAATTTTAATATTGGATATTCATAAAGTTTTTCATCACAGATTATTTCATAATTTAAAATATCTCTATAACGAATTTCTTGAACAGTTAAATAACTTTTTATATGCGCAATTTCTTCACCTACTGTAATCCAATCTTGTCCGCGACTTAAAGAAATTCTAAAAAAGCTTGCAAATGCTTTCGCAAGTTCAACTACCTCTTTGCGTTGCCCCGCTTCTGCAAGCCAAACGATTGTATCAAGTGTATTGTATAAAAAATGCGGAGTAATTTGAGCTTGTAAAGTTTGCATTTGCGCTTTTTGGAGATTCTTTTGTTCAAGAATATTTGTATCAATGAGCTGCTGAATCTTTTCACCCATTGTATTAAGATTTTCTGTAAGCGACAAAAATTCATCAATGTTTGAAGATTCAGGTTGTGCGTTTAGTTCACCTGAAGCAATTCTTGTAGAAAATAATTCAAGCTTTTGAATAGCGGTACGAATTTTTTCCGATAAACGATATCTTTCAAGTAAAGCAAAACCGACTGAAATTATAAGCACTACTGCAAGTAAAATTGATATAGTTTGTGTTGTTTGTTTTAATGTTTCATTTGCAATAGCAGCATACTCTATTTCTGAAACAATATAGTCTTGAAAAAGATCATCAACCAAAGCTGCAACACTTCTTATTTCTTCAAGAACAGCTTCATTTTCTAAAACAGAAGAATCTTCTTCTATTTGCGTACAAAGCATATTTATATATTTTTCAAGTGTATCAAGAGCGCGATTTGCAACAGCCAAAAGCTGCACATTTTTCTGATTTTTACTGCTATCTTGTATACCTTGTATTCCTTTGCGCGTTTGTTTTAACAACAAATATTGGTCGCCTTCATAAAAAGTTTTGTAACCGGCTACAATTTTCCATATTTCATCGGGGATTTCTGTTCTAACAATTTGAGCAAGATTGTTTGCCCTACTGACATTTGTTATGATTTTATCATATTTTATAGTTTGATAACCGCTTAAAATAAGTACACATATCGGAGTAATTGTTAAAAAACAGATTAAAAACATAAACGAATGAAGAATTTGTCGTTTTATACTTTTTTCTTTGAATCTATTTTGTATGATTTTTTTTATTAATTTTTTCATTATTAAACGCCATTTGTTCTATTAAAATAACTTGAAATAACTAAAATAACCGTCTTCCTTATAAACTGAAACATTAATATCCGCGAGGTTCAATTTTTGATAAATCGGAATAATCAGGAAAAACAGTTTCCGATACATAAGTAACTCTTGGAATTTGATTGCCTGCTACAAGATTTTTTACAATTTCAATAATTAGGGCCCCTGTATCCGGATTACATTCAATAACACAGTTGATTAAACCCTCTTTTAGCGCATCAATAGCAGCCTGTTCTGCATCTATTGAAACTATCACAACATCTTTACCGGGTTCCATGTTATGTTTTCTTAACGTATCAAATGCACCCAAAATCATTCCGTCATTATGAGAATAAATTGCATCAATTTTTATATTTTTTTCTTTACACTCTTCTATCAAAAGTTGCATTGCTTCTTTTCCTTTTGAACGAAGAAAATCGCCTGTTTCGCTTGCTACAATTTCAAATTCTGGATGTTGTGAAATTATTTCTCTAAACCCGTTATAACGTCCTTCTACGACAGAAGAGCCGTCTGTTCCTCTAATTTCAACAATATTTACCTTTTTTCTGCCTTCAAATTTTTCAACAAGATATTTTGCAGCATTACGTCCTTGTTGTTCGCTGTTCGTGCTTATAAGTCCTGCATATAAAGTTTCGTCTGAAGTTTGAATTTTTCTGTCTGAAAGAATAACAGGAATTCCTGCTTCTTTTGCTTCTCTTAGCACATTATCCCAACCTTTTTGAACTATAGGAACAAAAACTATAACATCAACTTGATAAGCAATAAATGAACGTAACGCTTTTATTTGATTTTCTTGCTTTTGTTCCGCATTTTCATATAAAAGTTGAATACCTGCTTCTCTGGCAGCTTTTTTCATAGATTCTGTATTGCAAGTACGCCATGCGCTTTCTGCCCCAATCTGAGAAAAACCTACTATTATGCTGTTTTGTTTTTCGTTTTGTTCACTGCTTTTTGTTTTGTTCTCTTTACAGCTTACAATCATAAAAACACTTAAAAATAAAAACATAAGAAATTTTACTTGTGAGGAATGAATAACTTGGCGTTTTTGTCTATGTATGTTGAATTTATATAAATCCATATTACTTTAAGAATAAACGAGAAATCGATGTTTGGCAAAGAAAATCGGTTCATAGGAGATATGCTAGTAATTGTATAATTTTCAATATTTGTGATAAACTCACGCAATTATATTTACAGGAGATTTTAACGAAAACTTTGCTGAAGATAGCGTCAAAGTTTTCGTTTTGCAAGTTTGCGTCGCAAACTTTATTATTTACTGTGCTTCCTCACTGCGTTGCGGAAGCACGTAAAAACTCAATTCGGAAGTTAAAACTTCCTCATCGACTTTTTACAGGAGATTTAACGAAAACTTTGCCGAAGATAGCGGCAAAGCTTTCGTTTTGCAAGTTTGCGTCGCAAACTTGTTTATTTACTGTGCTTCCTCACTCCGTTGCGGAAGCACGTAAAAACTCAATTCGGAAGTTGAAACTTCCTCATCGACT
>JAAYQG010000086.1 GCA_012519415.1 Treponema sp. | reverse complement strand
TAGTTTTATATTTTGTTTAGAGTAAAGCGGTCTTAGTTTATTGTGGGCAGCTTTGTTTTTTATTGATTAAAGAAAGAGGTTTTTAATGAAAAAAAATATTTTGTTGAGTGTTTTTTTTGTTGCAACATCCTTTGTATTTGCACAAAGTAATTTGCAGCCTTTGGCAACAGTTAAAGTTGGCAAATCTGAAACAATTACGCTTGGACAGCTAAAAGCTCGTGTTGATGTTTATCAGCGACAGTCAGGTATTACAAATTTTAATCTTGACCAAAAAAAAGAAGTTCTTGATGCTATGATTGATGAGCGTCTTGTTGTTCAAAAAGCTATCAAGAGCGGCATTAGCGTTACGGATTCTGAGCTTGACCAGTATTTTGTTGCAATGCTTTCTAATATGGCAGGAAAAGAAGTTACCGAAAAAGAATTCGGCGAAATTATTCAGACTGAATTGTCTAAAACATTTGACCAATATATGAAAGAACAAATTGGTATGACTGTTTCTGAATATAAAAACTTTCTAAAAAATCAACTTATAGCACAACGTTATATTATGTCGTTAAAACAGAAAGAAATTGAATCTGCTTCTGTTACTGATGCAGAAGTTCGTGATGCTTATGAAATTAACAAGTCTGCTTTTGTTCAAAGTGATACAATGAAGATGTTTTTTGTTGTAGTTCCAAAACAAGGCGATGCTTCTGGTGCAAAAGTTTTATGTACATCATTGTATAATGATTACAAAGCAAAGAAAGTAACTACAGATGGACTTGAAAAACAAATGCAGTCATCAAATAAGTTTCAGGCAGTTTCAATGTATGTTGGAAAGAATGCTTCTGCAGCAGCCCTGCTTAGAATTGATTATAGCACTTTGCTTGAAATGTTTAAGAGATCAAAAGGGTTTATTTCTGAAGTTTTTGAAACAGAAACAGATTATCAGTTTTACACGATTCTTGATAAATATGATGCTAAAATGCTTGGTTTAAGCGATCCTGTAAGTCCGGGTCAAGCAGTTACAGTTTATGAATATGTTAAGGGAAATCTTATTGAAGAAAAACGTACTATTATTTTTCAAACAGCTCTTAGCGAACTTACAAAAGAGCTTAGAGTTCCTGCAAACTTTAAGATGGAAAAATCAGGAGCAGCCCTCGATAAACTGCTTACGTGGTAGGATGTTTTTGTGGCAAGAAGAAAAAGCCGGATAATTGCATTTCAAGCATTGTATTCATGGGATGTTAATAATATTTCCCTTGAAGAATTGCTTGAATTTGCGTGGGTTGATGAGCAAATGCAAAAAAAGCTTGGTGATGATAATTTAGCTTTCTCGCGGATGCTCATCAGCGGAACTATTGAAAATATTGAAAAAATTGATGGAGAGATAAAAGCTCATCTAACAAACTGGGATTTTTCTCGTTTGAACAGAGTCGGTTTAGCGATATTGCGTATAAGTGTTTATCCTCTGCTTTTTCAGCAAGATATGCCATCAACTATTATAATAGATGAAGCTATTGATATTTCTAAGGAATACGGTCCTGACGATTCCTATAAATTTATAAATGCTATTCTGGACAGTATACGAAAATCATGTCGTACTGCATAAGGAAAATTATGAAGAACGTATTTTGTTTCAGCAACAAAAAAAAGACTCTCTGTTTTCAGACGGGTCTTTTTTTTGCTTCAGTCGCTATTTTTCTTGTTTTGTTTTTATCCGGTTGTAATAAAAAATCAGTTAATTTTTCATTTTCAACAACTATGGATAATGTTGACTCTTGCATTGCTTTAGGGCAAATGAATGAAGCTAGTGCGTTGCTAAAAGTTGCTTCAAATATAGCATCTTCTTCCCATGAATGGTTTTCAATTTACAAACGATACATTCACATGGGCAAAAACAAAGATGCTGGTAAAATAATTAAAAAAGCTTTTAAGAAATATCCAAACAGCGCAGAAGTTGTTGCAGTATATGTGCATTATCTTATTCATCAAAAAGATTATGATTCTGCTCAAAAAATTGCAGTGCGTCTTGAGGGTACTCCGTATGGTTCAATTTTAACTGAGCTTCGCTTTAAAAAAGCTAAGATTAACAATGACTTCTTAAAGAAAGAATTTGTACAGAATTTTTGCGATGCTGCATATGCTACAGGTAACGATCAATATTTGCGCAATGCTGCTGTTATAGAAGCGTATAATGGTTTTTTGCAAGAAGCATTAATGCTGCATCCTGATAAAGAAATGTATAACGAAGACAAGCTTTTTTGGGCTTTAATATCATATGATGCGGGAAACTTTACGCAAACATATATTGATTTATCGTTAATGGAACCTTCTGCGGAAGTGATGATTCTAAAAGCCGATACGGCATTATATCTTGATGAGCAAAGAGCCGCTTTTGAATTTTGGAAGGAATCTTTGAAATATGATTCGGGGTTTTCTCCAGTTCCATATTATAATCTTGCCCATTATGCAAATTTGAATAATATGCAAGCAGAAAGAGGTGAATTTCTGATTTTGCTTATGAAATATTTTCCGAATTATGTGCCTGGATTAGCCTCGTATGGAAATTATGCGTATGATATTACACATAGAGAAGAAGAAGATGCAATAACAGCCGCAGTCAGAAGAGCCGGTTTCAAATCGTTGAGTATGGAACAAAGAGATAAGGCTCCCGTAATTCCTGTCGAAGATGCATTAGCAAGAATGGAAGTATTAATCGAACAGACTGGCGATGCTACAATAACAGTGGAACGTGCTAAACTTTTGTGGAAAAATACAAACAAAAGCAATGATGAAAAGCTTGTTGATGTATGGTATTTGCTTGAAAAATATCCTCAAAATGAAGACTTAAAACATTATGCAGTATGGCTTTTGTGCAAACTGAAAAGATATGATGAAGCGCAGACTTTGTTTAATAAATTTTTAACAAGCAAATATGGTAGCAACAATATTGAAGATATTATTAATTCACTTTCTGCAACAGAATGTGAATATGCGGCTTTTCTTTCTGCAATAAATGTTCCGAATGAATTAACAAAAAATTATAAACTTGCTTTAAAATTATACAATAGTTTAGAAGCGCACAATACTAAAAGTGTTCCGGTTTTAATGAATTATGCTTCGATAAAATATTCGGAGTCTCATTTACAGGAATCTTTTGAGCTTTATAACAAAGCACTTCGTCTTACAGCAGATGAAAATACAAAAGCTGAAATACAATACAGAATGGGCTGTATTTATGCAGCTCAAAAAGATATAAAAAGTGCATTGATGTGTCTATCTTATTGTTTACAACTTAATCCAGAACACGCAAAAGCAAGGTTGCTTTATAAAAGACTTGAAAGCACGACATTAAATTAATGCAATTTGTTGATTAGGTTTTCAGTATTAATTTAAAAATTGGGGTTAAATCAGTGAAACTACACGCTGATTTAACCCCAAAATAAAATTGCTGAATGTGCAAAACCATAATGTTAGACATTCAGGTACAAAAATTAATCGATTACAGCGATAATATCAGCGGCTTTTAAAATGAGGTGGTCTTCACCGTCGATTTTTACAGCTGCGCCGGCATATTTATCGTACATAACACGTTCGCCGGCTTTTACTTTGATTTTTTCTTTGTCATCGCCGACAGCAATTACAACTGCTGTTTGTGTTTTTTCCTGAGCAGTATCTGGAATGATGATTCCGCTTGCGGTTTTAGATTCAGTTTTTTCGGTTTTTACCAAGACACGGTCTGCCAATGGTCTAACTTTCATATATCCTCCGAATAAATAATAAAAACAAATTTGGATATTGCATCCTTTGTATATGTTAAATATACGAATTTTAGCGGTCTATCGTCAATAATAAAATCAACAATTTTGCTGAAATTATAAATGTAACCGTCAACATCAGCGCAACCGACAATGATGACATAGTCGTATTTGGGTTTTTGAACTGGATTTATCTTCTAAAAAAATGCTGTTTATGATAGACTGGAAACATGAGTGATTTTGTTCATCTGCATGTTCATTCGGATTTTTCTCTGCTTGATGCTGCTTCAAAAATAAATACGCTTATTGACCGTGCAAAAGAGCTCGGTATGACAGCTCTTGCATTAACGGACCATGGTAATATGTTCGGCTCGCTTCGGTTTGAACAAGCTTGCCATAAAGCCGGAATCAATCCGCTTGTTGGCTGTGAGTTTTATGTTGCACCAGGTAGTCGCCACGAGCAAAAAGGCACTGAAGAGGGCAACAGATATTATCACTTAATTTTGATTGCGAAAAATGTTCAGGGTTATAAAAACCTTTGTATGCTTACAAGTCGTGCCTTTACAGAAGGGATGTATTATAAACCGCGCATTGACCTTGAATTGTTGGAACAATATCACGATGGCTTAATTTGTCTTTCTGCTTGTCTTGCCGGGCAGCTTCCGCAGCTTCTTATGTCAGGAAAAAGAGAAGAAGCTGAAGAACTTGTAAAAAAATACCGTAGCATTTTCGGTTCCGAGAATTATTATATTGAACTTCAAGATCACGGAATTCCCGACCAGCGGAAAGTTGCACCAATGCTTATTGATGTTGCCCGCACACTTGGTGTTCCAATGGTTGTAACAAACGATATTCATTATGCGCGCCCCGATGATGCTGTTGCACAAGATATTTTGCTTTGTGTCGGGCGAAAAAAGATGAGAAGTGAACCGCACGGCGCAGATGCTTATGCTGGCGGTCAGTTTTATATGAAAAGTGCCGAAGAAATGGCGCAGCTTTTCCCTGATTATCCGGAAATGATAACAAATACAAAACGCATTGCCGATATGTGCAATTTGAGAATTCCGCAATATAAGACGCAGCAGTTGAAAGATTGTCTGCCTATTTATGAATTGCCAAAAGAGTTTGCAACGCAAGATTTGTATGTGCTTCATATTGTAGAAAGAGGACTTCGCAAACGTTATAAAGCGATAACTAAAGAAATTGTCGATCGTGCAATGTATGAACTTGATATTATTTTTCAGATGGGCTTTTCCGGCTATTTTCTTATAGTTTGGGATTTTATCAACTGGGCAAAAACTAACGATATACCGATTGGACCAGGGCGCGGTTCCGGTGCAGGTTCGCTTGTCGCTTATGCTATGGAAATTACGGACATTGATCCGTTTAGGTTTAAACTTATATTTGAGCGGTTTTTGAATCCGGAACGTGTAAGTATGCCGGACTTTGACGTTGATATGTGTTTCGAGGGGCGACAGGACGTAATCAAATATACGCGCGAAAAATATGGAGATTCTCAAGTTGGGCATATTGTTACTTTTGGTACATTGAAAGCAAAAGCTGTAATTGCTGATGTTGGACGTGCGCTTGGAATTCCATTATCAGATGTTAATATGCTAAAAAAAGGAGTGCCTGAAGGAGCAAAGGTTCAGTTAAAAGACGCATTTGCAGAACCTGATGAGAAACATCCGGATTTTGGGCAACTTCGTCAATATAGAGATGATCCGAGGTTTAAAGAATTATTTGATCTTTGTTTCAAGTTGGAAGATGTAAATAGAAATACATCGCTTCACGCTTCGGGAATTGTTATCGGCAGAAGTGAATTGCCTGAATGGGCACCTGTTTATAAAGATTCAAAAACGGGCAAGGTTGCTGTTCAATATACGATGGATATTATTGAACCTTGTGGTCTTGTAAAAATGGATTATTTGGGGCTTAAAACACTCACACTTATAAAATATGCAGAACGAATAATCCGAAAAAAAGAAGGAATGGAGAATTTTCAAACAGAAAAAGTTTCAGAAACAGATGAATTGACTTTTGATTTATTCTGTCGTGGCGATACTGTTGCTGTTTTTCAGTTTGAAAGTCCCGGAATGCAAAAAATTCTTCGAGAAGCACAACCAAGATGTCTTGAAGATATTGTTGCCTTGAATGCGCTTTATCGTCCAGGACCAATGGATTATATTCCAAAATATATTGAAGGAAAATTGCATCCTGAAAAAATTGAATATCCAGATCCATGTCTTGAAGATATTTTGAAAGAAACATACGGCGTTATGGTTTATCAAGAACAAGTTATGCAAGTTGCACAACGCATTGCAGGATTTACACTCGGCGGAGCAGATATGCTTCGGCGTGCAATGGGAAAGAAAAATCTCGAAGTTTTGATGCAAAAAAAAGAAGAATTTATTGAAGGTGCATTGAAACAAGGTTTTACAAAAGAACATGCTGATGAAATATTTGAGATTATGATTCCGTTTGCCGGCTATGGATTTAATAAAAGTCATGCGGCGGCATATTCTGTTGTTGCATATAGAACGGCTTATCTTAAAGCACATTTTCCAGCCGAGTTTATTGCAGCGAACTTAACAAACGAAATTACAAGCACAGATAAATTACCGGAATATATTGCAGAAGGGCGAGCAATGGGCATAGCAATAGATCCGCCGGATGTGAATCGATCTGACAAAGTGTTTGATGTTGTCGATAACCGCATTGTTTATGGATTGCTTGGAATTAAGGGATTAGGCGAGGCTGCTGCAGAAGAAATTATAACTCAACGAAATAAAAATGGTCTATACAAAAATTTTATGGATTTTCTTGAAAGAGTTGACTTACATACGGTAAATAAAAAAGCAATTGAAGTTATGATAAAAACAGGCTGCTTTGACAATGTTGATACTATTTCTCGTTCTGTGCTATTTCTTAATCTTGAAAAAGCTGTGGATTATTCGGAACAAAAAAAAGAAGATACACGATACGGGCAGGTTAGTCTTTTTGAAGATACAGATGAAAAAGAATATTCGGATTTTGTTTTTGAACAGATGCCCGATTGGACAATGCAGGAAAAGCTTGCTATAGAAAAAGAGCTTATCGGTTTTTATATTTCAGGGCATCCGCTTGATGAATATCGTAGTTTAATCGAAAAAACTTCTTCGATTAATATTGCAGAACCATCGCGTGCGCGAAAAGATAAGCCGTACACAATTGTGGGCATGATTAAAAACATAAAGACTATTACAACAAAGACCGGAAAACTTATGGCATTTTGCCAATTTGAAGATATAAACGGTACAATTGATTTGACTTTTTTTCAAAAGCAATGGGAAAAATATAGAGATAAGCTACAAATCGAGAAAGTTTACGGTTTTATAGGAAAGGTTGATTTGTCGCGCGGAATGCCGTCTTTTTTAGTTGATGAAGTTATACAACTTGAAGATTTGCAGGAGCGTTCCGTTCGAGAAATTCATATAAAACTTAGAAATGGAATAAAATCAGAAAAAGATTTACAGCCGATAAAGAATTTTTTATTTGAAAAAACCGGTACTTGTTCGGTTTATTTTCATATAGAAATATCTTTTAAAAAATATGTCGTTATGGCAAACCAACATCTTAAAGTACCTTATGATGATGAATTTATTTCCGGAATAAAAAATTTAGCCTTTGTTGAAAATGTATGGAAAGAATAATGTAATTGAGATAAATTAAGTTATTCGTATAAAAAATATTAATTTAAAATATGAGGTTTTATGATAATGAATATTATAAGTTTTGTTTCAACGATTGTTTCATTTTATACATTAATTTTGTTTGTTCGTGTTATTTTAACGTGGGTGCCATCGCTAGAATATTCAAAATTTGGCAGAATTCTTGCAAGTATATGCGACCCTTATTTGAATTTATTTAAAAAAATACGTTTTTTGAGAGTTGGTACTTTAGATTTTACGCCAATGGTTGCAATGGGCGTTCTTGTGCTTGTTTCTTCTATTTTACAGAGCATAATTCGTACTCAACGGGTTTCTGTCGGTATAATACTTGCGACTATTGTTAGTTTGTGCTGGTCTATTATTCATACAATTTTTGTTGTGTTAATCATTGTTTTGCTTGTTAGACTTATTGTAAGCATATTCAACAAAGATTCTTCGCCTATATGGAATCAGATTGATAGAATTGTTTCACCTGTTGCATATAATGTAACAAAAAAGATTTTTCCAAAAAAATTTATCAAATACCAAACTGTGCTCATTTTTACTATTTTTGCACTTATAATTTGTTACATCATTCTTGAAATTTTGTTGCTCGGTGTTATTGCAAATCTTTTTATCAAGCTACCTTTTTAAAAATGCAAAATATATAAAAAACGTAAAGAATTTCGTAATTGGAGGATTGACGAGAGTTTTCTCATAAAATATGAAACTACGTGAAATTTCTGTTCCGGTTACATCTCTTTACGGAGTCGGCAAAGCTACTGCAAAATTATTTTCAAATCTCAATATTTTCACTGTTGGTGATTTATTAAGCTATTGGCCTAGAAAATTCGACGACCGCACAAAATATATTCCGTTTAAGTATTTTTCACATGGAAAAGTAAATACTGTCGCAAAAATTGTCGGACACGAATGGTTCGGTTTTGGAAAAATGCGCACATTAAAAATTATTGTAGAAGATTCAACAGCACGCGCAGAACTCGTTTGCTTTAATCGTTCATTTTTAGAAAAAACGCTTGCAGTTGGTTTTTATGTTCGCGTAAACGGAACTTTCAGCTTGCGTTACGGTTCCATTCAGTCTTCTGCATTTGAAGCTGAACTTTTGCCTACAGAAACTGCAAAAAATATTGCAGAATCTTTTTCCAAAATGAGTCAAGAGCAAATCTATTCTGAATATTTCAGTCAAAATAAAATCCTTGCTGTTTATCCGCTAACTGCAGGATTGACCCAAACACATATTAGAAAAGCTGTAGCTCGTGCCATAAAAGAATATCTAAAAGGCATATCTGATGAAATTCCTGAAGATGTTATCAAAAGGCACAAATTGCTACATAAAACCGAATGTATTTCTGCTATTCATATGCCAAAAACAATGGAAGAAGCAGAAAAAGCGCGAATTACATTGATTTTTGAAGAGCTTTATCAATTTCAGATTCAGATTGGATTGCGTTCTTTAGAGCGTAGAGGCAAATTGCCGGACGATTCTGTTTTTGACTCTTCAAATTCTATAATAGAAGAAGTTTCGGCTGCAAATAAAAATGATTCTCCCGTTTCTGATTCTGCAAAAAAAACTATTGATGTATGTTTTTTTGATAGCCTCTCTCCGCGTCAAAGCAAATTATTAAAAAGCTTGCAGTTTGAACTTACGATAGACCAAAAAAAAGTAATTGCAGAAATAAATGCAGATATAGATATGTCTTATGATTCATGCCGAAGCGCATTTTGTTTTGATTCTTTACAAGATAATAACGAAGCTGAAAAATGGAATGCAATTTCTTATAATAGCGAACAAACCGAAAACGAACAAAATAATGAGTTAAAGAAACCATATGTTATGGCAAGATTGCTGCAAGGTGATGTAGGTTCTGGAAAAACGCTTGTAGCTTTTTTTGCATGTCTTAGAATTATAGATTATGGCGGACAATGCGCAATGCTTGCGCCGACTGAATTGCTTGCACGACAACATGCAGAAAATGCGGCAAAACTTTTTCAGCATGCGGATGTTTCTCTTGCGTTTTTAACGGGAAATATAAAATCTGCCGGTCGAAATCGTTTGTTGAATGAACTCAAAAATGGAAACATTCAGTTTGTTATAGGAACTCATGCGCTTTTTTCTCACAATGTTCAGTATAAAGATTTGCGTCTTGCCGTAATTGATGAACAACATCGTTTCGGTGTTTTACAGCGCAATGCAATTCTTGAAAAAGGCAGACGTGTGCGAGATTTTGTAAATCAAAACGAAGCAGGAACAATCCAAAACAACAAAAAAGATTTTGAATACATATCGCCAAATCTTCTTATGATGTCGGCAACACCCATTCCTCAAACTCTTGCACTTTCCGTTTTTGGCGATTTGGATGTTTCGGTTATAAAATCAATGCCTTTGGGGCGACTTCCAATAAAAACACATCTTACCAAACAAGGCAGCGAAGAAAATGTTTATAGATTTGTACGTTCGGAATTGCAAGCAGGTCATCAAGCTTATTTTGTCTATCCGTTAATTGAACAAGGGGAAACAGACGGCGAAAATGATTTAGGATTAAAATCTGCCGAGCAAATGTTTGAATTTCTTTCTAAAAAAGTTTTCCCCGATTATAAAATTGAGCTTATTCATTCAAAAATTGAAGATAATGAACAACGCAAAATTATGGAAAATTTTCAAAAAAACAAAACACAAATTCTTGTTGCCACAAGCGTTGTTGAAGTTGGAGTTGATGTGCCAAATGCTGTTTGTATGGTTATTGAACATGCAGAACGATTTGGACTTGCCGCATTACATCAGCTTCGTGGGCGTGTTGGAAGAAGTAGCTTGCAATCACATTGTTTTCTTATTTATTCAACAAAATTAACAGAAAATGGAAAAGCACGTCTAAAAGCACTTTTTGAAAGCAACGACGGTTTTTATATAGCAGAAGAAGATTTACGCCTACGAGGACCCGGTGAAGTTCTTGGCGTTCAACAGTCAGGCTATTTTACATTATCTATCGCCGACCCTGTGCGGGATGCAAAAATAATGAATATAGCGCGAACTGAAGCTTTTGAACATATAAGACAACTTTATCCAGAACAGTAACCAAAGCCATAGACTAGCAATACATCTTGAAAAACTTGGAGGGTTCGCCAGTTAATCTTAAATTTAAAATATTATTTTAAAAGCGAACCCTCTAATTGTAGGCAAACCGCAGTGTTTTTTCACTTTCAAGTTTTTCTTTTGAAAAACTTGGAGGGTTCGCCAGTTTAATCTTAAATTTAAAATATTATTTTAAAAGCGAACCCTCCAGTGCCAGACCTCTAATTTCCGAAAGATTTTTATATCCTTTGCGTTTCATAAATGCTGATAGTCCGTCTATACATTCAATCATTGTGAATGGATTTGCAAATGTGTTAGTTCCAACAGCAACGGCTGTCGCACCGCACATAATAAATTCAACAACATCTTCCCATTTTTCAACGCCGCCAATTGCAACAATAGGCACACGTTTTGATTCTTGAAGCTTATTGATTTCTGTGCAAAGTTCATAAATTAGACGCATTGCAATAGGACGAACGGCAGGACCGCCGAATCCTGCTTTGATTTTATCAAAAACAGGAACGCCGCGTTCAATGTCGATTGCAACTCCTTGAAACGAGTTACATAAACTTATAGCGTCAGCTCCGCTTTTAATGCATTGAAGTGCAACATTTATTAAATCCGGCGACTGCGGCGTAAGTTTTACAATTAGCGGTTTTTTTGTCAAAGCTCTAATTGTCGAAACTGCTTGATCTGCAAGTTCGCACGTCATGCCAAACGAAGCACCACCTGCAGCAACGTTTGGACATGAAATGTTCAGTTCAATTATGGGAACTTCTGTTTTATCAAGAAGTTTTGCACCTTCTATGTAGCTTTCGAGTGTTGAGCCTGAAAGGTTTGCTATTGTAACAGGTTTTAGCTTTAACATTTTCGGCAATTCATTTTCAATAAAATGCGGAATTCCGGGATTTTGAAGCCCGATTGAATTCATAAGCCCTGAAGGAGTTTCCCATAAGCGAATGCCGCTATTGCCTTGACGCGGTTCGATTGTGAGTCCTTTGGAAGCAATGCCGCCAAGTCTGTTTACATCAAACACAGGGCTATATTCTGTGCCAAATCCGAATGTGCCTGAACTTCCTATGAGAGGATTTTCAAAACGTACACCTTTTATTGTAATAGAAAGGTCCGGTTCTTCGTCTAACGGTTTTTTTTGTGTTACAGTTTTTGAACTAAAAGAATCTTTGAATTGCGGAAATTTAATAATCCGGCTATCAAAAACAGGTCCGTCTTTGCAACATCTTTTATTGCCCTCTGTTGTGTCAATTGTGCAGCCAAGACATACGCCCACACCGCATGCCATTCTTGATTCCATGCTAAGATAGCAAACAATGCCAGCTTCTTCGGAAATCTGCTTAACATATTCAAGCAAAGGAGCAGGGCCACATACATATACAGCTGAATAATTATTGTCTTTCAGTGTTTCAACAGATAAAGCTGTGGGCAACATTCCTTTAATGCCTTCACTGCCATCATCAGTTGTAATTACAAGTTTATCAGGCTTGATGTATTCGAGTCCGTATTTTCCGCTTCTAAAAGAAGCATAAAAATCATAAGTTTTGTCTTTTAGGGACTCTGCAAAACCTGCAACATGTGCAATTCCAATGCCGCAGCCGATTATAAGTGCTTTTCCATTTTCCGGTTTACGAAAAACATTCCCGAGCGGACCTAAAATGCTTATTTCATCATCTTTTTGAAGTGCAGAAAGTTCTTTTGTTCCTATACCTTTTACAAGGATTAAAAACGTAATTTCAACAAATCCTTTTTTTTGTTCAAAATGAAAAACACTGATTGGTCGTCCAAGCAACGTGTCGCTTTTTAATGGATGAAGCATATAAAATTGACCTGGTTGCGGTTTTTTCTCGCCTGAAACAGCAAGTACCAGCGTATAAACGCTATTTTCTGGAAATGCACCTTTCGTAGCTTTACATGAAACTACAGAACCTTTTGTAAATTCAGGATATGCAACGTTGTTGCAGTCAAAAAACTTTTCCATGAGAGTGCTCCTTGTAATTTTAGTTTTGAATGATGATATAAGTATTTTTTCGCATAAAACTCTTGATGTTTTTGTTTGGAACAAACCTCAATGTCGCTAAAGCTTTTGTTTTATTTTGTCTTGTTCCAGCTTTGGTACATTGAGGTTGATTTTTTAGATAGCAGCGTTTATTGATTTTGCAAGACGTTCTGCAATGCGGTCAATAAATTCCCATGAATCAAGAATTTCTTTTGGGGCAGGCTCTGCAAGTGCTTTTAAGTCTCCTGTCATAATTCCGTCTTCAATAAGTGTAAGTGTTGAATTTTCCAATTTATGCGCAAAGTCAACAAGTTCATTCGTTCCGTCAAGTTCGCCGCGCTTGGCAAGTGCGCCTGTCCATGCAAAAATGAGTGCGACGGGGTTTGTAGAAGTTTTTTCACCTTTTAGATAACGGTAGTAATGACGCTGAACCGTGCCGTGTGCTGCTTCATATTCGAAGCAGCCGTCCGGAGAAACAAGCACGCTTGTCATCATTGAAAGGCTGCCGCTTGCTGAAGCAATCATATCGCTCATAACGTCGCCATCGTAGTTTTTACAAGCCCAAAGAATACCGCCTTCATGTTTCATTACACGTGCAACAATATCATCAATTAATGTATAAAAATATGTCAGTCCGGTTTTTTCAAATTCAGCTTTAAATTCAGAATCAAAAACATTTTGGAAAATTTCTTTAAAGCGGCCGTCATAAGTTTTGCTGATTGTATCTTTTGTTGCAAACCATACATCAACTTTTTCGTCAAGCGCATATCTAAAGCAACAACGTGCAAAATTTTCTATAGATTTATCAAGATTGTGAACACCTTGAATTATTCCGGGTTCTTTCATTTGCATTATAGTTTTTCGTGTTTCGTTGCCGTTTTCGTCTGTAAAAACAATTTCTGCTTTGCCCGGTTTATCAACGTACATTTCGCAGCTTTTGTAAATGTCGCCGTAAGCATGTCTGCCCATAATAAAAGGTTTTTCCCAGCTTTTTACGGCAGGTTTCACATTTTTTACAATAATGGGTTTTCGGAACACGGTGCCGTCTAATTCCGCGCGAATAATTCCGTTTGGACTTGGTGTAAGTTGCTTGAGTTTGTATTCTTCCATGCGAGCTGCGTTTGATGTAATTGTTGCGCATTTTACACCAACGCCAAGACGTTTGATTGCTTTGGCTGATTCATATGTAATTTTATCATCCGAATCATCTCTGGCTTTCAGCCCCAAATCGAAATATTCAGTTTTTAAATCTATAAAAGGTTCAAGGAGTTTTTCTTTTATTACAGCCCATAAAATGCGTGTCATTTCGTCGCCGTCTAGTTCTGCAATCGGTGTTTTCATTTGAATTTTTGCCATTTCTACCTCACATTAAAAAAAAATGAATCTCTGAATAAAACTAATCGAGAAATCTTATAAATACAAAGATAGCATAAAACGAAGAGAGTTTTCAACAGATATAGGATTTACGAGTTTCGCTATCATAGTCCCAAATTTGAAGGACGAGTTCACAAGCGAAACATATGTGCGAAACATATGAGCCGGCCGTGCTTGACTTTGGTGCGATATTAATGATATTTTCTATAGACTAGTTATAAAATCATATAAAGGAAGGATTTTTATGCCATTGTCGATATTGTTGCAAATAGCACAAAACCCCGCTAATGCATCGTCGTCTATAGTTACTACTCTCATGTTAGTATCTATTTTTGTTATTTTCTACGTTTTTATGATTCGCCCGCAGAATAAAAAACAGAAAGAAACAGAAAAAATGATTGCAGCACTTAAAAAAGGTGATAAAGTTATAACAATCGGTGGAATTCATGGTGTTGTAACTTCAACAAAAGAAAAAACTATCGTTATAAAAGTAGATGATTCTACAAAAATTGAATTTTCTCGTTCTGCTGTTTCGTCTGTTGTTGTTGATGAAAAAGCAAAAGAAAAAAACGCAAAAGTGAAAAAAACTGCTGAAGCTGAAAAAATTGAAGCAACCGATTCTAATTCAGAAACTGCAGAATAAAAATAAACATATTTCGGAGAAAAAAGAGTATGAGCAAACGTAACCGTTTTTTCATCATTCTTGTGGTCCTTGTTATTTGTGCTGCTTTTCTTTGGCCGTCAATTGAGTGGTATTTTCTTACCACAAAAGATGCTCAAACTTTAGCACTAGGTTCACTTGAAAAAATCAAAGATTATTCGCACATCATGGCCACTCAGGATGCTGCAGATTTATCTGCTTTTGCACGCACAAACAGTGCAGCAGAAATTCCTATTGAATTTAACTATCTAAAAGCAGAAGCGAAAAAGAATTGCAAGCTTTACAATAAACCTGTTCCAGAAACATGGACGTATGGCTCTGTTTTAAGTGCTTTTGTTTCAAAAGAGGAATTGGTTTCTGCAATTGAAAAAAATTATCGAGATGAAATTCTAAAAAACAAGAATGTTTACAGTCGTTCAGTAAAACTTGGTCTTGATTTGTCTGGCGGTATGAGCGTTATTGTAAAAGCAGATCTTAATGCTGTTCTTAATGCACAAGGAAAAGGCACTGTGGACAATCCGCAGAAATTTAAAGAAGAAGCAATGGTGCAAGCTGTTGAAACTTTGAAAAGCCGTATCGACCGTTTTGGTTTAACGGAACCTGTTATTCGTAGACAAGGCGAAGATCGCATTTATATTGAAGTTCCGGGTGCGGCAGAAACAGAAAGCATCAACTCTATTATTATGGGTAAAGGAATTTTGAATTTCCGTTTTGTTGATGTTGAAGCAACAAATAATTTTAATGCTTTTTATCAAGCAAATCCTGTAAATGTTTTTGATTCAAACGGTAATCTTCTTGACCCAACTTTAATTCCTGAAGGAAAAGAAGTAATTGGTCATTATATAAAAGATTCTTACGGACTTGATGAAAGAATCGGTTATATCGTTGTTGATGCAGTGCCGATTCTTGACGGCAAACATATTAAATCGGCAGATATTGGATTTGACAACGTAGGTAAACCGCAGGTTCACTTTTCGCTTGATTCTGAGGGTGCTATAATTTTCGGAGACTTTACAGCTGCTCATGTTAATGATTCTATTGCTATTGTTTCAGATAATAAGATTAAATCGTATGCAAATATCAACGAACCTATTCCAAACGGTAGAGTTTCGATTAGCGGTTTCGGTTTTGAAGAAGCACAGAACTTGAAAAAAGTTTTGCAAACTGCATGGCTTGCAGTTCCCCTTGAAATTGAAAGTCAGCAAGTTATTGGTGCAGAACTTGGCGAGGCTGCTATTCGTCAGGGCATGAATGCGCTTGCGATTGGTCTTGCGGCTGTTTTTGTATTTATGATTATTTGGTATTTAGGCGCAGGTATAAATGCTGTAGTTGCACAGATTTTGAACTTGTTTATTATGTTTTCTTTTCTTTCTGCAATGGGATTAACGCTTACGCTTTCAAGTATTGCTGGTATGATTTTAACAATCGGTATGGCAGTAGATGCTAACGTAATTATTTTTGAGCGTATTAAAGACGAACTCAAACTTGGTAAGAGTCGTGCTGCTGCTATTGCTGCTGGATTTGACCGTGCCCTTTGGTCAATTTTGGACTCAAACACCACAACGTTGATTGCTGCTTTGTTCCTCTCTCTGCTTGGAACTGGTGCTATTCAAGGTT
>JAAYQG010000002.1 GCA_012519415.1 Treponema sp. | reverse complement strand
GGCAGACAGAGCGTTGCTATATAAATGCCAGCTCAATAAAAACACAAAGGGAGATTTTGTTCGCTGTAGCATGATGAATTTGGGCTTTTTCCAAAATCGAAATTGCGAACAATTATTGACGCTATCAGAATGCTTCAACATTTAATTGTGTTTTATAATTAAGGTTCTTGAAGGAATATTAATTATAAAACAGATATTATAGGCAGAATTTATCTTGTCCTATGCAAAACCTGTAGTGAAACTTACAGCTTTACTGTGCAAGCATATCAGTTTTCAAAAGTTATTAAAAGCAGAAAAAATGGATTATTTCCATTTTCTGTAAATCATGATTGTTGTCAGACATCCGTAATTTGCAAAAGAATCTGCTTTCAATTCGTAAGTTCCAAAAAACAAAAGCGTTCATCCTCAAAAAATACTTTATTGGAATTTCGTAATTCATTTTGAACTGTAATTTGCTCATCAGTAAGCTCTGATGTTTTTTTATCAATAATAAAAAGTTTTACAGCCTGCTGATTTAGATTAGGAAACATAGTATTCAATTCATTCTTGTTGTTTATTTTGTAGATTCTTTTTTGTGATACAGAGAGTTCATGTGGTGGATTGGTTGGAATAAAATAACTAAAAGAAAAACAGACGTGCTCGTATTTTGTGTTGTTTTTCAAGATTTCTGCAAGATGGTAATCATAGACTTCAATTTCATGTTTGTCTTTATATTCTTTAGAAGAAAAAGGAACCCCTGTTATGAATACGATGCATAGAAAGCTTATCATAAAATATTTAATAAAAGGAGTTGTTCTTGTTTTACCTGAGGATTTGCTTTGGTTGTTATCTTCATGACTTTTGTAGTAGATTACAGAAATAACAATAGGAATCATTGCAACAATCCATGAAAGTTTTGTTTCTGAAAATTCATGAACAGCTGAATGGTTTTTTAAAAATATAATCTGAATTATTGGTGAAATTGTTCCTAAAAGTATAATAATGCCGCTGGCAGTAAAAGTATATTCTTTTAGTTTTACAAACAAAGCTTTAGAAGTATTTTCTTTTTTAATGTGAAAACTTAAAATAAGGAGTAATAATACTGATGATTTCAGGTTTGTTTCTAATCCGAAGCCATCTATGAAGTATCTGCTCAATTGTTTTAAAATATATTTAATTTTACTACACTCACTTTTTGTAGCCCCGACTCTGTCTAAAAATGTATCCTTTAGAGTATTCTGCCAATCTGGAACTGAAAGGATCTGGTAGAAAAAAACACTTACTGCAAATATAACCGGAAGAACATACAGCAATGAATTTCTAATTATAATTAAAAAAGACTTTTGTTCTTTAAATAGGTAAATTATTTGCAATATAAAAGCAACAAAGATGAAAATCCAGAAATAATAATCAATAAGGGTTCCTGCAAAAATCAAAAAAACTTTTACTAAATTAAGAATAACATTTAGGTGTCTGTTCTTGCAGCAATAACTTTCATATTCAATATATAGAAAAGCCATTATAAAAAGAATGACACATTGGTCTGCAAAATAAACATTTGCAAGATACCAGACATTAGTTGGAATCCATGTCCAGAAAAGTGAAGTAAAAAAAGCAGCGGTTGTTTTTTCAATTTCCGATTTTATTCCGATGTTTTCCAACAATCGGTATATAAAAAGTGCAAACAGCAACATTTCAAGCCAGAAACATACCATCTGCAGATGTTTTAGAAAACTTATGTCTATGGTCTGTTTGTCGAAAAGCTTTGCAAAAAAATAGACGAAAAAGGTACAGCCTGATGGATAAGAAATATATGGTTCCCGTTCTGAAAGATTGTTAAATTCTATTGAGTCTGGATTTTCATAATTTACAAAATGGAATTTCTGTGGGCTTTCAATAAGCCAGTTGTTAACAAATTTTATGGTAGAACCAGAAAGCCAGCTGTGCCAGCCGAAAAGTCTGTCATAATGAACGTTGAATTTTGTTTTAAAGCTGACTGTAAATATTATTGTTAATAATAAAAAAAGAAAGAAAATACTTACTTTTGGTTTGTTTGTTGGTAGCAGTTCTTTAATTTTTCTCTTCATGATATTCCTTTTCTGTGTTCACGTTCCAATTATAGGTATCAAAGTATGCAGGATAGGTCTTTTTTACACGTTCAAGGTGAGTATCAATCACATCATCCTTGCTGTCAATAGCCCTAGTTTTATCATCTCATCGATTTCGAATGATGGAAAAGCTTTTTCTGTGCTCTGTCACATTTCATCACCTTCATTTGCAAAATACTCAAGAAATAACTTAATTGTGTTTTCAAGATCCTGCACTATGAAAGGAGATCAGTTATTATAAAGCGGAATGAGCACGGAAGGTCAATACAGAAAAAAAAGAACATCAGATAGAAGATAGAATTGTGAGTATAAGTCAACCGCATGTGCGACCGATCGTTAGAGGGAAAGCGGGAGCGGCAGTTGAGTTTGGCGCAAAAATGACAATCAGTGTTGTTGAT
>JAAYQG010000085.1 GCA_012519415.1 Treponema sp. | reverse complement strand
GCTTCGTTTGAGTAGTTAAGTATGACATATCATCAACGGACTCTCCATTAAAGAAAGGCTGATAGCTTCCTGTAAATCCATCGTAATAAGGAATACAGTTATGTTCTAAACCTATTTCAAATAAATAATCATAATTTGTAGTAAATATTTCAACTGCATGTTTTCGATTTGCTTTACCTATCCATTCTGCAAAATCTGAATGAACTAATTTATCAGCAACAATGTTTTCTTTATCAGTATGGACACTAACCAGCTTTCTGATTTTTTCCTTTATCGAATTAATTAGAGCTTCTATTTCTGATTCTTTTAACCCATTTAAAGTGCCTTTACCAATAATCTGTTTTTTTTGTTCTAAATTTGACAGTAAAGTTTCAACTGTATATTTATTTCCTAATTCCGTTTTGATTTCTTCAATTGCTGTTTTGTATCTTTCTTTGTTAACTTCTTCTTCAAGTTCTTTTTCTACAAGTTCTGTAATTTTTGCAATCCCAAAAACATACGATATCGAAGTACCTGCACCAAAAAGAAATCCTATTTTCTTTTTATCTGATACTAATAATTGTTGAAGATTCCTTATATATTCAGAGGGATCAAAAAAATTTTCTTTCATACACATTCTCCTTTATTTATATAATGCTTTACATATTATTGCAAGTAAGTAGTACAAAACTGTAAATTATGATTTCTGTGTCCTTTTCATTTAACATTCTACTCCCCCTCCACCGTAACCGTCGCCAATTTCGAAAGAAGCAATTCTTTCAGTTCCTCCAGTTTTTTGTGTCTGTCATCCGCAGAGTAACGGAAAGCTTGAGCGGTTTCATGGGACATTGAAAACGGAACATGTTCGCCGAACAGCATACGCCAGCTATGAAGATGCAAAACAAAAGATGGCACAGTGGATTGATTTTTACAACAACAAACGTCTTCACGGTGCACTTTTGTATCTGACCCCAGATGATTATTTTGAGGGTAGGAAAGAAACACGGCTTGCAGAAAGAAGAGAAAAGCTTCATAATGCAGATATAAAGAGAAGGGCTTATTGGCTGGAACAGCAGCCTTTAACCACCTTATAAGCTTTCCTAAAAAAGTCCAAGTTCACTTTAGGCAGGACATTTTTGGTTTTCTTTACTTTTTAACAACATTAACTGATACAAGTTATTAACTTTCGATGAAAATATTTTGTCTAAATCGGCAATTGGATGAACCAATAAATATGAGTCAAAATCCTTTGTAACTAATGCCTCGAAGGTTGCTCCCACTGTTTCATTCTTTAATTGAGACATAACTTGTAACGTCAATTGATGTATGTAAAAGTCATTAAGATCATTACCATTAACGGCATAACAACTTTGATTCATAGCCATCGGGATTCCAGCAAGACCAACTCCACCGACAGTAGCACCTCTGGCTGTAACAAATGTTGTGTTGACAGGATAAAGTTTGCTACTACATTTTGATAATCCAAGAGTTGTAATCATTTTTTCTGATGTAATTGAATAATAATGCTGGGTTAAATCGCCGGGAGTATAAAAAGGAATACTCCCATTCCAATATTCAGGATATTTAGTACTTGACGTACCTCCTCCACCAAATTCCACAATCTTTGTAAATGGCTTCACCTCCCACCCCACCGGAATCTCCTTCTCCATTTCTTCATTCCAAATCATCTCGCCACCACTGCTTTTGTAAGGTTTACCATTTTCATCGGGTTTGCCCTGAGCGAAGTCGAAGGGAAATTCAAACTCCACAAACCATTCCCTATAAATCGCCTGTGCAGTTTCTTCAAGTTTTTGTATTAGCTGCTCGTTTAGGTTAATGCGATTTTGAACGGTGTTATATTCTTTTACAATTTCTCTTTGTATATCAATATGGGGAACAGGAAGCAACATGTTTTCGCAATCTTCCCATTCCAAGCTTCCTCTAACACCATCAACAGCGTAAAAACAAGCCTCACGGGCAAACCACATCATTAAATATTCGGGTAAAAGTTCGTTATCGTCTTTTACTTAAAAAATCGGATAGGCAGGTGACATAATTACTTTATCGTTTTTAAGCATAGCGACAGGTATTTTCCCGTCTCTGCTTACCTGCATGAAACTGCACGCAAACTGATTCTCATAAACTACTTTGCATTTACTCAAATCCGTTCCAATAATATTAGCCACAGAAGGTATAAATTGCTTGCTGATACTCAAGCCCACTAACGGCAACTCTTCCAATGCGGTATTTCGCTCATCCACAAGCTGTATATAATCACCGCGTCGCTTATAATTTTTCTGCATATTAGTCTCTTGTTTTATAGGCTTGTTCAGGATGATTAAGCGTGAATGGGTATTTTAATTCAAGCTTTTTATCTTTTAACATTCTACTTAATATCTCATTCTTTAAATAATTTTCCGATTTACCTAATATTTCAGCCAATTCTTCTTTTGAAGTATAACGGTCTTTACAAATGCGCATTATTGTTTTTTCCAACTCTTCTCTTTTCACCCTTTTTGGAAAACTCGTTGAGGTAGCAAGGTTTGTGTCAGAGGTTGCAAGGTTTACATCAGAGGTGGCAAGCTTAGGTTTAATTTTATAAGTAGTCCAGCGACCGTAATTTTCAGCTTCTAAATAACCGTCTTCACACATTTTTTTGAGCATTTTCGTAATATCTGAACTGTGCATATTTAAAACGTATTGCAGACGGTGATTTGATGTGGAGCCCTCAATTAGACTAAAAGAGAGTGCAATTAATTCATCGGGACTAAAATAACTCAAATCTCCAAAAATACTATGCAGTTCGTTATGTATCTGCTCGGGCAATACGTTGAACATAGGCAGAGTAAGCTTTACTCTATCCGGCTGATTTTCGAGTTCAAGGAATGGTCTTCGCCAGTGAGAAGCTGCCCAGCCACTTATGATTTTATCCACACCACTACCGGCTTTTTCGGCACGACCAATCAGCATAAACATTTTCTGCAGAGCCGGATTACGACACTCACTCACACCACCTGTGTAATATTGTTCCAGAGAAACCAGAAGCGTTACGGGGTTTGAGAACACAAACTTTTCGGTATCGAGTTCGACGATAATATTTCCACTTAACGAATAATCGGTATGTACCAATGAATTTACAAAAGCTTCACGCAAAGCAATGTGGACTGGCGTTTCATCAACACGTTCATCTTTTTCCAGACGAAATGGCTTAGGTAACGTAGATGATAGTTTGGGCAATACTCTCAAATAAAATTGAAGCAAGTTGCATTCCCAAGTTTCATCAGGATAAATACGGTCTGTCCATCGCACTTTTTCATCCATCGACAAATGTTCTCTAAAATCAGGGAAGTAATCCGGTAAGGCTTCCTGTTCCAGAATACTATCTTCCTTCCCAACCATCAACAGTCCTGCAAGAGTAATCCCTTCTTGCTTTGTTTTTCGGTCAATACGATAAGCTCCAATTTTTTTTGAGCAATTCTTTATCTTCCAAGCTGAGCCAAGGATGTTCCGGTCTGGTAGATGAAAACAATTGACGAAACTGACGAATACTAACAGGGTCTAAATTTTCTATCGTGAAATTTTCTAACAACAGGTTGTCCCTCTTCAGTTCAGCAACAGCGTCAGCTAACATTCTTTTTATTTCTTCTTCGGTACATTCGGTAGTCGCCTTTGTGATTACGTTTATAGGTGTTGCCAAATGGATTATATGTAAGGAACACCGGTCTTTGGGTGCGATGAGCAAAAGGTACCCTAATAATCAGTAATTTTTTAGACTTTACTTCAAGAACTTTTATATCTTCATTGCTCAAAAGATTGATACCAACAGTATTCGGATTGTTGCAGTTATCCCAAAAATATTTTTTATAGCTTGAGATTTGTTCGTCTGTTAGTCCTTCAATTGAAAACTTGCCTCTTTTCTCTTTTACGCCAATTATAATAATGCCGGAATTGGTGTTGGCAAAAGCGGAATAGGTTTTCCAAAGCTCTTTTGGAAAACCATCTTTACCGGATTTATATTCAATTTCATGGTACTCTTCCGGCAAAAACTCTTTTTCAATAAGTGAGTAGATATAATCTTCATCATTCAATTCAAAAAGGTTTTATTGCTTTTCTTTCATTTTTCCTCGATTCATACCCCTCTAATCTATTTCCAATTTCACGGTTAAAAAAATTTTCGTACAACTGTAGAATTCAACAGACAGTGTCTGTTGTTTTGGAGCGACGTGATAAATCACTAATTCACTACTTGATTTCATACTCAAACTCCTTAAACTCTTTAAGCAGGTCTTTCTTCGACTCCTCTTCTGCTTGTAACAGTTCCGCCATTTCCTTTTTGAGCGTTGTCATTTTCTCGTCAAAGTCAATGTTTTCATCACGATTTACAAACTCAATGTATTTGCTCGGCACCAGCAAAAAGTCTTTTTTGGCAATTTCATCAAACGAAGCTGAATGGCAAAACTCAGGAACATCTTCGTATTGCGTCTTGCTGTGCGAAGTCGAAGTCTGCCACCGATGATACGTACTCGTTACTTTTTGAACATCCGCATCAGAAAACTGAACATATTTCTTTTCAAACGGTTCGCCCATTTGGCGTAAATCCATAAACAAAGTTTTTTTTCTCTGTTCCGATATGTTCGCGTTTCATCGCCGCCACCACTCAAAGCACCATTTGCAAGGATAAAACCGGCAATACCGTTTTCGCTGAGTTTACTCACCATATTCAAAATCCACGCATAGTTGGCATTGCTTTTAGGAGGTACATCATATCCACGCCAACGAGGATCATCTAATAGTTTATTTTCATCACGGAAGTACTGATTGAACGGCGGATTCGCCATGATAAAATCGGCCTTTAAATCTTTGTGCTGGTCGTTTCTAAACGTATCTGCCGCCTTTTCTCCGAGATTTGCAGAAATGCTACGAATAGCAAGATTCATTTTGGCAAGTTTATATGTTATGTTTGTGTATTCTTGTCCGTAAACAGACTTCTTTTTTCTGTTTGCTTTTAGCCAACGGTGTACTTCCTTATTTCGGTTTCAAAATTCGTCAGTCCGCCACATAGGACGGGTGTGCGTAGATACCTGCTATTATATCATAGTTTGAAATAATTAGCTTATGATGCTGAATTTTTACTGAATATCAGGTGAGAAATTACCGGTTTAATGTCGAAACTCGTTAAGTCTTTGAACGTGTTGAAATCTCGACACAAACGTGCTAAGTTTTTGCCTTGAGGTTTATGCAGATAGATTTTGCTATCTTATAATAGGAAAAACAGGTAAAATATGGTATAATGTGGGAAAAGGAAAAATTGCTGACAATATGTATTAAGAACTTATTAACGAAGCAAAAAAAATATGGTATTACAAATGCGCGATGCCGGCGTGGAGTTTAGGATGGTGGGGGTATTCCATTATGAATTTGAAACAATTATTTTCAAAATTAGAAATTAATGAAACTGATGCCCTAATCATGCTTTCTGATAAAAATTGGAAACAGAAAGTTGATTTCCCTAGTCGTGTTATTCGCTTGCTGGAAGATACAGACAAGTGGGCGCCAAAAGCACTTTTTAATTTCGATAATAAACCCCTGATATTATTTTTTGAAAATCCTGAAAACAAAGAAGAAGTACATAAATCTGTTTGGAATTTTAACGAAACCCCTATTGTTATTATTTTAGAAAACGATACGGTTACAATTTATAATGGGTTTGCAATAGACGAAAACACAAAACAGCTTAAGGAACTTGGAGGTAGAGAGGTCTTAAACGACTTTAGCTATTTTGAGTTAGTTACCGGCAAAACGTTTGAAAAGTATAACGAAAATTTCGATTACTTACATAGAGTAGATTACCGATTATTAAAAAACATTGAAGATGCACAAGACGTGCTTCTAAATAAATATCATTGTGATAGAAAAACAGCCAATGCTTTACTAGGCAAAGCTATTTTTATTCGCTATTTAATTGATAGAAACGTAAAATTACATTTTGATGGTGTATCAAGAAAGTGGACAAACGAAGAGTTTTGTGACTTGTTATTGGACAAAGATCGCACTTTTGGCTTTTTTAAATATTTGCAAGACAAAGACAAAGGATTTAATGGAGATTTATTCCCGATTGAAAAAGATGCTTTTGATACTATCCCTGATGGGGCTTTTGAGCTTATTAAGAGATTGTTAGCGAGCGAAGAAATAAGGTCAAGTCAGCAATCACTTTTTCAATTATATGACTTTTCTGTTTTACCGATTGAATTTATTAGCAATGTATATGAACGGTTTATCGGGAAGGAAAACCAAGCAAAGGCAGGAGCCTACTATACACCTACTTTCCTCGTTGATTATATTATTAGCCAGACTGTTACAAAAAAGCTAAATGGAAATGACAAAGTTGTTTCCTGCAAAGTACTTGATCCCGCTTGTGGTTCGGGAATTTTCCTTGTTGAAACATTACGTAAAATTATTGAGAAACATATTTCGTTAAATGGTATACCGGAAGATAAACAGGAATTTAAAAATACAATCAAGCGGTTAGCTAAGGAAAATATTTTTGGTATCGACAAAGACGAAAGTGCTGTGCAAGTTGCCATATTTTCCATTTATCTTACTTTATTAGATTATCAGAAACCTGCCGAAATCGAGAATTTTAAATTTCCTGAACTTTTGAATACAAACTTTTTTGTCGCAGATTTTTTTGATACAAATGCAGAGTATAATAAGATATTCTCAAAAGAAGATTTTACCGGCTTTGATTTTATAATAGGCAATCCACCGTGGTTTAGAGGCAAAGGAGAAAAAGAAAAACCTTTATATGTTTCTTATATTAATAATCGGGAGAAAAAAGAAAACTCAAAAGAGCAGCCAGCCTGTAAGATTGGCGGTAGAGAAATAGCTCAGGCATTTTTAATTAGAAGTAGCGATTTTTCTAGCGTTAATACAGAAAGTGCCCTTATTGTTACGAGTAAAACACTTTACAATTTAAATAGCATTGACTTTAGAACTTACTTTTTACATAACTTCAAGATTAAAAGAGTGTTTGAGCTTGCACCTGTAAGACGTGAAGTTTTTGAAAAATCAAATAAAAAAGCTATTGCGCCCGCCTGTGTGTTGTTCTTCAAATATGATAAAACACAGGATACTGATAATAATATAATTGAGCATATAACGTTAAAGCCAAGTCGTTTCTTTTCTCTGTTTAAGATATTTACAATTAATAAATCCGATTTTAAACGAGTGCAACAAAAAAAGCTAAAAGAACATGATTGGCTTTGGAAAGTGTTGGTTTATGGTTCTTATTTGGATTTTAATTTTATAAAAAGATTAAAAACAGACTATCAAACAATAAATGATGTTATTGAAACAAGTCAAAAATTTATTTTAAAACAAGGAATAAAAGAAAAAGATGGTAATAAAAAAATTGATGTTAGTGAGTTGGTCGGATTAGATTATATAAAAACTGAAAATGTACAACAATTTTATATAAAGCCAAGTACTTCCAAGTGGGCGTTAAAACAAGTGGGATATTGCTATAAAAACAGAGCTATTTTTAAAGCGCCTATATTATTAATTACTGAAGGAACGACCTCATCTTTTCAAGCTGTTTCTGCTGTTTCATACTCCGATGGCGTTTATAAAAGTTCTTTGACAGGAATAAAAGCTATAGGAGAAAACACAATAAACACTCTCAGGCTAATATCCGGTGTTTTAAACTCTTCCTTGTTTTCCTATTATAATTTAATGACATTCAGTTCTTCCGGCATAGAAAGAGAACAGACACATGATGAGGAAAAATTAAACATCCCTTTCATAGAATCAGAGCAAATTTCAAACATAGTAAAAAAAATAGAAACGTTATATGTTGAAAAATTTCAGCAGACATTAGAATATCCTCTTATTCAAGACGCCATAAATAAAGAACATGACAAATTAAACAATGCTATTTGTAATGCTTTTTCATTGACCGAAGAAGAAATAACACTGCTTCGATATACAGTCGATATGACGATACCTATTCAAACGAGACATAAAGGTTTTGAAAAATTACTATTGCCTTTTGAGTATGAAGAACCGGCATTGCTGGATTATGCACAGCTATTCCTCAATCGCTTTCAATCTAATCTTAGCAATACACACAGAAAGTTTGTCGTAGAGATTTGGTATACAAAACAAATAATAGGTATGTTCTTTAAGGTTATACCGATAGACGAATATAAAGATGACTTTATTTGGATAAATAAACAAGAAGACACTTCGGGAATTTTACAAGTCCTCATAAGCATTGGTTCGTCTGAAATTACAGATAAGCTTTTTGTTAAAAAAGATATTCGGGGGTTTGAAAAAGATTATTTCTATATTTTCAAACCTAACGAAAAAAGGTTGTGGCATAAGGCTGTTGGTTATCTTGATGTTGATGAGTTTTCAGATGCTATTCTAAGAGCGGGGAGAGATAGACGATGAGAGAAGTTCTTAACGCCTCCGACTATCCTTACGCCCAAGATGATTATCAAAAAGAATTTAAAAAATTACTTATACAAATTATCTGTTGTTATAAAATGATGCTGAACGATAATATCGAGTTAGCTGATGATGAGGAAAAAATAAGGGATAGACTGTTATACGCTTATCTTAAAAATAACGTAGTCAGAAAAAAAATTGAATTGACAGACTTCTTGTTCGACAAAGAAGTTCCTGAAGATAAAAGTTCCGGCAGAACTGATATAAAAATCCAAACACAAAATACTTTTGAGGACACAAAAGCGTATTATATTATTGAATGTAAAAGGTTAAATAATCAAAACTTAACAGGAATATCAGGCTTAAATTCAGAATATGTTAAAAATGGTATTTGCCGTTTTGTTTATGATTTCTATTCTTCTTATTTTGGAATAAACGGAATGGTCGGCTTTGTGGTTGATAATCTTGATATTGATAATAACATCACTAATCTAAATTCACTTTTGAATAAAGATTTAATAGACGATAAAGGAAAAATTGTAAATGCAATGCCACTCCAAGAAATAAAGCCAATCCAACTAAATGAAGATTTTAAATATAGTTATATATCCATACACCAAACCACATCGCAAAATGAAATCACGCTGTATCATCTCATGTTTGATTTTTCAAAGAATATCGCATGTACGTGATTTGCACAATCATTTCAATGGCAATCCATATTTTGAACATGTTGATGGAATTTTCAATAAAATAATGCTATAATGAGAAACACCCCTGACCACAGGAGCAAACAATGACAATCCAACAATACATCGACAGCATAGACAAACGATATAAACTCGGAAACTCAACGGAGCATACGTTTCGCGGTGATTTGCAAAATCTGTTGGAAATGTTAGTGCCGGAAATACAAGCGACGAATGAACCGAAACGACAACGGTGCGGGGCGCCTGATTACATTATAACTAAAAAAGATATTCCTGTCGGATTTATTGAAGCGAAAGATATTGGCGACAGTGACCTTGACGGTACAAAGAAAGCAGGAAACAAAGAACAGTTTGACAGATACAAAGCTTCGCTCAACAATTTGATTTTTACCGATTACTTACATTTTCATCTGTACCGAGACGGAGAGTTTGTTACAAAAATCGCCATTGCCGAAATTACAGACAAGGGCATTAAACCGATGCCTGAAAACTTTGCAAGTTTTGAAAATCTCATCAAAGATTTTTGCTCGCACATCGGACAGACAATAAAAAGCAGTAAAAGATTAGCACAAATGATGGCGGGTAAAGCGCGCCTCTTATCCGATGTTATCGGCAAGGCGCTCATAAGTGACGAAGACAACCACGAAGACAGTACGTTAAAAGCTCAGATGTCGGCTTTTAAGGATATATTGATTCACGACATTACGCCAAAAGGATTTGCAGATGTGTATGCACAAACGATAACGTACGGTATGTTTGCAGCGCGATTGCACGACCCGACTTTGAAAACGTTTAGCCGACAAGAAGCAGCTGAACTTATACCTAAATCAAATCCGTTTTTGCGGAGTTTGTTCGGCTACATCGCCGGACCAGATATTGACGACCGTATAAAATGGATTGTCGACAGTTTGGCGGATATTTTCCTCGCGTGTAATGTGGAGGAAATTTTAAAGAACTTCGGCAAAGCGACCCAAATGGAAGACCCGATTATCCATTTTTACGAAGATTTTTTGAGCGAGTACGATCCGGCGTTGCGCAAGGCGCGCGGTGTGTGGTACACGCCAAAACCTGTTGTCAATTTTATCGTGCGTGCAGTTGACGATATTTTGAAAACGGAATTTAATTTGCCTCAAGGACTCGCCGACACAAGCAAAACAAAAATAAAAGTAGAACAACAAGGAACGAAAGGCAAATTTGAAAAAGAATTTCACACGGTTCAGATTCTCGACCCAGCGACAGGTACGGGAACGTTTTTGACGGAAGTGATAAAACATATTTACAAAAAGTTCGAAGGACAACAAGGCATTTGGAGTAACTATGTCGAAACACATTTGTTGCCGCGCCTCAACGGTTTTGAATTGCTTATGGCAAGTTATGCAATGGCACATTTGAAATTGGATTTACTTCTTTCTGAAACAGGTTTTAAACCGACATCGAACCAACGACTGAGAGTGTATCTTACAAACAGCTTGGAAGAATATCACCCCGATACGGGAACGCTTTTTGCAAACTGGCTCAGCACAGAAGCAAACGAAGCGAATTATATTAAGCGCGACACGCCCGTCATGTGTGTGATTGGAAATCCGCCGTACAGTGTAAGCAGTGCAAACAAAGGCGAATGGATTGAACGTTTAGTTGCCGACTATAAAAAAGATTTGAATGAACGCAACATACAACCGCTTTCTGACGACTACATAAAGTTTATTCGTTACGGGCAACATTTTATAGAAAAAAACGGCACCGGTATTTTAGCGTATATTTCTAACAACAGTTTTATTGATGGACTCATTCATCGTCAAATGAGAAAAAACTTATTGCAAACGTTTGATAAAATTTACATTCTGGATTTACACGGTAATGCAAAGAAAAAAGAAACAGCACCGGATGGTTCGCCCGACCAAAATGTGTTTGATATTATGCAAGGTGTATCAATAAATATTTTTGTTAAAACAGGGAAGAAAAAGAAAAACGAACTTGGAAAGGTATTTCATTTTGATTTATTTGGTAAACGAGATTTTAAATATGATTTTTTAAATAAAAATTCAATCAATTCACTGGAATGGAACGAGTTAGAAAACGCAGAGCCTAACTTCTTTTTTGTCAAAAAGGATTTTGAAGGACAAAAAGAATATGAAAAGGGGTTTAAGGTTGATGAATTGATGCCTCAAAATGCTTGTGGTATTGTATCTGCAAGAGATAATCTAGTTGTTCATTATAAACAAAATGAATTAGAAAAAGTAATTTATGATTTTAAAAATTTGGATGAAAAAACATTTCGAACAAAGTATAATGAGAAAAAAGATAGTAGAGATTGGACATATGACAATGCAAAAGATGATTTAAAAAATGCGGTAGTTCAACAAATAGATTATCGCCCTTTCGATAAGCGTTACATCATTTATTCATCAAAGTCAAAAGGTGTTTTATCTTATCCACGAAACAGTATAATGAAGCACATGATTGCAAATGATAATTATGGTTTATTACTTTGCAAACAGCAAAGCACATTTGATTTTCAACATGTTTTAGTAACAAAATTTTTAAGTGATAAATGTACAGTTTCACTACAAACAAAAGAAGCTTCTTATCATTTCCCTCTCTATCTCTACTCCGATGAATCCGACCAACAAGCAATCGGGGAAACGACAGAACGAACACCGAATTTAAACTTAGAAATTGTAAATCAAATAGCTGAAAATTTGGGCTTAACTTTTACTAATGAAAAAGAAACAACCGAGAACACTTTTGCACCGATTGACATTCTCGATTACATCTATGCCGTTTTACATTCGCCAACGTATAGAGAAACGTACAAAGAGTTTTTGAAAATTGATTTTCCGCGCGTGCCGTATCCGAAAAACAAAGATACATTTTGGAAACTGGTAAAATTAGGCGGAGAGCTTCGAAGTATACATTTGTTGGAAAGTCCCGTTGTTGAAAATTTTATAACGCAATATCCTATCGACGGTGATAATGTTGTTGACAATCCGACATATAAAGACAATAAAGTGTACATCAACAAAACGCAATATTTTAACAACGTTCCGCAAGTTGCGTGGGAATTTTATATCGGCGGATATCAGCCGGCGCAAAAATGGCTCAAAGACCGACGAGGTAGAAAACTAGACTTTGAAGATATTTTGCATTATCAGAAAATTATTGTGGCGTTAGTGGAGACGGATAGATTGATGCGAGAAGCGGATGGGGTTTTTGGAAAGGGATAGAGCAGAGGACTCGAAGCAGCAAAAAATGGACGACGTGTTGGCAATAAGTTATTTAGTGTTTATATTGGTGTGTTTTCAGAGAAAGATAAAAAACATATTGAATCAAAATTTAAATGCAAGGTTCATGTTTATGATGCAAAAAGCGTAAATATTTGCTAATTACGAAGAAGTCTAAAAATCATTTTGTCAGAATCCCCTCAGACATCGATTTTTTAAAAACTTAGATTGTGATATAGAATATCGCAAGATATTTTTTGACTTTATTGTAATACAACGGGTTGAAGAGAACAAGGTTTGACATGAAACTGATTTTAGGAGTGAGATACTTATAGTTTGTAAAGGCAATAAAATCACTGCTGTCCAAGATAATTTCATAGCATGAACTCCAACTGTAAGGGACAGATATTTGGATCCCGAATTGGCGGTGGTTGCGATGAATTAGAAAACCAAACGTGTAGATCAATACGATGGAATAATGAAACCGATATTTCAGAGATAAAATGTGTAAAGCTTTTCGTAATGTGACCGGTTGCTTTTTTCAGCATCATAAAAAGAAGGTAAACAATCATCGCAATCCAAATTTGTGTCTTTACTGCATTTTCAGAAGTTCCGTAGAAATTTTTTATTTTAAGATTTTGCTTGATTGTCTTAAAGAATAATTCAATCTGCCAACGCTTTTTGTATATTTGTGCAACCTTTTCTGCAGAACAGTTTCTCAGATTTGTAAGCAGAACAATGGCTTTTCGGTTGCTTTACGTACACTAGGTTTCAATTCGGATAATAATTGATAATATAACGCTTGAAATAAATCGGAGCTGTGTTGTTGATTTACATAGGAAATCGTTGATCTCTTTACTGGTTTCTTAAAACCTAAATGATAGAAAGATGACATATGGTTATTCAGTGCATTTTCTATACTTCTCAGTCCATTTTGTCCTGTTATTTGTGCAAACTTTCAGAAACCAAAGAAAAACTATCAGAATCAGAAAATAAAATAACTCAACTTAGTTTAGAAAATAAACAGCCAACGATAATAATTAATCAAAATGATAAAAAGCCTACAGATTTTAGTTTTTTAGAATTATTTATTGCTATAATAAAAAAAATATTCAAATCTTGGAAGCAGACAAATATAATTCAGATTACATTTCAAATCAGGAAATATGAGATGTGCTTTATACTCTCACACCCCATCACTCCACAACCCCATACTGCTCAAGCCGGTTTCCCTTTTTGAACGTCATCTCCAATAACTCCGCAGCAATGTTCGTACTGACCACGCGCATGATATTATCTTCAACATCATCCTTGGACAAAAGATTCATGCTTCCATACCAGACGATTTCGTTATCAATCACGGCATAACGCTCACAGCTATCTTCAGCAAGCTCAATATTGATTCCTGCGTTCCGTAATGTTTCCACCAGTTCAATGCGGTGTATGTCATACCCATAAAAATACGCATCAGGATGCCATGTTACAATCGTTATTTTAACTCCTGCCTCTTGTCGTTCCTTAAGTATTGCAAGCATGCGAGTCACTTTCCTTCGTGCGAGCGTCGGACTTGATATAACAATGTCACTGCGTGCTTCTCTCAGGTCTTGTTCATATACCGCGCCATAGGAATCCGAATCAAAGATTGCATTCACGGTTTGCTTTTCGGTTTGGTTCTCATCATATAATTTATAACCGATACGCTTATATGCCTTGAGCCGCTTTACATACATATTGTCAAACATCGGAATATGGGCATCAATATAATCAAAAATCATGACATTTTGTTTGCCTTCAAAGTAGCGATTTAATCGACCGGCATACTGCTCCACAAGACCTCGCCACGCAACCGGCGTAGCCATAATTAAGGTGTCAAGTCTTGGGTAATCAAAACCTTCTCCTATCAACTGTCCGGTGGCTATCAAAATAAAACTTTCCGTCACGGGAACTGCGTCCATCTGTGCGCGAATTTCTCGTTGTTCTTTTTTTGACTTTTTCCCGGTTAACAGAAAAACATGATCCGCACTGTTTTTCAGCAAATCATAGAGGACTTCGGCATGGTCAATAAACTTCGTCAAAACAACAGGTGCCCGCTGTGTCGCAATGCACGACTTGATATCATCGGCAATTTGTTCGTTACGGAGGTCATTGTTTTTTATGATTTCATAAGCTTCGTTAATATGGTGCTTATCTCGTCCGTGCGGACTAACCGCTCTCGTAAAACGGGAAACGATAAAATAATCGATTCCAAGTTCCTCAGCTCTTTCTTTTGCCGTATATTTAAAACGAATCGGACCGAGAAGCATCTCGTTAATTCGTTCCAGACCATCGCTTCGAAACGGCGTTGCAGTAACGCCATACACATACTTAGCCGAAACTTCTCGTAATATTCTGCTGACAGTCTCTGATGCACTGTGATGACATTCATCCATGATAACCATACCATACTCTTTTAAGCGCGGGTGAAATTCGTCTTTTTTGTACAGCGAACCGACCATTGCAATGTCCACGATGCCGGTAGATGTATCCTTTGTGCCCTGAATAATTCCTATAAGGTTTTTTCTCTTTTTGATGCGACCTGTTTTTGTTTTGTATTCTGGCAACTTTTCATCTATTTTCAAAAAAGTAGATAAGGCATTTTCCCATTGCTCAATCAATGCTGAAGATTCCAAAAGAATCAAAGTGTTGACTTGCTTTTGGGCAATCAAATTACTGCAAACGACTGTTTTCCCAAAGGCAGTGGCGGCACTTAAAATACCATAATCGTATTTTAGCAATGCACTTACAGCTTCTTTTTGACTTTCTCTTAATTCGCCGATAAAAGTAACATTGATTTTTCTACCATCGATTCGCTTATCGGAAACAGTGTAAGGGATTCCGGACACTTCAAGCTTTTCTATCAGATGTTCCAGCAGTCCGCGCGGAATGCAAATATATCCACTGTTATCTTCTCCTAAATAAATGTACCGTGATTGTGCGTAGTTTGACAAACCAATTGCTTTGTTTCGGAAGAATATCGGATTCAAAAATGATGCCATTCTTCTGATTTGATTTTGAATCCTCGGTTTGAGATTATCCGTTTTGATATACAGCTGATTCGATATGGTTATAGATACTTTTCCTGATACATTTTCAGCGTGCAATTGTTCATTGCGCTCCCACGGTTTGGCATCATCTTTTTCTGTGGAAACACCACTGTCCATGACCATTCCTGTAGAAGAAATATTCCATCCTATCAGCAATGCTTCTATCTTAGAGGCAGAAAGCTTACTGACATTTTGTAATGCTATCCATTGATTCGGATACGCATTCCAATTTTCATCTACAAAAGCACTGTTTCCATGTTTTAAAGCTTGTCCCTGAAGCGGTAAGGCAATGAGATTTCCCAATTCGCCATCTTCAATGTAGTCTTGCGCCGGAAGCATGCGATCGTAATAACTGAACGATTTCATGTTGACAGATTCTGCGCCTTTATCCAACAGAGAAAAGCCAAATCTGCGGGCGAGACTTGCTGAAATCGGTGTATCAAAAAATATCCATACATGAGCACCTTTGCCAGAACGTGAACGTTCAACTAACATAGGAATCTCATTGGCTTTTCCAATTTCACGAAGTGCATCAACTTCTTCAATCCAGTTATTATCTGTATTGGCATTGTCAAGTGTTTCTGCACCCTTATCGTGATTGTCAAAATCAAAAACGAGAAGCCTGCACGTTCCATCAGGAAACAACGGATATATTCCAATCACATCAGATGCGTCTTCCTTGAAACCGTGCAAATGGTTTTCAATTTGCGCAGCACCTAACTTTGTCCAACGGCGATGATGGCAGTCTTTGCATTTTATCTTAACGCCCGAAGCTTTCGGGCAAATTCCTTGTTTCCAAAAGTTATCGCATTGAGGATAATAACCTGCTTTTCCGGTGGTCTTGTTTTGCGAGCGCTTGCTATAGACATCTGTCCTTCCCCAGAAGTAGGAATAAAAAAGCCGCGCATGATTGTGTGTGATTTTTTCAGGGATAATTCTGCTATCTTGATTTGGGTCAAACAGTGCATTGGAAGAAGGACTTATAGCATCAATAGGCTTATATTCAATTCCTGCTTGTTCAAGGAGTGTTTTAAGATACGCATTTTCAGATTCGAGCTTTTCAATACAAATCTTGAGCTTATCTATTTCAGCCATACTTCCTCCAATCAGAATAGTATAGCATAAGTTGCCCGATAAAGCTTTACTCAAACACATTTTTATCTAACATCGTCTTTTCTCTCTAAATTAACAGGATTTTTAGGATACACAGGATGTAATATTATCCCAAGTTTCATATCCTAAATATCCTGTGTATCCTGTTAAAT
>JAAYQG010000013.1 GCA_012519415.1 Treponema sp. | reverse complement strand
TTACATTATAAGCCGATCTTCGTTTAGGATCATTGGCAAATGCCCTCCTTCCGTAAATTCTGATCTTTTTCATGATTTTGTTAATCAATAGAGCTTTTTCGCGACCACTTTCCGGCAACTCATTATTAGGATTGAACGATACCTCTTTTCTGCAAGCCATCTTTCTTAGTTTTTCCGAATTAGTACGGGCATTTAGAACCATCTCCGTTTCAGTGAAATACTCCGGTTCTTCAGCCATAATTCTTTCCGCAGTTACAGCTAAATCCATCAGATCCTGTGAAATATCGATATATGACTTCTTTTGGGAAAGTCCGGGAATTCTTTTTTCTGATTCAGCCAGCTCAAAAGCCTCATTTATTGCGGAACGTAATTTTGATCGCAGTTTCGAGCATTCTTTGGCAAAGTCTTTCACTACAGAAGTTTCGTATTTACAATCCTCACGGTACAGAAGAACTTTTCCGTTAAGAGAAGATAGTTCTGCAATCATCTGCTGCAGCTTTTCATAGAGACTCCAGGGAAGCTTTGCTGCAATCAACTCTTTCTTATCCTTTTCGCAAAGTCTTTTTAATCTGACAGCTTCCAGAATGAGTGCGGTCAGAGATTTTTTTCTGAAACCGTTCGCCCTGCTCTTCATAGGAATTTCTCCTTTTTTAACTTACAGGTTTTCAGCATATTTCTCATCTAATTTCTTAGCAGCTATTTCTTCTCCATAAGGTCGGTTTTTTTAGCATTTCAATTAGTAGTGTCAGGTCCAAATTTAATTAGTATCTAATAGATTTCTTCTAATATGGTTGTAATTTTTATTTAAAAATTTGACTTCTAGTACCACGAAAGGCTTCGAAATTTTTTAAACAGATTAAGAACGATATTTTCTCCAAAAAAAAGCGAAGCGTTTTTACTTTGCCTGCCCGCAGTAGTCTAAAGAAGGCGGGCGCACTCTGCTTTAAATTCCTGAATTTTTCTCATTTCTAATTTCTCTCTGCGATAAAATCCTCTCCTCATTCAAGAAAAAAAACGCAGAGCCCGCAAAGCACGCCCGACTTCCGTCCCACCTCCGTAACATACTACCGCGGAGGGCTGGCAAAGGGTAAATACTTCGCGTCTAAAACTTATTTTTATACAGTATTCTTTTGTTAAATTAAACCGGACACTGCTGTTTTTCCAATTTTTTTGATTTTTTTTATTTTCCTTAAAATAATTCTTTGCATTGTTCCATTTTGTTATTATATTAATTAAAGATAAGTTTTTGTTTGGATACTTTTTTATATTTGATCATCTCTGATTTTTTCGCCCTGTTAGTATATTTTTTAATTTGTTTCCAGTTCTTTTGTTCTGTTTAGTGTGTCCTGTATCAGTATTTTCCTGGTTCCTTTCTGATTGTTAGTTTTGTTCCGAAAAATTGTTTTTAGACTTTTTGTAAATACTAAGGTATTGTAACAAATAAAAGATAAGTCCTGAAGAATAAGGCGTTTTTCGTTATCGATTCTTTGTTTTGGATTTTTTTCAGATTATTTCTGATAGGTCATTAGGAGAAGGAGAAGGAAAGATTTCTCCTCGAGGACTCGTCGAAATGACTTGGATATTCTGGCTTGTCATATTGTAATGACTTGGATACTCGGGGACTATATCTCCACTATCTTTGGTGATTGTGGAGCAACTTAAATATCAACGATGGCTTTTGCCATTAGAAAGGCATTTATATGAACACTACAGAAGATGTTCAGCAGTTAATTTCAAAGATCGATAAGATGCCGGATGATGTGGCGGAGGATGTTGACATTCCGATCCTCCCATTTACTCAGAACTCAGCATTAATTCTTGAGGCTGGCAGACGGGATCAAAAGGTGCTGAAAGAAAACAAGTATGATATATCACAACTTGAGGAAATTGATCTTCTTATCAGTGCCCTCATTTGTCAGCAAGCGATCTTCAGTGATGTCAGATTTGACAACCCGGAGACAGCAAAACAATTTAATAAAGAAAGGGAGGAAGGAATAGAAATCCGGTACGAACTTTTGTCTGCCATGGATCTCGCATTTGCAGATGACCCTAATCTTTTGGCAAAGTTAAGCAGGATACGTGAGGGTGGTTCAAATGCGGACCTTATCCAGGATCTGATGGATATAAAGGTGGTCTGTGAATCTAATCTGGAGCTTCTGAACACAGTCAAATACGAAGAGAGCTATCTGGAAAGAATTCCTACACTGTCAAAATCGCTTTTAAGTCTCCTTTCTAAAGCGACCCTGGATAGAAGTGAATCGCCGGAAGTACGGATCCTTCGTGATAAGATATATACCATTCTTAAAAAAAAGATTAAGAAACTTAGCCGTTTCGGTTTGTATTCATTCCGACATAAACCAAAGTACGCTTCGCGTTATAGCATGACCTACACTCCACGCGGACGCAAACCAAAAAAGAAAACTACTGAAAAAGCTGGGGCAGTAGTCTGATGGGGAAACGGAAGTGGGAAAGTTTCTCGCCCACTTCCGTTGTTTTAATCCAGACAAGCCCACTACACTGAATAACCCGGATACAGAGTACCCAATCTGCCAACAGGCCAAACATTGACCTGTTCATAAATCTCTTGCATCGTTTTCCAAAGGTCAAAAATTCAGCCAGAAGTGCCCACTGTCTCTAAGATTTTCATCTTTACCCCGGAATTAACTGATTTATGCATTCACTGCCATCCCATACAACAAAAACTGATGCCAAATAATATTCCGAATTCGCGAAATTTAGCCACTTTTTAACAGATTATTACTTTAGCTGGTTCACACACTTTTCTTTACATTAATTTTAAAATAAGGGGGCTTATTCGTGGATTACAAACCCAGAGACTATATGATCAATCTGTTATACTCTGGCAATTTACCGCTAATTATCTTTAATATAATTATACCAATTACATTAATTATAACTGTTATATGGCTTATCGATAGAAAACGGCACGCAGTATGAAAGCAAGTATCCGGCATACTTTTCGTTTCGCCACAAACTGGTCCCCAGTTTCGGGTACGCACAGAACGCAATAGCCGGGTAGAAAGAAAACGAAAAAAATCGAAATGGGCAAAAAGTTAGAGATAATTAAAGAAAATAATGCTGTCCTGCTTTTTAATAAAAGTAAACGATGTTGGGAAGACAGAACCATAGCTATTTCAGCCATTTTTGAAGCATATTATTATGGTAAATTTACCGGATATAATATTTATTTCAATGGTACAAACCAATATTTCTTTTATACAGTCAAATCTGTTCGGGTTTTAAACAAAGTCAGAAATATTAATATCGAGAAACAAGATGTTTATGTTGATGGAGAAGCAGTTGAAGCTATTAAAGTGTATGAATTTGAAAAAGGTTATTACCGTGTTTATACCCAAAAAACAACCATTTTTACCAGAAACATCATTCTAAAAAGTAACAAATACAGAGACATATTTAGATATTATTCCAAGCTCGCAGAATATGCAGGTAGGATTGCTGAAGAAAATAGCCCGCTATATTTTTTATCACAAAACTATAAACGAATCACTCTATCAGGGGATTCAGTACTTTTTGACTATTTGCAAGGCAGATGTAATTCAACCCTTTCTTCAAAACTACTTATTGTCCCATTTGATTTTAATCAAAGCCAGATAGAAGCTATTGAAAAAGCACTGAAAAATAAAATCTCTGTTATTGAAGGCCCTCCAGGTACAGGGAAAACCCAAACGATTCTTAATCTGATTACAAACATCCTTTACTGTGGCAAGAACTGTGCAGTCGTTTCTAACAACAATACCGCCATCAAAAATATTAATGAAAAACTAAACGAAGAGAATCTTTCATTTATTGCAGCTTCTCTGGGAAGCAAAAAAAATGTTACAAGTTTTTTTGAATCAGACCAGAATGGAGAATTAACCAACTTTCTACAGCAAGAAGAAAAACCAATAAAATCAAATGATATATCTTCAGGAATTAATGAATTAATGGGTCAGATGAAAACTATTCAGGATTTAGAAGTTGAAATCTCCAGTCTAGAGACTCAACTCGCTGAATTATCAATTGAGAAAAGACATCATGACAGCATTTTTGAAGATAAACCATGTATCAAACAAACTTTATCCTCAAAGGATTACATGCATTTTATTGCTCGATTAGAAAAACCTAAAAAATTGGGATTTTTTGAAAGGTGGTTACTTAGCTTTAAATTTAAGGTTATTATTTCTTATCGTGATTACACTGATTTGTTAATCAGTGCAGAAAAACTTTTTTATAAGGTTAAAATTGCGGAGCTTACCAACGAAATAGAATCCAACATGGAAATTTTAAAAAAGTACAACAAAGTGCAGATAAACAAAGAGCTCAAAGAACTATGTCGAATTTTATTTAATAATTCCATTAGAAATCATTACCAGAATCATAATATTATGGAATTCGACAAGGGGTCCTATAAAAAAGACTTTCGGAACTTCTTGCGAAGATTTCCGGTTGTTTTGAGTACATCACACTCCTTACTCAATAACGCTCCACAGGGTTTTATATTTGATTACTTAATCATTGATGAAGCATCTCAGGGAGATCTGTTAAGCTGTGTACTTGCTATGAGCTGTGCAAAGAATCTGGTTGTTGTTGGTGATTCACGACAGCTTCAGCAGATTGACGAAGAACTCCTCTTCCCACAATCAGAGAAATTATCCATAGAATATGATGTTCCTAAACCATATCGCTACGAATCTAATTCAATCCTTAAATCTGTAAAAGATGCAATACCAAACGTACCGACTACTTTATTGAAGGAACATTACAGGTGTTCACCAGATATCATCAACTTTTGCAATAAAATGTTTTACGATGGCAAACTTGTAGCGATGACCCGAAATACTGGACAGCATATAGCAATCATTAAAACAGTACCGGGCAATCATGCCAGACGTAATCCAACTGGCAGCGGGCAGTATAATCAGCGAGAAATTGATGAAATAGGAAATGTATTGAATGAATCGGTATCTGATAGTATCGGAATTATCACTCCATTCAGATATCAGGCAAACCTTATCACAGAAAAATATTCTTCGGATCGCATTGAAGCCGATACCATTCATAAGTTTCAGGGCAGACAAAAAGAAGAGATCATTCTGTCTTTCGTGGTTAATTCATTGGATAAAGATCCGGACAATGTCAATAATAGACTATATGATTTTGTCACTAATGAACAGCTCCTTAATGTTGCAATCTCCAGAGGCAGAAATAAGGTAACTGCAATTGTTTCTGATAAAGTCTATTACTCGACTAATAATGCTATCCATGATTTCATCAGATATGCTGAATATCTTTATGGTTCTGAAACTGTTAAAGAATCTAAAATAACTTCGGTATTTGATGTGCTTTACACCGAATATAAAACAACACTGTTATCATATTTCAGCAAACATCCTGATTTTTATAAAACAGAACTGTTGATGCAAAATGTCATTGACCAGGTCCTGGATCATCACAGTTTTATCGGATATTCAATACATACACGTCTTAGTAAACTGATTAATATTCCGGATACGTTCACCGAGGAAGAAAAAAGATATATCTTTCATCCCTGGACACATGTGGATTTCCTTTTTTATAATAAAGTATCAAAGGAAAAACTGTTTGTTCTTGAGGTTGATGGTATCAGATATCACGAACAAAATAAAAAGCAGGTTGAACGGGATCAGGTAAAAAATCGTGTGTTGCAATTAAATAATATTCCGGTCTTTCGGTTCAGGTCGAATGAATCAAATGAAGAGCAAAGATTAGCTGAAATAATTAACAGATATTCTCGCCGCTGACAAAGACTTTCCCTGCAGTTATGTTCTTTTCTATTCACAAGAGCAGATAAACACAGCGAAATCTGAAGGGAGAGAAGATCTGACTTGAGCAGTATATTGGTATCAACGAAGCAAAACAGCAGTTATGCAAATGATTACTAATAACTGAAATGCCTGCTGTGAACCAGTTTGCGAAAGAGGGCGGCCACGAAAGACAATAGAGAGACTTATTTATGATAAAGCAGCAGATTCTGATCCGCTTCGTGAAAGACTTAAAAAGCGTGGAATAGACTTGATTGTTCCGCATAAAACAAATCGTCGAAAACCTAAAACTCAGGATGGAAGAAAACTCAGACGATATAGAAAAAGATGGAAAATAGAAAGAACCATTTCGTGGATCG
>JAAYQG010000084.1 GCA_012519415.1 Treponema sp. | reverse complement strand
ATGTGTCGACAGTTCGATTCTGTCCGACGGCATAATCCGTCTTTTTAATTTTACATAATATTCTGAACAACTATCAACATATGCAACATACACCCTTTTTGAAAACATTGTACAAAATCTATGACTTGCACATAGTATACAAATGGTGAACAATGCTGAAACTCAGCCAGTTGCCTCAAGAAGAAAAAAAGGTTATAATGTTAAATGTGTGTACATTTTCTAAGATTCAAAATTCTTATGGTAACAAGTGTTTATGCTTAAAGACTTTATAGCTATAATTTCAGTGAAAAAGACATTTATATGTTATTTTGTACGCATACTTTCGATAATTAATCGAAATATAGTTTAAATTGTAAATTAGGGTTTAATGTGTTTTTAAAGTATCTTGATATCTTCGGTTTTAAATCATTTGCAGATAGGACTCATTTTGAATTTTCAGAAGGTATTACAGCTTTGCTCGGTCCAAATGGATGTGGAAAAAGCAATGTTGTTGATGCAATAAAATGGGTTTTAGGTGAACAATCTGCAAAAAGTATGCGTGCGGAAAAAAGAGAAGATATAATTTTCAATGGAACAGAAAAACGCCCTGCTTTGAATGTTGCAGAAGTTGCACTTACAATTTCAAATGAAAAAAATCTCCTTCCGCTTGATGTAAGTGAAATAACCATAAAAAGAAGATTATTTCGTTCTGGAGAGAGTGAATATTTTATAAACAATGTGCCGGCTCGTTTAAAAGAAGTTCAACAGATGTTTTGGGATACAGGAGTCGGCAAAGCTGCATATTCCGTAATGGAACAAGGCAAAATCGATCAAGTTTTGTCTTCTAAACCGGAAGATAGGCGATATTTGTTTGAAGAAGCTGCCGGAATAACTCGGTTTAAAGTGAAAAGGGCAGAAGCAGAAAACAAACTTTTGCGTACTGAAGAAAATATGCAACAAATTGAAGGCATATTGGAAGAAGTTAAACGTTCCTACGAAACGTTAAAAGTGCAATCTGAAAAGACTGAAAAATACCGTACACTAAAAGATGAAATTTTTTATTATGAACTTGATATTCAATTATTAAATTTAAAAAATCTTTCGCAAGACTGTCAAAAATACAAAAATGATTTTGAAAATATATCTCAAAAAAGAAATGATTTGCGCGCTAAAATAGATGATATAAACACATTGCTTGCAGAACATATGGATGAAGTTAATGAAATGCAGAATTCTATAAATGAATTGAATTCAAATGCGTTAGCTTTACAAATTGAAAAAAATGAAAAAGAAAAGCTTGCTAAAGTTTTAGTGGAACGTAAAAATGAATCAAAGCATAATTTAAGTGTTCTTGAAAGCAAAAAATCAACAATTAAAAATCAAATTGATTCGTTGCAAGAAGATGTAGATGAACAAGAATCTGTAGTTTACGATAGAACAAAGCGATTGGAAGAAAGTCAGCAAAATATTGTTTCATTTGAAGAGAATATTTCAAAAGCCGGCGAACGTATAACTGAAAATGATAATATGGCTGCAAAATATGAAGCTGAAATAACCAAACTCGATTCTGAACGTTTAAATCTTGAAAAAGAATTAGAAGCTGTTACAGAAGATATTGTAACGGAATTGGATTCTCGTCTAAAAGATGTCGGTTATTCATCGCAGGCACATGAAGAGGCAAAAGAAAAAGTTGACAAACTTGTCGCTCAGTTAAAAGTTCTTGCACAAGGCAGAAAAAATATTTTCAGTGATTTTGCTTCTATAGAAAATCATTCAAATGCTGAAGTTAAAAAATTTGCTAACAATGCTGTTGTTGCTTTTGAAGAAACAGTATCTTTAGCGGAAAAACTTGCTGAAGCTGTTGACGCATGGGCTAAAACTTCACCTGCTTTTATTGATGAGTTTTTATCACCAGAAGGAATAATAACAAAAAAACGCCGCGTAGATCAAAAAATTTCTGAAAACAAAAATAAAGTTATCCAAAAGCGCGAATCAATCAATTCATTAAATTCAGAAAATTCGGATTTAGTAAAAAAAATAGAAGAATATCGAAAAACACTTGAAGATTTACGTATAAATCAAGCACAAATGAAAGCTCAAGTGCAGGCAGCAGAAGATCAACTGCGCTTCATAAGAAGAGAATTAAATTCAAAACAAACCGAATTGCATAATATTGAAAATGAACTTTTTAATGAGCAAAAACGATTAGAAGATGTTTCGGAACAAGTTTGTGATATTGAAAGTGAAATAGCTTCTATTGAACATAGAGGTCAAGCACTTATAAAGCAAATTGATGTTCTTGAAAAAGATAGAGAGAACAGAAGCACAGATGTTTCAAGCAGACAAAAAGAATTAAAGAATAAAAATGAAGAACTTTCAAAAGTTCAAATCCAACTTGAAAAACTTTCACTTGAAGTTGCTACTTCAGAAACAAAAATTCAGAACATAAAAGAAAATTTTAGAGAAACTCATGCAAGAGATCTTATGGAATTTGAAGAAAGAATGTATACTATACTTGCACCTGTAGCAGTGTTGAGAGAAAAATTAAGTAGCACAAGACTTCATTTAAAAGAGCTTGGTAGTGTAAACTTTATGGCTGTAGAAGAATTTGCAGAAGCGAAAGAACGTTTTGAGTTTTTAAGCAGTCAACTTGCAGATTTACAAAAAGCACGTGATGATTTACGCCGCATAACAGAAGAGATTCGTGCAGAAGCTACTGAAATGTTTTTATCAACGTACAACAAAATAAAGAAGAATTTTCATAATATGTTCCGTCGATTATTTGGAGGTGGACGAGCAGAATTGAGATTGACAGATCCTCAAAATGTTTTAGAATCAGGTATTGACATTTTGGCTCAACCGCCGGGGAAAAAGTTGGAAAATATCGCTTTGCGTTCCGGTGGCGAAAAAACGATGACCGCTGTTGCTTTGCTATTTGCAACATATATGGTTCGCCCAAGTCCCTTTTGTCTTCTTGATGAAATTGATGCGGCACTTGATGAGAACAATGTTATTAGATTTGTGCAAACTCTGCGAGAATTTGCAAATGTGAGCCAGTATATTATTATTACACATAACAAAAAGACCGTAACGGGAGCAAACACGCTGCTTGGCATTACAATGGAAGAATCAGGCGTAACAAAATCGGTAACGATAAAGCTTGAAAATGAATCAGGAGTTGTGAACTTGGCTAAAGATGAAACAATGGAACCTTTTGAAGAAGAAGATGTTCCACCTGAAGAAAATGTATATATTCCACCGCATCCACCGAAAAGAAATAAAGAGGAAGTCGAAAAATGAAAGGAATATCGGATGTTTTTGCTGAAATAAAAAGTTTTTTTTCAGATTTATTTCTTGCTGTTAGAAACAACACTTTTACGGATTTCTATCAAAATCGTAAAAAACAAATAATTACAATTTATTTTATTATAGCCGGTTTAGTTGTAATTATTTGTTTGTTTTTTTTAATATCTGTATTTTCTAAACCGAAAAGTGAAATTGAAAAAATTCTTCCTCCACTTGAAAATCCACTAATTATGCCGAATGAACCTGGAATAAATGATTCTTTTCAATATTACCGCAACCAGCGAAATGAGTGGACAAAAGAAGATGCTCAAAGATGGTTTACACCTCCAGATGATTCAATGATTTTAGAACTTGAAGAAGCTAATAACGCAATAATTTCTGATATACTAGGAGTTGCTCCGTGAAAAAACTGCTTATTTTAATTGCTATTTTTGTGATAATTTTTGTTTCATGTAAGACAAGTACAATTTCTTTGCCGCAAGGTACTTCTGAAACAGTCGAGATAACATCGAATGAACTTGCAGTGCCTAAAGATGATTCTTCTGTAGCAACAAGCGATGACTGGCTTAAAACAGATGAAGATTTCGCAATTCCAGATCCTAAGACTCCAGAAGAAATTGCTACATATGAAGCAGCTCGCGGAGAATCTGCTGAAGAAAAAGCATTGAGAGAAGAAAAAGAGCTTTTAGCAAAAATGGAAGCTGAAAGACAAGAAGCTGAACGAATAAAAGCTCAAAAAGCAAAAGAAGAAGCGGAGCAAAAAGCAAAACTAAAAGCCAAACAAGATGCTGAAAAAAAAGCACTTGAAGAGAAAATTGCAGCTCAAAAATTAGAAGAAGAAAAAAAGGCAAAAGCCGAAGAAGAAAGAAAAGCTAAAGCCGAACAACGTGAAGCTGAGCGACTTGCCGCAAAGCAGGCAGAAGACGAAAGAAAAGCAAAAGCAGCAGCAGCTCGTAAAGCTGAAGAAGACAGACGCGAAGCTGAGCGACTTGCTGCAAAACAGGCAGAAGAAGAAAGAAAAGCCCGTGAAAAAGCAGAAGCAGCTGCAAAAGCAGAAGCAAAACTTAATCGTGAAAAAGAAGATAGAGCTGCTGCTTTAGCAAAAGCAGAGGCAGAACGTAAAGCTAAAGAAGATGAGCAAAAAGCAGAAAGTGAGAGAATATTAGCAGAAGCTGCTGCAAGGCGAGCAGCATTAGAACGTCAAGCTGCTATAGATGCTGCAAAAGTAACTCCAGCTATAGAAGAAGCTCCCTATACAGTTGAAACATACGATGAAACTCCATCACGTTCTGTGCGAGCACTTGTAAATCAATATATAGATGTTTCTTATCCCGGTGCTGGTTGGGTTTATCTTGGAGAAGTTGATGAATCTCAAAACTTAATTAGTTTTGCAAACAGAGAATTAGATAATTCAGATACAAGTTTTACATTGCGAGCGATTCAGTCCGGTACAGCAGTTCTTCATTTTTATAAGCAAGATGTGCTTACGGGAACATACATTGATGATTTTCTTGAAGTTATAGTTTTGCCTCAACAATACAAAGGAACTGAACATCAAGTTGCTCCGCTTTATAGTGAAATTGTTCCGCCAAATCAGCGAAAATATACAGCCGGAAGAAAAAACAATATGCGAACTGAATCAGCACAATCTTTGCAGAATGCAGTTGTCGAAAAACCGGAAAATCAAAAACAGTCAGATTCGTATTATGAGGACTTGCCGCAGATTGAAGCAGAAGATTCTAAAGTTGCAAGTACACAATCTGAAAGAGCTATCAATAGAACAATTCAAATTAATGAATCTGCTCCAGAATCAAAACCGATAGACAAAAAAGAAAACAAGATTGAACCTTCTACATCTTTACCTGCAAATATAAATGAATATACTGCTTCTCAGCTTTTAGAAACTGCAAAAAAATTATTTGAAGATAAAAAATATGATGATTCGCTTTCTTTGTTAAATTTGTTCTTTGAAAAAGCAGTTGCTCAGTTAGATGAAGGTTGGTATCTAAAAGGTCAGCTTTATGAATCTCCAAAAGCTTCATTTAGAAATATTCGTACAGCAAGAGATTCATATCAAGCATTAGTTGACCGTTATCCATCAAGTGTTCTTTGGCAAAAAGCAAATAACAGAATTTTGTATATTGATCGTTATTATTTCAAAATTCGTTAACTTTTAGTTTGTAAACATTTGACTATATCTCATATTAAGTTCAGTATAAATAATCTTTAATCTTCAAATTTTAGTGTGGAATTGGAAGAAAGCAATCTCGCTTTTTGAATTTTGGGAACATTTTTTTTAGAATTATGATTTATGATTGTTTTTTCTAATTTTCGAAGATTTTCATTATCAAATGCAAAAAGCTCACCTTGTGAATCTGGAGTGGTGGAGCAGTTTTGCATTCCAACGCCAAGAAGCCTTATTCCATAGCCGTTGTGCCACTTTGAATAGAATAAATCTTTTACAGCCTTAAAAAGATTTTCAAATGAATCAATATCATTTTGAAACGTCTTTTGTGTTCCTGTTGTAGAAAAATCGCCATATCGTATTTTGATATGCACTGTTTTGCTATAATAGCCTTCTGTTTCAAGTCTGAACCGCACTTCTTCGCAAAGTTGCATTAATGCTGTTTCTATAATGTAAGAATCTGTTAAATCATAAGGATATGTGCGTTCTGCACTAATAGAATGATTTTGTGTTCTTGCGTCAAAAGATTCAGCAGCACGCCCATGACTTGCGTTATAAAGAAAAGTGCCGCAAGATATACCGAATACTCTTTGTAAAGCAGTTTCTGAAGTATTAGAAATCTCTTTTATTGAAAAAAGCCCAATATTTTTTAGTTTTTCGATAGTTTTTGAACCTACTCCCCAAAGTTTATCTAATGGCAAAGATTGCATGAAATCAGCTTCTGTTCCGGGTTTTACAAAAAAGAAACCGTCCGGTTTTAAAATACCAGAAGCAATTTTTGCAACATATTTATTTGAAGCAAGCCCTACAGAAACTGTAAGTCCTGTTTTCTCTTTTACTTGTGTTTTTAATAGGCGAGCTGTTTGGTCGGCAGGACCAAATAAACGCTCTGTGCCTGTTAAGTCTATAAAAGCTTCATCTATAGATATTTGTTGAACATCCGGAGAAAATTCATCAAAAATTTTCATAACTTCTTGTGATTTTTCGTGGTATCGCTCCATGCGTCCTTTTAAAAATATTCCATTCGGACATAAAAGTTTTGCTTGAGCTGAACTCATTGCCGAATGGATACCGAATTTCCTTGCTTCATAAGAACATGTAGAAACAACGCCTCTTCTTGCGTTTGGATCTCCGCCGACGATAACAGGTTTGCCTCTATATTGGGGAAAATCAAGTTGTTCAACTGATGCAAAAAACGCATCAAGGTCAACATGCAAAAACATTAATTCTCTCCGATAGGGTTTATTCTTAAAATTTTTGTTTCTTGAACAATTTTTCTTTCTTTTGTTTTAAGATATGCGGAAATTTCAATTTCTATGGGAATTTTATCTTCACATGTAAATTGAACAATAAAAGGATTTGGCGGATAATCACCTAAGACAAATGATGCTTGTTGATTTGCATTCATTGTTTCAAAAGGAAAATTTGCGTCATAGACAGCGATGCCTTTATTGGCAATAACTTTTATATTTAATTTAAGAATCATTTCGCTTGAATTTATTTGTAAATCAATTCTGTTTCTGTTCATTACTTTTGTGCGTTTTGTTTCAAACGATAATGCGTCAAGAGTCGATTGTTCAGCATATGATATTGGCAAAAAATTAAATTTAGTTTGATAAAAACCTTGAGCGATAATAACTGCTGAAATTATTGTTGTTAAAAAAATTGAAATACTTATTATGTATGGGAAACGATTTTTTTTATGATTTTTTCCGAATATTTTCAGTTTTACGGCAATCCGCACCCATGTGAATTCAATGGGAATTATAAGACATGCAATCAAAGCATTTTCTGCAAAAGAAGCATTAAAAAAGCGATAAAGAATGTTTTGTCTTGGCATTGTAAAAATTGCATATGCAAATGCTGAAAAAGGAACAAGCATTAAAAATGCAATTATAATCATTAAAAAAGTATGTTTAACTTTTGAAAAAATAAGAGCGAGAACAAGTTCCACACTAAAAACTAATAAAAGTGAAAGGTCAAAAGAAGCAAAAATAAAAATATTTGCAAACGAAATAATAATCAAAAGATAAGCATAAGCGTAATCGTTTGTCGGAAAAGAAATAAATCTATGTGCTAAAGCCAAAATAGAAAACATAAGTAAGGCTAAAGAAGCTTTTAAAAAGCAAGCACTAAAAAGATGAAAAATCCAATTACTGTACAACTTTTGTGATAAAAGTTGGCTTGCATAAAAGAAAAGCCATGTTATGATAATCATCAAAGGCAATAAAAACCAAGATTTTTTTAATTCACTTAGTTGAAAAGAAGTGTTATATTTTGTAAAAAAAGAAAAAATGCTCAAATAGAACAAAGAAATTCCTGCTGTGCCAAGGAGAATAATCAAAAGAACAATTTCCGGAATAAAAAAGGTTTTTTCGCCAATTGTAATCATGCTGTAATGATAATCCCATATAGTAACAGCAGTATCTGCAATTTTATCCGTAATTACAGGAAGTGCATTAAATATTTCTGTTGATGAACCTTCTATAAAAAGGGCAGGGATATTTTCGTTAAAGTAAGCACTCAATTTAGGATTTTGTTGCAATAATCCTGCTCGATAAAATGAAAGAAATAGTCCGTCTATTTTAAGAGGAATATTTTTTGTTTTGCATGATTTTATAACAGCATCAAGTAGCCATGATGGTGCTGCTTTGTAAGGAATTCCTGGTGTAACTAAAATTTTGCGATTGCGCTCTGTTGTAAAAGTTCTTATGTTGAGCAAAAGTGCAGTATATTGTTTTGTTGAATCCAAACTTGAAAGAAACATATTTGTGCCTTCAAGTTTATTTGCTTGGGTTGAATCTATCTGTCTTATTGCTGAAGTATCTCCTGCTGTAAGAACTATTTGAACGTCAATTGGTGGTGGTTCATTTTTAAGATGTTCAATATAAGCTAATAGCTCATCCAAAAATAAAGGAATATCTTCTTGTACGGCAGAAATAATTAATGTATTTGATTTTTTCATACCTTCAGATTGTTCATTTGTTAAATTATTATTTTTGGAAAAATTAATAACTATATTATAAGGGAATGCAGTGTTTTTTGATTTATTAGGTAAAATTTTAGGCTGAATATCTTTTGAAATAAGAAAACTGTATATGCTGTCGGAGTCTATATGAGATGTTCTTCTTTGGGAAAATATATTTGCACTAAAAAAAAGAAAAATAAAAAAGAAACATAAAAAACGCTTAAATCGTGTTATGCACATAAACAAAACATATCACGATGTCAAACTACTTGCAATATAACCAACTCGTCATGCTACGCTCCGCTTTAATTTGTTCAGAAATCCTGAATATCATTTACAGCGATATTCAGCAGGACAGCAGCAACGATGATGATGAAAACAAAGAAAACATCGAAAAATCTTTAGACAAAGTATTTTTGCATATTTAAGGCGGAATTTATGCGTAAATTAAGATGTGGTTCATCTAGCATAGGTGAATTGTTGGAACAAGATAAAGATATTGAAAAAGCTTATGGAACAAAATATAAATCAAAAAAATTAATAAATGGAAGGAGGCGTTATTATTATGCAGATGAAAGAGAAGAGTCGGTAAAATGGTATGAACATAATGCTAATAAACAAGAAATTAGAGATTTTATTAAAGAATCGTTGAAAAATCCAAATTATAAAGAAAATATAAAAATTTGTGATTTACCTTCTCATTTTTCTGATAAATTAAAGTTAAAATTAGGAATAAGACCTATAAAATTAATAATGAATAGCGATGGATTGAGACATTCATTAAATTTGGAAAGACATAATATAAACCCAGAAGATATTTTATTATTACAAAGAGTAATTCAAAACAAACATACAATTATTAGAAATATTGGTAAAAGCAAAAGACGTAAGATAGATTTAATAGAGTTTGTGGGTTATTCTCGTGGTACAATTAAATTTGTTTTAGCTATTGATTTAAAAAACAAAGAATTACAATTATTTGATTGTTATAGAAACGGGAAAATAGAAAAATCTGTGAGGTTTCCATGTACAAGCCCGGAAACTAACGCCCTAGACGGTTCACAGCCTATAATCAGTATAGGTTTTATTGACGATTTGTCAAGCATAGATATAGCTAAATCTTTTACCGGTAAATCTTTTAATGAAATTATCAAACCTGATTATAACGGGCAAGATATGCTTCATAAGTCTTTTAGTGTTGAAATTTCAGATATTACGGAAAATAACAAAGCAAAGAAAATACAGCAGCTTGAAAAGGCACTTTATGCGGTTTATGAAAGAAAACCGTTTATTATTGACCGTATTATTGCAGACGACAGGGCAAAATACAAAGATATGCAAATATATATTACTGATTTTCAAAAAAGCAAGATACAAGATACTGTTGACAAAGTGTCTCTTACGCTTGCTGAACCGCTTAAAGCTGTAAAAGGTGAACCTTTTAGGTTTAAAGCAATGGAAGATTTGACAAATCAGATGATAAAAGAATTAACAGAAAACACATATAAGCTATACCGACTTGTGATTGATTATTTTGGTTTACCGGAAGCAAACACGATACAGAAAGCTTACCCATTAACACATAAGGGCAAGGTGCTTTATAATCCCGAAACCGGCACACCGTTTACAAAAAATGACTGGCAGAAATTTTTGAACATCTTGGATAAGTTTTTTAACAGGAACTATTCAGGAATAGGTGAAAGAATAATTCTTAAAGCAGATGCTTTAGGACGTATCATGGACAGAATGCTTGAAAATCAAAAAGATTATAAAAAGAATCTTGCACTAATAAAATACAAGGGAAAAACGTTTGACTGGATAACGGCAAACATAAAAAACATGAAGTCAACTTTTGGTGAATCTCTAACACGTGAACAGATAGCAAGAATCCAGATTGCACAAACATCATGCACACAGCGCATTAAAAAAGTTACTGATAACATACGAAACGATATTCAGCAGCTTTTAATTGATGGCATAAAAGATAAAAAATCCAAAAGTCAAATAGCACTCGATTTATTTAATCGTTGTCATGGCTTAAACAGAGATTTTCAAAAGATTGCAGATACGGAAATTCAGAATGCTTCAACAAAAGCATACATCGCAGAAGAATTACATAACGCAGAACCGGACGAAAAAGTGTATTTTCAGCGTATAGAAGTCTTAGACATAAAAACTTGTCCCGAATGCAAAAAAATTAATGGTACAATTGCATTATGGAGTAATACGCCGTTAAGCAGTGAAAAAATTAAAGATGATATAGCAAGTGTTGCAATATGGGAAGGCAAAGAAAAAGGGGTTCCTGTAGCTAGTGTACATCCCTACTGTCGAGGCTCGTGGATAAGGTATTATCCATAAAGCTCATTGCTTATGCTTGCAATTTGTGATAATATTATAACAGTTCATATTTTGCTATGAACTTTTAGGATTTGTATCGTTGGTACAGTCTTTTTTTATGTTACCTAAAGGGGAACAAAAAGGCGGTATTTTGTGCAAATTCTAAATCTTCCAAACAAACAATCAAAACACAAAAACTTCTCTCAAATAAAAGCCTTCTTGCAAAAAATTAAGCATAAGATTTGTCTTTTTGTCCTCAAATTCTACTCTTGGGAGCCGTAGTTATGTTCAAGTCTTTTCACGAATTCTATAAAAGCTATCTTTCAGGGAATGTTACAATACTTAACAGTGAAGAATTTTCAGGTCAACGGATTAATAAATCGTTTCCATTAACAACTGTAACGCCTGATAATTCTATTAACAAATCACTCATATATACAAGCTATAATGATTTAATCGAGAAAGCCGCAAAAGGTGCAATTAAAGCCAATCATAAGTATCTTTATCGCTTTCCTTCAGCTAATGGTGAAGAGTTCGATTATGTTTATGGAAATGAAAAGAACTTAGGCGAAAAGCTCAAAGACTTTTTTTCTGACCCGTTCAAAATCCTTGCACGTTTTAATATTAAAGCTAATGTAGTACAGAATATTTTCAATCGTGAAAAAATCAGCACAAATTACGGTGTAGACTTAAATAGTTTTGCTTGCCATGTACTAGAATATAAAGCAAATAAAGCCAAATGGGACAAAAGATTTTCTAAACTCAAAGAAAGCATTCAGAATCGTAAACCGCAAAAAGAAGTCGCCCCGGAAACAAGTACAAAAGAAAAGGGCATATGCAAAGAGCAGAAAGATGAAGTAACAAATACAGCAGAAAAGACAAATACAAGGGATGAAATTTTTAAGCCAAATGTATCGCTCATGCGCAAAATATGGTCTTTTTACAATCCTGTTGCTGCAAGATATTCTGATTCAATGGCTATAAAAATCGCACAGCAACAAAAACTGGAAGAACCCAAGAAACAAGAAGCCCCAAAAGATAAAGCAGAAGAAAATCAAGAAGCACATGATAATCGCAGTCGTGCAATGTTAGGCAATCAGAATGCAAAGAAAGATTTTACCGAAACGGATAAAAAACTTGCATTTGACCGCATAAAAAACAATGCAGTTGAAATGTTAGAAATTCCGTATGAAAAAAAAGAGTATGAAAAGCTGTTCCCACGTGGTGAAGTAAAAACACCTTTTGAAACTGTAAAACTTGGAGAACATCAATTTGAAAGACTGGCTGTAAAAGACGGCGGGACTAGAAAAAATCTTATCGGTGCGATGTATCAGACATTAAAAGAACCTTGCGCCGTAATAGAAGATGTTGACAAGCAGAATAGAGAAGCAAAACTTTATATTAAATCGTTTATCGGTAAAGATAAAAACAAGTATACACTCGCTGTAGTTGTCAATATTGATGGAAAACTTGTTTCTGTATCTTTTGGAGAACGAAAGACAAAACAGATTGAGCAGAAAATAAAAACGGCTACCCGGTTCTACTATGTAGCGGCGGATAGCCCAACTATTGGAACCGGCAAAGAACAGCCGTTGCCCAACAATCAGAATAATACCACACAATCTAAAGAAAAATCAAGTTCAAAACTGACACCAAAACAACAAGAGAACCTAGAAAAAATTACCCGAATACTTGAAAAAAACGCTGAACCAATGCCGGACAAAATAGAATTTACAAGAGAAAACTTTGACAAGCTTTTTATGAATGGTGTTGTTACACCTATCGAACACGTAAAAATAGGTGAAAATCAATACGAAAAATTAGAAGTAAATAACAGAGAAGGTTTGTTAGCGGCAATGGCAGATGTGCTAAAAAACCCGGCACTTATTATAAAGACAGACGACAATGCAAAGCTTTATGTAAAAACATATAAAAGCAATGCAAAAGAAAAAAACGTTTTAAGTGTAGTGGTAGATAAGGGTAACATAAGCGTTTCAATCTCAACTCACATAGAAAGGAATGTACAACTTGCAAAAAAAATGGCTTCAATTCTCTACTCGAAAACTGAAGCCGTACACGGCGAGAATCCGCCTCATGAGGAAACCTCCTCAACTGATTCCACTATACCACATTCTGACGGGGAAAACAATAGCCTTTCTGAAGCAATGAAAGGCAATCAGAATGCTAAGAAGTTGTTTAGTTCTTTAACAGTTGAAGAAAAAAGACAGAAAAAGGAACAGATTGAAAACAATATTGTTTCAAGTATTCCAAAAGACAGCGTTCCGTATAATGGGGATGGAAAATTTGACAGAGCTGCAAAAGAATGGCTGATAAATAATAATATTGGAAATGCACAAACAAACATTGGCGAAGTTGTAATTAACAGACGTTCTGTAGAAAGAGATATGCATCATGGAGTATTAGAAGATAAATACTTAAAACTTCAAACATTACCATCTGTAAAAGATATTCTAGAAAAAGGTACATATCTAGGATATGAGCATAATATGACTAGTGATGATGATATAGATAATCATTATTTTGCTGGAAAAATTAAATATGGTGATGAAGAAAAAATTGTTTTCTGTAGGGTGCGTAAAGCAGCTGGAGATACAGAAAGATTTTATGTTCATGAAGTCTTTACGGAAGAAGAAATAAAAAAAGGCTTAAACAATACAGTAACAGACGGAAGCCTGCCCTTACTTATTGGAAAGCCTTTGTTTAGTTTTATACTACGAGATGTGCTGAATGTCAAGGGAAATACAACAAAAAGCAATATTAACGACGCTCGGTTTGGTAAGTCATGGTGTTTCTTTGACAAGAACGGCAACTTTTATATTCATAAATCAGTACTTATAGAAACAGAAAGAAAAAAGAAGCTCGATTATTTCAAGAGAGAATTATTAGCTCACCTTGATTCTCTTATGAATCAAGAAAAAGCAACGGTAAATAAAAGTTCCGGCAATCCACTTTTTCTTATTGAGAAAAGTGGCAGAGCACTTCCTGTCGGCACAATCAGAATATGGAGCGGCAAGAAATATATTAAACAAGCTGATAAGAGGTGGGCACCGTATTACGAAAAACAAACACGGGGAACATTACACGCAATTGCAGCACTTAAAAGAAAAATGTCCGCATGTGAAACTGCCGAAGACATGATGCAATTAGTGTTATTAAATAGAGACCGCTTTACTGATAAAAACGGCTACCCTCTACCTATTGTGCAAGAGCTAAGTAAATATATTGACGAAGCACAAAACGAGTCTTACAATAAAAACAAGGAGAAAACAGATGACCAGAGAAATAAAAATAACCGAAGCGGAATTGACACCGCAAGAAAAAATAGACTTCGAGAAGTACAAGAAAGATATAGAAACGAGGTTACTCGAATTCAACAGCGAAAGGCTGACTCGGGGATTCATGGAGGGATACGAGAGCGACTTACCTTATTACTGGAAAGACGATTGGACGCCGAATATGGTGGCGACAGCAATGGAAATGGGAATGCTGTAGAATTAAACAACTTTAAAATATATAAAAATGTTAAAGGTGAAATTTTTAGAGAGATTTTTTGGTTACATAAATCTCATTTAAAAAATAAAGAACTTGTAGACTTTCCAATCTATAAAGGCTCATACGATGATTGTGCTTGCTTCTTGTCAAGTGATGGCTTACAAGGTTTTGCGATTGAGCCAAACGGCAATATAATCAGTGTTTATAATGCTGATATTTATGATGCTCAAACAAATCCTAATGGTAAAAGTGGCTGGACACGCACAATGTCGGAGATTGCACAGAAAAATGGCGGCAATCGTCTTGACTGTTATGATAGCGTAAACCAACCTCTTGCAAGAATCTATTCAAAATACGGTTTTAAAGAAGTCTCACGTATGCCATATAACATGGAATACGACCATGATGACATAGCAGAAAAACATTACAAGCCCGATGTTGTTTTTATGGCGGTAACAGACCGTGACATAACTCCAAAAAAATTTAATGCAGATGAATATGATAAAGCTGAACAGTACAGAAATGATGTTTTTGAGGAAAAAGGAAAGCTCAAAGTATTAAACAAACAAGAGCTTCACGATTTTATTGAAAAGCATAAAACATCAAAAGAAAACGTTAGGGTTTCGCTTGGAAATATTTCAAACGAAGCTCAAAATCGAATAAAAGAAAAAACAGGCTTGTTAGTAGACCGTGTTATTTTTGATAGTGATTCTATTAGACACGCATATAGTAAACCGCAACACAACTTAGAGCCTAACGATTTAGATAATATGTTTGATGTAATCAACACGACGAATGATATAACTGTTTCAGAAAAAAAATATAACAACAATACTGCAATTGTGTTTAGAGAAGAAGTAGAAAATGGGGTGTTTTTTGTTCAAGAATTTAGAGCTGGTAAAGGTGAGTTAGAACTTATTACTGCTTATAGGGTAAAAAAGAATAAACCGTCACAGACAACCCCGGCAACAACGTCCAAAAACGGAACTGTCCCTAAACGACAGCCGCAACACGATGTTGTTAATGACGATTCTAAAAAAAGTATATCATATTTTGACGGGGAAAACAATATTAGCGATGATATTTTTAGTAAATCTTGGTGTTTTTTTGATAGGAAATGCAACCTTTATTTTAGAAAGTCGGCTTTTGCAATAGAGCAAGAAAAATTACAAGAAAATAAAAGCACAGGAACGTCAATATTTCTCATAGAAAAAAGTAGACGAACTTTACCCGTTGGCACAATCAGAATATGGAGCGGCAAGAAGTATATTAAGCAAGCTAATATGAGGTGGGTGCCCTACAAAGAAAGTAATGGATTGTACGACAGTTATCCTGAAAAAAATTATCCAGAATATAAAGGGAAAGGACAAGAAGCCGTTGACTTCATAGTAAAACAAAAAGGCGGGCAAGTTAAAGGAGCTTTTAACCGCCCTGAAATTGGCGATATTGACGTTGTTTGGGGTAAAGTAACGAACGCACAAAGGCATAAAGGATATGGAATGGCTCATATTATCGACAAACACGGTATGAGAGTTGTAAATAAAATTGGCGATATTGTTAAGAACGGAGAAGTCTATAGAGATTATAAAAACCGACTATGTATTGGAAAAGATGATTTTGAATTAGCATTAAAAGAAGAATGGCACGGAAATAAAAAAACTTGGATTATTACAACTTATGAAAAGAAAGGGGAAAATGCTAAGTTGATGTACCCTAGCACTAATTACACAGAAAGGATTCAATCTGAAACCCCTATTGAAGGACAGACTACAACTCCTAGCCCGCAATCTGATTACGCAGGGGAGTCTCTCCCTGAAACCTCCACCAACAATATACCACATTTTAATGGGGAAAACAACAAAGGAAAATCGTTTCGTGATGATAAAAATGAACTTGCAAAAACTTCAAAAGAAATACATAAAACAAATGATGAATTTAATAATGATATTGAAAAGTTAAAAAATGGGGAATTAGATGATAAATATAAATTTAAGCTTGGGAAACCATCTGAAATTTTATTAAAATGTGGTTTTCCAAATGATAACATTGAATTACTTGCAAAACAGTTAAAATTAAAGATGAATATTCACAAGTTTTCTGCTGATGAAATTAAAGATTTGCCATTAGCTTTACAAAATCCTTTAGCTGTATTTAATTACGGTGATGGAAATAAATCTCAAAATGTAATTGTAAATCTTAATAAAGATGATAAAAATTTTGTTGTAGGAATTCATTTTAATCAAGTTGATGGGCAAATATCAGATATTAGAGGATTGTTTAATAAAGATAACCATGAATGGCTAAACTGGATAAATCAAGGCAAGGCAAGGTACTTAAATAAAAATAAGCTCCAAGCGTTGATAAACCAACAGCGAACCAATCTCGCTGAGGTGGAATATCTTGACTTGAAGCCTATAGAAAGTCTACTACAAGAAAATAACGATGTCAATGATTTGTTCTTAGAAGAAAAATACATGGACAAATTAAATCGTTCAAAAGAAAAATCAAGTCCTAAAACACTTTCAGACATTCGCAAAAACTATGAAAACGCTAAAAGTGTAACCGGAAGAAAACGCACAATAACGTTGCCGAATGGAGACAGAGTAAGGTGTTATTATAAGATTGTAGAAGCAGAAACACCTACAGCAAGCCATAATGAAAAGACTTTTGCGCCTACGGACGGTTTCCCACAAACTGAAGATAAAAGAAGCGTAAACGATAGAGATTATCAGAATGATAAAGACGCACAAGAAAGCGTATTAAGAATAGCATCTAATTTTAATAGTCTTGCACTAGAGTCCCCGCCAATCGTTACGAAAGACGGCATAGTAATTAGCGGGAATAATCGCACTATGTCATCTAAGATAGCGGCTAAAAAAGGAACAGATAAACAATATTTGCAGTCGCTTAAAGAGGATATAGACGAATACGGACTTGAAGAAGATGACTTAAAAGGATTTAAGCACCCTCGAGTAATTTTAGAAGTTGAAGAAGAACTGAAAGGCAAGTATACAACAGATATGTTTGCAGTGTTTAATCGTGATAACAAAAAGACAATGAATAACGTTGAGAAGGCGGTAAAGCTTACAAAGACGCTGAACACTAAAAACATATCAAACATTGCAGAAAAAATAACCGGATATGAAACAATGGGAGAACTCTATAACGATAAAAAAGGCAGTCAAGAGTTTGTAAATGCACTTATTAAAAACGGCATAATCGGAGATAACGAAAAAGCGCAGTATACAACAAGCGATGGTATGTTAAACGATACCGGCAAAGACTTTGTAGAAACGGTACTTGTCGGAAGTGTTTTAAGCGAAAGCAATATTAGAAAACTCGACACAGCCGGTGGAAAACTTATCAGAAAAAAACTTGTACGTGCTATCTTGCCGCTTGTAGAAAACAAAGGAACCGGAAGCGAATACTCTTTTAATAACGAATTGAACGAAGCCGTAAACATCGCAGTAAACGTTATGAGAAACCGTGAGAAGTTCCCGGACGTTCAAACGTACTTAAAGCAAGAAACGTTATTTGATGAGAAAAAACCTGATGAAATAACCGGTAGACTTGCAGAAATAATTCACGATGAAAAAGAAATAGCCTTTGCAAAGCGTATGAAAGACTTAGGCGCAGGTTTAAGACAAAGCGCAAGCGGAGAGCAAGATATATTCTTGAGCGGTGTCGAAACGAAAGAAGAACTTATGAACCGTTTTCTTGAAGTAAAAAAAGCAATAACAGAGCTGTTAAACGAACTTGTAAGCGAAGAGCAATACATAAAAAACTTAGTTGCACAAGCATTAAAAAAAATTGCATAGAACAAGATAGGGAGCAAACTCAAAATGTTGAGTATATTCTTTACGGTACAAACTACTGACATAAAACTTAATAAAGACGGATTTAATCTTGTTATGTCCCTTTATTTTTCAGAGGATTATCCTTTTTCTGAACGAAAATAGGATTTCCGCATTTTCAGGGCAGATGTTGTTGATTAAGTTAGTATATTAGACTTTATGCGAAAATAAAACTATACTGAAATAGCAAAGTCATTTATGTTTAATTTTTAAGGATTTAAGGGAATGATTTTTGAAGATGATTGGGATATGCTAATTAAGTCGCACAAGTACAGCAGGAAGGAATTCATAAACGGAACAATGCGTTACTATTATGACAAGAATAATAATTTTTCACGAATGACACGATGTAAGGCAAAACCGCTTGTAATAGAGCAGTCAATGACAAGAACAGATATAATCAATCTTGCTGACAACTACATAAAAAATGTATGGATTGCAGACTGGAAAAAACACCCTGAAAAATCTGTTTGTAAGGAATTGAAGGGAAAGAAAATAAGTTTTGAAAGTATCAGTTTTACACACCTGAAATTAAAAGGCTCCAATTCTAAAGGTGGTAAGTCAAAAAGAAGTATTCCTAATCTTATAAATCATGTTAAATATTTGCCGCTTGCAAAAGAACTTTTGGAAGAAAACGGAATACACACACAATCACGATATAAAGCCTATAATAAAACAATGAAAGACGGAACAATCGGAGTTGTTTATCAAACCGTTTCAGGCATCGCTCCTGCAGGAGATTCAAACAACTATGTGCAAGTTACCGTTTCAAGAAAAAAATATGCTAAGGGAAATTTAGGGGATACTGTTTATATTTCAGTTGTTGGAACTAAAGATATAAAGAAGAGCCTTTATTCATCTGCTTTCGCGCGGTTAGACGGTCTTTCGACTGTCAAAAACGGGAACCATTCCAAAAGGAAGCCCGTATATTTTGCGCGGCATGACCCTGCACAGATTAACAAAGACTCTAATAAAAATATATCACTAAACAATCGACCTGTCAACGAAAGTATGAGCTTTTTCGGCAGGGCACTTTTTTTATTGAATTTGCAGTTTTTTCATCTTTTTTTGCTATCATTACAGATACAATGAGATGACAGTAAGAAAAATTAGCATGAGACCATTGGAAAAGCCTATT
>JAAYQG010000083.1 GCA_012519415.1 Treponema sp. | reverse complement strand
GAGCCGTTTCTTCCAATAATTTTAGCTCTTTTTGGTAATGCGTCAAAAACAATTTGTCCCATGCGTCTTAATGCATTTGCATAGCGATTGTTGCCGGTTCGATAAACTTTAAATTCGGCAGCTTTATTGCCTGTTTTTGCTACATAAATCGTAAGAGAAATTGTAAGTTCACGCTCATTTTCTTCAAATTCAACCAAACCAAAATAATCTTGTTTACCCTGTCTTGATAATCTAAATGCTTCTGAATATCCGCTTATTGAAGAAGAATATGCTGTTACTTTAAGCCGTCCATCCGAAGAAAGAGTTTCTGCAAGCATTTTAGAAGTAAGCTGCTCTGAATCGGGGTGAACAAGCTGCACAGACGGCTGTATATAATAAAGTCCTATACGATACCTTGTCTTATCAAGATAAAACGGATCAACGTCCCATTTATTTGATAAACATCCTTCAAGTAAAGACGAATAAGATTCTATTTTATCATCAATGGTTTTGCTTTCATGCCCCTGCTCTTTTATAAAGCGTAGCTGTCCAAGATAATTTTCCGGATAACCGTCACGAAGCAGAATTTCTGCAAATGCCATGCGAGAAGCTGCACTGGCAGGATTAATAGTAAGTGCTCGTTTATACTCGTAGCGCGCCTGTAACGATTGATATTTCTGAGAAAATTCCTCTGCTTTTTTGCTGTGCCATTGTGCCCATTTAGTGCGACGAGCATCTTCTATATCAAGAAACGAACAAACAAGCTGTTCCATTGCAGTGCGCATAATCTCGTCTTCTGGATCAACTTCAAGGCCGCTTTGATACGCAGCAATAGCTTCTTCAATGCGGTTTAATCTGTCTAATGCTAAACCTTTTAAATACCAAGCAGATGTAGATTTTCTGTTGCGGCTTATTCGATATTCACATATATCTACAACAGATTGATAGCGCATTGTTGAATAAAGAATTGACGCAAGCAAACTATATGCTTCATCGTAGCCGGGTCTAAGCTGAATAGCAGAACGAACTCGTCCTTCTGCTTCAATCCAAGAACCTTCTCTTGCAAGAATATAAGCGGCAAAAAAGTGAACTTCGGGATTATCACTGTGAAATTTCAAAGCTTGGTTTATATATTCTTTTGCAGCTTTTGTTTTTCCAAGCTCATATGAAACAAGCGCGAGCGAAAGAAGTGCTTTTCGGCTTTCGGGTTGCCGTTTAAGCGCATCAATATACAAAGATTCAGCACCGGAGATTTTTCCAACAAAAATATCAAGCTCTGCAAGTCCAAAACGTGCATCTGTATCATTTGGATATTTTGCTAAAACTTGATCAAAAACAGCACGAGCTTCATCAAGACGCGCAAGTCCAATTAATGCAAAACCTTTGAGATTTGCAATAGCTGTAGTATTTTTTAAATATTCCGCAGCTGAATCTGCATAAGAAATAGCTAAATTATATTCGCCAAGTGCATAAGTACATTCTGCAAGACTTAGCCATGCTTGCCCGTAAGAAGGATTTGAACGCAAAGCTTCTTGATAAAACTCTATTGCAGTATACCAATTTTGTGCATCTTGCTCTTCTTTTCCTTGATTATACCATTCAAGTGCTGTAGGCGTTTTTTTGCCGTTTGTTCCAAAAACAGACTGAGCGATAAGAACGGCACCTGCCACCAAAAATATCAGCGTTAAAAATAATTTTTTATTCCCACCCAACATTCATTATTCTCCTGTTCGCCTAATAATTTTTATCTGGTTAATACGATGTCCTTCCATGTCTTGCACAATAAAATCATAAGCATTCCAACTGACTTTTTCATACTTAACCGGAATTTTACCAAACAAATCAAATACAAAACCGCCAAGAGTATCAAATTCCTCTTCTGGAAAATCAGCCGCAATAGTTTCATTCAAGTCTTCAACATTAACACGCGCATCGCACAACCACATATTTTCAGAAATTGCTAAAATATCTTCGCGCTCGTTATCAAATTCGTCTTGAATATCACCTACAATTTGTTCGATGATGTCTTCCAAACATACGATACCTGACATTCCACCATATTCATCAATGGCAATTGCAATATGAACATGACGTCTTTTAAATTCTCGTAACAAACTGTCAATACGTTTAGACTCCGGAACAAAAAAAGGCTTACGAATTACCTTATCAAGCTCAAAATCTTCATGTTTTACTACAAAACGAATCAAATCTTTAACATGAAGCACTCCAACTACATTATCAATAGAACCATTATAAACTGGAAAACGCGAATGTCCGCTAGATGTTACAGTTTCAAGAATTTCGTCAAGATTCATTTCATCAGAAATAAAATCAACATCAATTCTGGGAACCATTACCTCTTTTACAGCAGTTTCAGACAAATCTTCAATACCGCGAATCATATCACGCTTTTCTTCAAGAATTTGCTCTTTTTCTTCTGCTGTTACGATAAGTCCATTACTGTGAGGCTCCTCTTCATTTGATTTTCCAAATAGTTTATCTAAAACTTTCATGTGCAATTCCTATTACTGAATTATTATCGAATATTAAGGGATGACCCTTAAACATAGCCGCTTTATGCTTTTTAGTTAATTTTAGACAAAATTGTAAAAACAAAAGATTTCTACAAATACAAACAATAGCCTGTTTCAAATAGCAACACCTCATTAAAAACATCGAATAATAAAAATCATTTCGAATCCCAAATAGAGTCTACAATAATTTGCGGATAATTTAAATTTTTCAAAAACTCCTCTTGAAAGATGAGCATTTCCCGTTCTGGCGAATTATCTGCATGATCCATGCCTTTCAAATGAAGAATTCCATGAACAAGCAGCCGTTTCAATTCATCATCAAAAGATACATTAAATTTTTTACAATTATAACCAAGTGTATCAAGACTAATTACAATATCGCCTGCAGTAAACCAACTTATGCCCTCTTCGTCTTTGTATTCGCCGCCTTGTTCAAAAGAAAGCACATCTGTAGGACTATCAATTTTTCGGTACTGCTTGTTAAGTTCGTGAATGAAAGAATCTTTACAAAACATCACAGATAGTTCCCAATGGTTAAGTTCAAGCTTTTCAAGGATTTCTAACACAAACGGTTCAACTTTTTCAAACCACGATGGAGGTTCACATTCTTCTTGCATACTTACAAAAACATTATTTTTCATCAATTTTCCTTATGTTCGCTTTTTCTTGTTTTTCAGAACCATTTGTTTTTTCAACTGATTCTTTTTTATCCGGATCTTTTTGATTCGGATATTCAATTCGCGAATGATAATAACTTGCAAGAGTATCTACAAAAACTTCTTGAATTGTATCAACTTCTTTAAACGTTAAAGAAGATCTATCAAGCTGTCTATCTTCATATTTTTTCATTACAAGCTGCCGTATAAATTTTTCAAGACGCGGAACTGACGGTTTTTCAAGAGTTCTACAAGCAGCTTCTACAGTATCAGCCAACATCACAACAGCAGATTCTTTTGTTGAAGGCAAATTTCCCGGATAAGAAAATTCATCTGGTGAAATATTTTCATCGAGTTTTTTTGCTTCATTATAAAAATATGCAATAAGTCCATTCCCATGATGTTCTGCAATAATATCAATAACTTCTTGCGGAAGATGAAGTTGATAAGCTTTTTCAATTCCTTTTTTAACGTGCCTTCTTATGATAGAAGCTGAAATTCTAGGATTAATCTCGTCATGTTTGTTATATTCATTTTGGTTTTCGACAAAATATTCAGGTTGTTCCAATTTTCCAATATCGTGATAATACGCACCAACACGCGCAAGAAGCGGGTTTGCATTTATTTCTCGACAAGCACTTTCTGCAAGAGTTGCGACCATCATCGAATGGCTGTATGTGCCGGGTGCTGTAACCATAAGATGTTTCATAATCGGTATATTCAAATCAGATAAATCCATAAGACGAAACACTGTAACAGTATTCAGAAGAGATTCAAAAGGAGTAAGAAAACCAAGAACAAGAACACCGGAAATAAATCCGTTAAATGCAACACCGGCAAGACATATCGCAATTTTTACTGAATCTTTTGGGAAAATAACCCACAAAATAAAAAGCAAAAGTGAATCTAAAAAAGCGAGAATAAATGAAACATAAATAAAATCAATGCGCTTTTCCATTTTATGCACAAGGCGCGCACTTATTAAACCTGAAATAAAAACAAAAAGAAAAACAACCGCACTAAATGAAGTTGCAACAAGACTACCCATTGCAAATAAAAGCGCGAAACAGTTTGCTGTTTCAATATTAATTAGAATTGCAATAAGCATTGTACATAAAGCTGCAGGAATTAGCACAACAAGAAAAAATGGAGAAGAAAAAGTTTTTGTGTTTAACATCAACGCAGAAAGACAATAAACAAGAACAAAAAGCGCACCGAGAAAAATAGCTTCTCGCAATTTGAAAGCATAGTTTTTCTGTACAGTTTTAAGCAAAATCAATGCTACAACAACAAGCAGGATAAGATAAAGAACAGTTCGCCCAAAATCGTGAAAATCAATCTTTGAAGGCTCGCCTGCTATAAGCTTTAATTTTTCATAAGCTTCTTCCGTAATAGGAAAACCTTTTCGGATAATTTTTTCACCAGCACTAACAACAAGCCCATCTGTCGTAATGGGTATTATTGTTCGTTTTGCAACAACTGTAATATCTGAAATTTGTCCGACTTCATATTCATAATAAATCGGTTTTGAAGCATTGTTGCGCGTTGCATAATCAATAAAAGAAACAAAAGTTGTAAGCAAAAACACACCTAACAAAACAAAAAGACGTGATTTGGATTTTTTCATTGAATTCATAAGAGAATGAAAGAAAAACATAATCAATCCGTCTTTCTTTTGGTTGTACTGATTTTTTCTAAACTTCTTCCGCATTTTGATAAGCTCTAATTATTTTTTTAACCAAAGGATTTCGCACAACGTCATCATCATGCATCTGCATAATGCAAATATCATCAACAGAAGCAAGAATCTTTGTAGCTTGCACAAGCCCGGACGGAATGCGCTTTGGTAAGTCTATTTGAGTTATGTCGCCGGTAATAAATACTTTTGACCCTTCGCCCATACGTGTTAAAAACATTTTCATTTGTTCCGCAGTTGTATTTTGCGCCTCATCAAGAATAACTATACTATCATTGATTGTACGACCTCGCATATATGCAAGCGGAGCAATTTCAATCATTCCGTTTTCATCTATGCGTCGAATAATTTCCGTAGGCAACAAATTATCTATTGCATCATAAAGCGGTCTTAAATAAGGATTTATTTTTTGTTCTAAATCTCCAGGCAAAAAACCAAGATTTTCGCCTGCTTCAACAACAGGTCTTGTGAGTACAAGCTTTCTTTTTTTTCTGGAAAGTAAAAGCGACAAAGCTTCCGCAACAGCGAGAAAGGTTTTACCCGAACCGGCAGGACCGAAACAAAAAACCATATCATATTTACGCATATTTGCAATAAGCGCAGCCTGTTGCGATGTTTTTGGATAAACACGTTTAAAAGCACCGGGTATCTGAATGAAATTCTTAGAAAGTGATGTTTGCTCTTCAAGCTTTTCGTTTTGGTCGATAGAAGTAAGATCCTTAAGCACTGATTGAATTATATCTTTAGAATTAATGCAATCAACAGAAAATTCCGTTGATACACGCTCCAAAAGCAACTTAAAACGATCACAAACTTCCGCATCAGCATCAAAAATAGAAAGCTCATTGCCACGCAAAAACACGCTTACACCCAAGTGTTCTTCAATGAGTTGCAGATTACTGTCATTTATGCCGCACAACTGAGAAAGAAACTCTAGATTCGGTACGACAATCGTATAAGAAGATTCCACCAAAGCGATTTTACCTTGCGTTCGGCTAATCGTCAAGGGTTCAGTTTAATAGAACCGTATTCATCGACAATATGACTTCTCATTGCAGACATCGGTTTCCAAACAACAGAAACGGAAATGTAAGGTGAATAATCATATCTTGTAATACCTTTTTCTGTTAACAGGCGAGGTTCAATTTTAAATTTCGACTTAATATCCCAGTCATGCAGATTATGATTCATTTCAAGAGAAAGACTTTTCAACTTAAAGCCTGACATTTTTCTTTTGTTATATTCAGCAAAATTGAAAGAATCAATTAAATCTTGCCATAAATTGGTTTCACCTGGAATATGCGGTCCTGTTCCGAGCGCATCTTGAAAATACCGAAAAATTACATCGTTACGATGCTCCGAAGCAAATCTAATTTCAATAAATTCGTTTATTCTAAAATGACAAGCCGGAGAAAAAGTGAAATAACTCATAGGCGGACGCAAAAAATCCCAAACAATACCAGTAGACAATGATGGAGCAAAACCGATTCTGTTGCCCCACCAGAAATAAGTTTTTGCAGGGTTTTTATAACTTAAAACTCCTTGAAACGAACGAAATTTCTCTTCGCCGTCGGATTTCCAACCGGCAATATCATCAAATTTAAAACCGGTTGTATAAAGCTTAGAATATTTAAAAGATAAACCGCCATAAGAAGCTGAAAAATTCAAATAATCATGTCTGTGTGAATCCGGTAAATATTTATATGATTGAGCTATAGATAGCTTATTATTTAATGCATTTACAGAAATTTCTTCGACAAAAGGCAGAAAATTCCATGTCGGGTCTTCTCTTGACCTTACTGCAAAACCTGTTTCAATTTTGGCTGTAAAATGAGGTATTGCTGCAGAAAAATTTACAGAATATTTTGGCAAAAGAGGTGGAAGCTGTGAAACAAGAGCAAGATTGCTATATAAATCGTTACTTCTGTATATAGCTGCTGCTGCAATATTATGAACAGGAATTGCTTTTTCAGTTCCTTCTACGGTGTGATATTTCCACACAGGAGCAGATGCAGTGCCAACAAATTCGGTGCGAATCAATCTAAATTGAGTATTCCACGCAATATAAGATTCCGACCACACATCATTTAATACGAACGGTCTGAATTTCAATGTGTTTGTATTTGTAATATCAAATTTCCTAGCCATGTAGTCAGATAATTTGACTTGATTCCTAGCAGCATCTGTTGGATAAAATTTTTCTGAAATATGAAAGTGTTCTTGATAAGAAGGACTAAAAACAAATTTGTCATCAAGGCTAACAAAACCATTGTACCACGTTGCAGAACTTGAAAGTGTAAAGTCGCCTGAAAAGCCTATAAAATTTGACATATAATCTTTCCATGCTTCAGCTTTAGTAGATGCATTAGGCCAAGATTCCGCAGAATAATTATATAAAGATATAAAATTAGGCGTATAATTATAATTAATCAAATACTTAAATTCTTCTATCTCTTTTACTGATGGTGAATTAACTGCAAGAACAGGAAAAGGCAATTCGTTGCTAAAAGAATTTTGCTCGGCAGTTTCCCCTTGTCCTATCCAAACAACAGGCTTATCCAAATCTATTTTAGGGACTTCGCCTAAAATCGGTTCTTTCTTTTTAGGTGGATAACTAAAAATAGCACCGTCAATGGAAGCTGTAGCAGCAAACGGAACAATCTTAGCCGGATAAAAAAAACATCTAGCAGGATCAACATCAGACTTAATAGTAGTATCTTGTTTTGAAGCCCAATCAAGACTTGAATAAAACGATGTAAGTCTAAAGTTGAAAAAATCAGAAACTTTCCCCCAGTTTGGAGTTATTGAGCCGTCAATTTTCCATACATAAGATTCTACTATGCTATCGGTGAATTTTTTTCGCTCAGCTTCTGTACTGATTCCTTGAGTTGTTGCATAATTAATCCAATCCATATTTTCACTTCGATTTAAGAAATCCGACTTAAAAAAGGGATCTGAATAAAACGGCAACGAAATGTTAAATGTTGTGTAATCTCCTGAACCTTCCAATTCAAGCCCTGCTGCGAATCTAAAAGGCAATTTTTTACCAAAAAGATTAGATTTATTCCATTCCGATTTTCCAATCGTATTATAAGGACTAAATAATGCATTTTCTTCAACATTATAAAGATTTCGACTTACACCGATTAAATCATAAAAAGAAATATTCTTAAAGTAAGAATCCGTTGAGGAAAATTCACCTTGCACACCAACCATCGCACCAAGATTGGAATATCCGTCCAAAAGAATTTTCAAATAATCTTTTGAATAATCTTCGCCAAGAGGTGTATCTAAATTTCTAAGAAACAAACCGTCGCGCCGTTGTTGCATAAGTTGAGAAGGTTGCGCAAAATTAAATAACGCATCATCTTGGCTACTGTCTTCGGGAAGCGGTTTTCTACCAATCAAATAAGTTGTTGTTTGCGTAAAATATCCAACACGAGGACGATACCCAAAAACCGGATTAAATATCATTTCATCTTTCGGATAATAAAAAAACGGTAGATAAAGAATAGGAACACGCCCAATAAATAAAACAGCATTCAGCAATGCAAATTCCGCACCGGGTAGAAGAAACAATCTACTTGAACGAAGTTGCCAATGCGGATTCTCTTCATCACAAAAAGTAAGACGCGCTTTTTTAAAAACTACAGTTCCACCCTCTTCTCTTGAAAAAATTTCAGAAGAAACAATGAGTGTAGTTTCAGCTGAAAGATTTCTTACGTTAGTCTGCTTTTGAACAAACTTAACATCATCAAAAACGCCCTCTAAAGTTGAAGTATTCATCAATAAAGAGTTACCCGATAAAGTTTTATCCGAGCTTTTTGCAACTTTTTCGGTCATAATAACTTTATCTGCTGCATAAAGCATATTGCGTTCACGATCAAAATTTACTTTATCTGCGCTAATTGCGATAACAATATTATCTTTTTCAATAGTTAAAAAAACATCACCCACAAAACTTATTAAATCACGACCATCTTTGTCTTTTTTTGTTTCGGTTCGCTGCGCCTTATGCACGGTAACAATACTGGATTGTGCATATATAAACATAAAGCATTGAACTGCAAAAAAACAAAAAATTGCAATTGAGAATTTATTAAATGAATGTAGCTTCGGCGCAATCGATGTATGATTATCTTTATTTAGCAAATCCTCTCCTTGCAAAAGTTTTATTTACATATTGCATATTTAACATTTTTCACGATTCAGCTGCTCTTTTAGAAAAATGCCCGTATAAGATGATTTACACAAAGACACTTCCTCCGGCGTTCCTTCTGCAACAATAGTACCACCACCAGTTCCGCCTTCAGGACCTAAATCAATCAAATAATCTGCTTGAGCAATAACATCAAGATTATGTTCAATCATAATTACTGTATTTCCTTGTTCAACAAGACGTTGAATAACTCCCATCAATTGCTTAACATCGGCAAAATGCAAACCTGTCGTTGGTTCATCTAAGATATAAAGCGTTTTCCCCGTTGAACGACGAGAAAGCTCATTTGCAAGTTTTACGCGTTGAGCTTCTCCACCGGAAAGTGTAAGAGCACTTTGTCCTAGCTTAATGTAGCCCAATCCGACAGAGCACATCGTTTCAAGTTTACGAAAAATATGAGGAATAGAATCAAAGAAATTTGCAGCTTCTTCTATTGTCATATTAAGAACATCGTCAATACTTTTGCCTTTATAACGAACTTCTAATGTTTCTTGGTTAAATCTTTTCCCATGACAAACATCGCAAGTAATATAAACATCTGACAAAAAGTTCATTTCAATAGTTATAGTACCTGCACCAAGACAATTTTCGCAGCGTCCACCTTTTACATTAAAACTAAAACGTCCTGCACTATAGCCGCGTGCTTTTGATTCCGGTAAACTTGCAAACAAATCTCTTATTGAATTAAAAACGCCAACATACGTTGCAGGATTTGAACGCGGAGTGCGTCCAATAGGACTTTGATCAATATTTATTACCTTATCTATCTCTTCAAGTCCTTCGATTGATTTATATGCACCTACAGCTAATTTTGAACGCATAATTTGATTTGAACATACAGGCCAAATTACATCACTTAACAATGTAGATTTTCCAGAACCAGACACACCTGTTATACAAGTAAAAGCAGCAAGGGGAATTTTTACACTTATATTTTTCAAATTATGTTCAGTTACATTATTCACTAGAAGGAAACTACCGTTCCCTTTTCGCCGTTTTTCAGGTAGCTTCATACGAAGTGTTCCTGCAAGATATTGCCCTGTTATACTCTCTTTTATCTTTGCGATTTCCTCAGGAGTTCCGGCTGCAACAACATTTCCGCCATGTACACCAGCACCCGGTCCTAAATCAATTATATAATCAGCCGTTCTAAGCGTTTGCTCATCATGCTCAACAACAATGAGCGTGTTGCCCAAATTGCGTAGGTAAATCAAAGTATCTATAAGCCGTTGATTATCGCGTTGATGAAGCCCGATTGACGGTTCATCTAAAATGTAGAGCACACCGACAAGACTTGCACCAATTTGTGTTGCAAGTCTTATGCGTTGAGCTTCTCCGCCGGAAAGTGTCGCAGCTTGCCGCTCAAGTGTTAGATAATTTAGTCCCACATTTTTAAGAAATATCAAACGGTTTTTAATTTCTTTTTCAATCTGAAAAGCTATTTTCTGTTCATTTTCCGTAAGTTTCAATTTATTAAAAAAATCAATTGACTCATCAACTGAAAGCTGAGTAAGTTCGTAAATTGTTTTGCCACCTACAGTTACTGCCAAAGCTTCCGGTTTAAGACGTTTTCCGCCGCAGCTTTTACATATATTTCTGTTCATCAAAAGCTCAAGCCTATCACGTTGTGAATCTGAAAAAGATTCGGCATATCGTCTTTTTAGTTCAGGCACTATACCAATCCAAACTTGATTAAAATCCGAAACACCGCTACCGTCTTGTCTTGTATAAACGAAATGAATGGGCTCCGAATAACCGTACATTATGGCGTTATACTGATTTTCTGAAAGTTTTTCGAGTGGTGTATCAAAATCAAATTTAATTTTTTTTGCCAATGCTGTAAGTCTTGTATTATTCCAGTTTGAGTC